>NZ_CP107036.1:5501237-5851856 GCF_029542085.1 Sphingobacterium sp. ML3W | reverse complement strand
GGGAAATGCAAATTGGACAGTAGCCAACAATACGCTTGAAGTAAAACCTGGAACTGGAAATATCGAGACAACCGAACATTTCGGTGACTTTCAACTCCATATTGAATGGAAGAGTCCCGAGCTAATCAAGGGTGAAGGACAAGGCAGAGGGAATAGTGGCATTTTCCTGCAGGGGCTCTATGAAATCCAGGTATTGGACAACAATAACAATCCGACCTATGTTAATGGTGGTGCGGGAAGTCTTTACAAACAACGTCCGCCGTTGGCTCAGGTCATCGTAACGGACAAATGGCATGTGTACGATATCATCTACAAGGCTCCCCAGTTTAACAAAGACAGTCTATTGATCAGCAAAGGCACAGTCACTGTTCTCCATAATGGCGTCCTTGTCCAGAATAACACCCAGATTGATGGCACAACAGAGTACATAGGACTTCCGAAACAACTGAGCCATGGTCCCGGCCCCATTATCCTGCAAGATCATGGTGATCTGGTCCAGTTTAGAAATATCTGGCTCCGCAAACTATAGATCGACACAACAATTTCAGTTAGACAAGCAACAATTCTGTACTAGGTTTTATAGGGCTATTTCCCTAATTTAGCCCTATAAAATTTAAAAGCAAACTCCATCATAAGGACAAAAAACACTTATGGTCGGCTCAGCATCATTAAAAATAAATTATTCTAATGAAAAGAATTGCGCTATTCTTCTTGTTGGCAAGTGCCTTAACCAGCCATGCCCAACGAAACCTTAATTTGGAAGAAACGGTATTCGGACCGCGCACCTATGCGCCAACATCGATTACCGCAGCTTCCTGGATACCGAAATCAAACAGCCTCTCTTACCTCGATAAATCGTATCAAAATCTACTCTCCAAAAGTGCAGCAACCAATTGGACAGAGACGGGCTTGTTGTCTAAAACTGAGCTCGAAACAGCTTTAAAAGCTGCAATTCCAAACGAAACATTTAGCTTACGCATGTTTCCTTACGACTATAAATGGCGTGATGGCAATTCACTCTTGCTCCAGGTAGATGGCAAAGACAAGGTATATACAGTCGTCTATAATGTCAAGTCCAAAAATATCGAAAGTTTTATCGGCAACGATAGCCAAGGCGCTAACCGCGAACTAAGCACAGACCTTTCTAAAGTTGCTTATTTGGTAGACAATAATATCGCCATCGTTGACAAAAACGGAAAAGTAACGGCAGTAACCAACGACAGCGACAAAGGTATTGTAAATGGTAGTGATTATACCCACCGGCAGGAATTCGGCATAAAAAAAGGCATGTGGTGGAATGCTCAAAATGACAAGCTGCTCTACTACCGCAAAAATGAAACCATGGTCGCCAACTACCCACTCCCCCAATGGAGTCCGAAAGTTGCCGAAATCAAATGGATAAAATATCCCATGACAGGGCAAAAGTCGGAGGAGGTAACACTGGTTGTCTACAACAGTGTCACTGGACAAAAAGTAACCTTACAGACCGGAGATCATAGCGAACAATACCTGACCAGTGTAAACTGGGATCCTTCAGGCAAATTCATTTATGTAGGCGTTCTCAACCGCGGTCAAAATGACCTCAAGTTCAATAAATACAATGCTGAAACTGGAGCATTGGTTAAAACATTGTTTGAGGAAACCGCAACAACTTGGGTAGAGCCAGAAAATCCACTAACCTTCTTACCAAACACAGCGGATCAATTTCTTTACCAATCCGACAAAGATGGCTACAACCAGCTTTACCTCTACAATACGGAGGGAAAACTGATTAAAAAATTAGGTTTCAAGGATATTGTATTGGAAAACCTCTTGGAATTCTCGGCTGATGGAAACAAAATAAGCTATATTGGTGTCACCAATAATGGTATGGACCGTCAATTATTTGAGGTAAACCTCAAATCCGGAAAAACAGTACAGCTAACAAATGAATCGGGCATACACCAGGCATCTTTGAGTGGTGATGGCAAGTATATCTATGACCAATATAGTGACCTGAAAACGCCAAACATGATCCAGATCAAGGAGGTCAAATCAGGCAAGGGAACTGTCCTGGTTAAAGCTGACAATCCATTCAGTGGAAAAATTAATAATCCAAAAATAGAATTTGTCCAACTGACTTCGGCTGATGGCAAATATCCACTGACCGGCCGTATCATCTATCCAAATGATTTTGACCCTGCGAAGAAATATCCGGTCATGTATTATCTGTATGGCGGTTCTCATTCGCAATTGGTTTCCAACAAATGGTTGGGTGGAGCAGGTTACTTTGATCTCTACATGGCCCAACAGGGATATATCGTTTTTACGATGGACAATCGCGGTACCAATTACCGAGGCCGTGATTTTTATACCGCTACCCACCGTAACCTTGGCCAAAATGAAATGGCCGATCAGCTTAAAGGAATTGAATTCCTAAAATCAAAATCCTTTGTCGATCAACAACGCATGGGGATCTTCGGATGGAGCTTCGGTGGATTTATGACGACTTCATTTATGTTACATCATAATGATATTTTTAAAGCCGCAGTCGCTGGAGGTCCAGTTATTGACTGGAAGTTTTATGAAGTAATGTATGGTGAGCGTTATATGGACACACCTCAGGAAAACCCTGAAGGATATAAACTGACATCCTTATTAAATAAGGCCGATCAGCTAAAAGGACGGTTGTTGATCATCCATGGCGCGCAAGACCCAGTAGTGGTACAACAAAACAGCATGGAGTTTTTGGAAGCCTGTATTAAGGCCGGGAAACAAGTCGATTATTTCTTATACCCTACTCACGAACATAATGTGATGGGCAAAGATCGTATCCATATGTACGAGAAAATTGCGGATTATTTTAATCAGCATCTAAAAAAATAAGCAGTAACAGCTATCATACAAAGGCGCCTTTCTTTTCTGATTGGCGCCTTTGTGTTATTAAGAATAACCTGTTTAATAGTCCATTAATTACCACTTGTCCTTTTGGACTGTAAATTTGTTGGCCATTCCATTTGTTTACCAGTTTTATCCACAGGTAATACGATTTTCTCTCTTGACACCAATTCCGGCTCCTCACAAGCGAGGTAAGTTAATATCGCTACAATAATCGCATTCTGCTTGACCTCATCGAAGACAATTTTATCGTAGGTATCCCGATTCGTATGCCAGGTTACTTTTCCATAATCCCAAGAAGTGGAAGAAAGGCCAAAGGCCGGAATCCCTTTTTGTACAAAAGAAGAGTGGTCACTTCCACCTGTTCCCGGCATTCCCGGAAAGCTGCTCTGGATCTCGTTGCGAAATTCTTCGGGTAGATACTGTAACCAACGACCGATATATTCATACGCCTTTTCAAAACCACTGCCACCTATACGCACAATACGTCCCGTTCCATTATCCTGATTCCAGACGACCTGTATATTTTTGGCAATATCGGGATGATCTTCCACAAAAGCCGATGAGCCGTTCAAGCCTTGTTCCTCACTTCCCCAGTTGCCGACCAGGATCGTTCTTTTATTTTCGGGATATACTTTCCGCAGGATGCGAACCGCTTCCATCATCGTAATCACTCCCGTTGCATTGTCTGTCGCACCCGAAGCCCCATCCCATGAATCTAAATGTGCCGACAGAACTACATACTCATTGGGCTTCTCTTTTCCTTTGATCTCAGCAATGCTATTATAAGTCTTCGCTGTACCAAGTTCATTGGATTTACCCTGCAAGAGTATACGAGGTTTGACGCCACGCACAGCCATACGGTGAAGGAGGCCATAATCCTCCAAAGCGATATTAAAAACAGGAATCTGCTTCGATTTCGCATCAAAAATCCGTGTAAGCCCCGGAAGTTCGGTCCAGTAAGAATCAATCACACCTACTGCTCCAGCGTTTTCCAATACCAATGGCAGCGTACGTCGTGTACTTCCGGTGTAGGTCATACTAAGTTCCCATTGCTTGAGCTGCCCATTCTTTAAGGCCAGATATTTTTCATAGCTTTGGGCAGAGGCAGATTCCTTCCAGTTGGCATCCGAACGACCCGAGATCGGGTTCATGCCGATCAGGACAATTTTACCTTTTACCGTTTTTAGCCAGGACTGGAAATCAGCCTGAGAACTAAACAAAGGCATCGCCACCACTTCTGCTTCTACACCTTTTTCCTTTGTCATCGGACTAAAGGCTAATTGCGTGCCTTCGAGAGATTTAATCCGAGGGTAGGTCATCGTCACCGCTGAGATCCCTCTTTCCCAGGAACGCCATTCTCCATAAGGTTCATTTCGTGCATCCGCACCAAGTGCGGTGTATTGTTTGACTACCCAGTCATGTGCCTGCTGCATCTGTGGACTCCCAACCAAACGTGGACCGATCATATCAACAAGTTCAAAAGCATAGTTTTCGAGCTGGGAATTTGCCTGGGCTTCCTGGACAATAGCCGCAACAACAGCATCTTTATTTTGTGCAAAAATTGCTGAGCTACTCAATAGCATAAGTATCAGCCCAAAAGACTTCAAATTTCTTTGTTTAGTATATCGTTTCATTTGTAATTTAATTAGTTCACCATCCTGTAGGTTCGGCAGGGTTGGTTTTTTTCGAAAATTACTAAAGATAATTCAAAAAACATATTCAAAAAAAATAAGGGTATCCTTGGATACCCCTATTACAACATTAGTATATGGTCGGTTGATTATCTAAACAGCTTCCACTTTGGATTTTTCGTAGCTCTCCTGATGCACAGAGGCTACTGCTCTTCCAGATGGATCATTCAGATTTTGGAAAGAAGCATCCCAAGCAAGGGCTTCTGGTGTGCTACAAGCCACAGACTTTACCGATGGAACGGTCTGTGCAGCAGCAGCAGAAGGAAAATGCGATTCGAAGATTGTTCTATACAAAAACTCCTCCTTGTTCTTTGGTGTATTGATTGGGAAACGTTCGGCTGCTGCAGCAAACTCCTGATCAGAAATCTTGCTTTCTGCCTGTTCTTTTAAGGTATCTATCCAGCTATAGCCGACACCATCCGAGAACTGTTCTTTTTGACGCCAGGCAATGCTTTCCGGAAGGTAATCCTCGAAAGCCTTACGTACGACCCATTTCTCCATTTTACCCTCACGGATCATTTTATCGGATGGATTAATACGCATGGCAATATCCATAAATTCTTTATCCAGGAAAGGTACACGTCCTTCGACACCCCAGGCTGCTAGCGATTTATTTGCACGTAGACAGTCATAGAGGTACAGTTTTTTCAGTTTACGAACTGTTTCTTCATGAAACTCCTGCGCATTAGGTGCCTTGTGAAAATATAAATAGCCACCAAAAAGCTCATCCGACCCCTCACCAGACAACACCATTTTGATGCCCATGGATTTGATCACACGTGCCAGTAAGTACATCGGAGTCGAAGCACGAATAGTCGTCACATCGTAGGTCTCCAGGTGATAGATTACATCGCGGATGGCGTCCAAGCCTTCCTGAATAGTGAAGTTGATCTCATGGTGGATTGTTCCAATATGATCAGCCGCCTTTTGTGCTGCGATTAAATCTGGTGCACCTTTCAAGCCAACAGCAAAAGAATGTAATTGTGGATACCATGCGTCTTCTTTATCATCGGTTTCGATACGTTTGGATGCAAATTTTTTGGTCACCGCCGCAATCACGGAAGAGTCAAGACCTCCCGAAAGCAATACACCATAGGGAACATCTGACATCAATTGGCGATGTACTGCATCTTCCAATGCTTTACGCAATACAGCGATATCAGTCTCATTATCTTTCACCGTATCATAGCTTTCCCAATCGCGTTGGTACCAGCGCTGTGGTGTTGTACCTTCTTTACTATATAAATAATGCCCCGGAGGAAATTGTTCGATCGTCTCACAGAAACCTTCCAAAGACTTTAATTCAGAAGCGACAAACAGTTGCCCCTGTGCATCTTTTCCATAATACAATGGGATAATCCCCATGTGATCACGGGCCACAAAAAATGAGTCATCACGTGAATCATATAACGCAAAACCAAAGATACCGTTCAACTCATCAACAAACGATGGCCCCTTGGCTAAATACAATGCCAATATTACCTCCGAATCGCTCTGTGTTGCGAACGCATAATCCGGAAGGCTATTCCTTAATTCATGGTGGTTATAGATTTCGCCATTTACAGCCAATACAACTTTGCCATCTGGACTGTACAAAGGTTGACTACCTGATTTCGGATCAACAATGGCTAGTCGCTCATGGGCCAATAAAGCTTTTTCGCCCGTAAATATGCCAGACCAATCTGGACCACGGTGACGAATACGTTTTGACATTTCCAATACTTGGGATCTCAATGAGTCTGCAGGTTGCTTCAATTCAAAAGCGCCAATAATTCCACACATATTATGAAAATTTTAAATATTTCGTTTTTACATTATGTTCTTGACACAAAGTAAAACAATTAAAAACTAATTTCATAATAATTTTTAATTTTTATTATGTTTTTACTAAAAAACATAATTCAAACAAATAAAATTAGCAACAAAACACCTATTTGTTTACAATAATTACACAATGGATTAACAACACATTTAAAGATTTATCATTAAATTCACTTAGTAATCAAATAAACCAAGGACATGGATCTAATAGGAACTTTTTACAGTGACCTGGCACTTACGCCCGATGAACTGAATTCCATAAAAGAGAAACACGAGGCCATTACGATGAAAAAAGGTGATTTTATACTACACAAAGGGCAGGTTTCAAATGCCTACTTTTTAATAGAATATGGCCTTACACGATCTTTTTTGCACGACTACGAAGGCAACGAGGTCACGATCGGCTTTTGCAGCGACAACGATGTCGTTATTGAAGTTGCTTCTTTTTTTCAACGTACGCCAACGGTGGAAAATATTCAGGCGCTTGCGGACACCAAGCTTTGGAAAATACGATTTGAAGATCATCAGGAATTATTTCATCGTATTCCTGAATTTAGGGAATGGGGGCGTTCATGGATGGCAGCAGAACTGGTCCACAGCAAAAATAGGGCTATTGCCATGATCACCGAACCCGCGACCAGCCGATACCTGCGTTTGATCAAAGAAAAACCAATCCTGATCCAGCAGGCCCCTTTAAAACATATCGCCTCTTATCTCGGCATCACAGATACCTCATTGAGCCGTATCCGAAAAGAAATTGTTCACGGCAATTAAAGATTTTTCTTATCAGCGACGGTCTATTTTCAAATCTTGCCCTAGGGCAAGATTTTTATCAAAACTTCAGCTTAATTTTATCTTCACTTCCACAGACAGTCCCCTGGTTTACTGTCCATTGGAGAAACATTTGACAAGATAAGATAACGCGGATCTTTTATCAGCATGAATGTAAAAAGATACGCATCAAGAAATAATCAATATATTCAAAAATTAGAAATCATGGCAAAATTACACGCTTATTTAAATTTCGATGGTAACTGTGAAGAGGCTTTTACATTTTATGAGAAGGTCTTTCAAACAAAAAATCCGGGATACATGCGTTATGGTGATATCCCCGCAGATCCACAAATGCCAGCAATTCCAGATGAGGCCAAAAACAAAATCTGTCATACCGCAATTTCCATCAATGGCGAGAGCATGCTTATGGGCACCGATGTCGTTCCAGCTTTTGGCCAGCAGTACGTACAGGGCAATAATACTTATGTGATGTTGATGTGTGACAATGCTGAAGAAGCAAAAAACCTACATACGGCTTTAAGTGTCAATGCAAAAGTAGTGGAAATGCCTTTAGGAGAGACCTTTTTTGCGGAACTGTACAGTTCATTCCAAGATCAATTTGGCATCTGCTGGATGGTCTATTTCGGAGGCAGCAAAGACGAAGATTGCGAAAGCAAAGGTTAATAGACAGGTGCGCTGTACTACAAATTAGTTTACAAAAATAGGGGCTTCTTTCGAGGCCCCTATATATTTGATCGGATCCTGTACAAATCCTTCAATGCTGTTGGCTTATATTTGACTTAAATGAATCATAACATTCCCGACTTATTTATCGGTCAGTACATCAGCCTCAAAAACAACCCCATCCCAGCCATTTTCCATAAACTGGCGGATATTTTGATGTCCCTCACCCGCGGGGCTATCCAATACATTCTGATAATGCTCCGCAAACAAAACCAAGGTATCTGCGACAGAAAGATCATTTAGTTTAGCGAAATACAATACTTTCGCACTCCCCTGATTTTCCGTTGCCGAGTTTTTCAGGTTTCCATTTTGAAACGACGTCGGATTATACGTGTACTGTTCTGCGATATGATCCAAAACTTCCTGAAACTGAAGCTGGCTTCCCTTTGATTTCGCTAATAATTCTTCTGTTTTCATCAGATTAAATTGTATATGCTTTATGCTAATTGTTTATTAAAGTTCCTTGTATTTAGCCCTTCCTACTGAATTTCTAAATAATTCCATGGAGCGAGCCACCTTTTGCTCCCAATTGATCAACCCGTTTTTCAACAGCTTCATCTTTAATCAATGCTGGTGCATGATGCTGTTTAGTGCGTGCGTCAATAATAATCGGTCCTTCACAGCCCCAATGTTTGAACGTAGTAAAGCTTTTGATTCCATAGATATCAAATGCTGGGTTACTCCGCGTAAAGGTTGTCCAGACGAAGTTATTGACTGTCTCGGCTGTAAAACTGGCATCGTCGCACAGTACCAGCAGCGGAAAACCTTCCCATGCCAACCCTTCAGCCGCACGGCACCACTCTTGGATTATCGCAGCTTCATCTCCATAGGACGTAAAAGCCTTTCCATCGATAGCCAATACACCCGGCATCACAAACTTCGCTTGGTTGAAAGGCCTTGGCAGATCAAAATTTGCAGGCAACTCCCGCGCAAGCTCCCTTTTCTTTGTTCCCGCAGCTGCAAATACGACCTTCGAACCCGCATTTAATCCATCACCTGAGTAATCTAGGGTATCTATGGTCGTATTTGTCTGAAAATGAAGATCTCGCGCAGGATCGATTCGTTCCAGAATATGTCCTAAAAATGCTGGAATATTATAAATATCCAACTTGGGATTATCTTCATATGCCGAAATAAAAAGATATTTGGCCAAACTCAGTTGGTTTTTTCCAAGAATCTGATTGGCAATGGTTAAAATCTCCTGCGGGCGGTCCACTCGTTGATAAGGTGTGTAGCGCTCTGATCCTATCGCAAACAATAAGGGATGCACTCCTGCCGCGTCCACCGCATTGACGGCATGCAGACCGGAGATTTCCTGAGGAATTGCGGCCCCTGTGATTTCGTGAATAAGTGCTCCAAAGCTAGTATCTTCCTGTGGTGGTCTCCCAACTACTGTAAATGACCAGATCGGATCTTTCTTATGGTATACATTATGCACCTTCATCAACGGAAATGGATGTGTAAGACTATAATAGCCTATATGATCACCAAAAGGTCCCTCCGGTTTATTCTCATTGGGATAAACAGTCCCCGTGATCACAAAATCCGCATCCGCCGAAATACAAAAACCTTCCTCATCGTAAAAATAACGGAACCTTCTATTGCCTAAAGCCCCAGCGAAGATCATTTCAGAAAGGCCTTCTGGCAGAGGCATGACCGCAGACAAGGGATGCGCCGGCGGGCCACCCACAAAAATACTTACCTTAAGTGGCACACCAAGTTCATTGGCCTTTGTCTGATGAATACCGATTCCGCGGTGCAGCTGGTAATGCAATCCTATTTCTCGGTCTGGGATATAATCGTTGCCTGAAAGCTGAATCCGGTACATCCCCAAGTTGGCATGCATAATTCCAGGTTTATTTACATCTTCCGTATAGACCTGTGGCATGGTGACAAAAGCACCGCCATCCATTGGCCAATTGACGATTTGAGGAAGCTTGCTGATGCTTGTTTTACCATGTAGAATCGGAGCGCCAGACTTCTTTTTCCAAGGTAAGGCACCTAAAGCAGTCATGGATGAACCGATATATTGAAATGGATTTTTTAGCACAGCAGCCGGATTCATCTTGACATCCACCAATTTTTTAAGATGATCCAACGAATCACGAAACATAAACTTCGAACGGTCCAATGTACCAAAGAGATTAGATACAGCGGGAAATTCTGAACCTTTGATATTTTCAAAATACAATGCTGGTCCCTCGACATCAAACACCCGCATATGAATTGCAGCCATTTCGAGGTAAGGATCGACTTCCTCTTTAATCCGGATTAAATGGCCATGTTTTTCAAGATCCGCAACACATGCTGCTAGACTATTGTATCCCATATATTAAATCTGTATCAACGCGTTAATCCACAAATTTAACAGAATAATTTAGAAGTAAATAATTATTCACCCCTGTTTATCTCCATTGGGACTATAAATGCTTTAGATAAATATCAAAAGTTCACAAACCAAAAAAACTCCATTACCGACAGGCACAAAAAGCATTGAAAGGATAAGCATATTACAGGTTTCCGCTGGCTGTTAGACCCTTCAGAAAAAAATTAGGTATCCATACTGACATAGGCTTTCAGCGGTGTAAATTCAAAGGCCTGGACTTTCTGCCAGGTTGAATTGTCCACATTTTTTTCATAATAGAGCACCCGTCTAAACTCATCAATATCTTCCTTATTGATATCGTTGAACCGGCTCAGCAATAGCTTCGCAAAAAATTTATTTACGCCAATCTCGCGCTTTTGTGTATCGGAAGTATAATTGAGAAATTGATAAAACAAGCTTCTAAACGTTACCTCTTCATGTCCACCAAGGTAAATCACCTCAGATATAAAGTTGCCTTCCCAGGGCATTTCCCGAAGCCAGCGGTAGACATCCAATAAAGGTAAGGGATGAAATTTAAGCGAGGCCACCCAATTCCAATAGAATATGGTCTGCCGTTTGGCCAACTTGCTAAAAATTCGGTTCAGTACACTTTCCTTTCCGATGACACTGCTTTTTACCACAATGGTATACTGTACACGTAAAGCTTCCAATAGATTCCGAACAGGCTCTAAAAAATGCTCATCCATCAGCCTGGCCACATAGATCACGCGGTTATTACCCGCCCGCTTACAGATTTCAACAAAATTACGAAGACCTAGCAGTTCCAGCTGAAGCTGAATATCGTTATCCAGGGTAGGAACCTGTGTAAAATAAATCCCAAAGTTCACATCACTGATCTTAAAATTATCATAAGCGGGTCCTTTTCGCAACAAATCAAGTTCAAAAAGCTTCGCTGTCACTTTCTCCTTCACGATTTTATTAAAAATAGATAAGTTTCGCACCAAACCTATAACATCAAAATCCTTCGTTTGTAAATAACATGACGCCCGTCGTCCCAAATAGGTATTTAGCCCACTAATTAAAACCTTTTTCATTCTTATAATTATTTCTGAGCACTCGCTTTCAATGGTATAAATGTGCTAATTACAGCTTTTTTTATTCTTCTTCTTAAGGCGGTCATACAACTACCTTCTGTGGTTTTAACGATTAACCAAACAATAAGCTGGATCTCATTTTAACTGTCCTATAGATTGCAAAAGCCCATGATGGTTTTCTCTTCAAATACTTTGACTAACTACGATCATAATTTCCTAATTTTAGAACAGAGAAACCTCAAATAAGTTTAACACTATTTTTATTTTTATAATTAGAACAACTTGTTTTCTGTCGATATAGGAGCAATCATCGATCGTTTAGGCTATTTTCCACGTATGACTTAAGCAAATGAAGCTGTTGTCAGAAATTTATTACATACAGCAATTTTGTCTAAAACCACTTCTTTGTCCTTTTTATGTCAATTCACGCCTAAATATTTTCACAAACACAATATCCTTATATATTTGTAAATCTTCTGAAAATAGGCTGCACTAAAAAGTATTTATCTTCACCTCTATGGACAAAAGGGCTACAATGATCTGGTTTAGAAATGATTTAAGACTTCATGACAATGAGGTATTTTATCAAGCCTCTGAGAAGAGTTCCTTCATCATTCCTGTCTATTGTTTTGATCCCCGTTATTTTGACCGCAATCAATTTGGTAATTTAAATACTGGTGTACTGCGTGCAGCATTTGTGATCGAAGCCGTCACTGCCTTAAAAGAAAAATTAAAAAGCCACGGAAGTGACCTACTGACCTATATTGGCAAACCGGAGGATATTATCCCTCGTATTGCCCAAAAATATCAGGTCAATGAAGTCTATCACCATCGGGAAGTTGCACTGCGCGAGACCTCTATTTCCGAAAAAGTAGAGAGTGAGCTCTGGAATAGCAAAATCAACCTCCGCCATTTTATTGGACACACACTTTACCATAAAGAAGATCTCCCTTTTCCGATCAAAGATATTCCGAATGGATTTTCCGTTTTCAAGAAAAAGGTGGAACGTGAGAGTACGGTACGCCAACCGATTCCTTTCCCCTCAAATTTCCTGACTCCCCCACATCTGGAAGACACCAAGATCCCCACGTTGAAGGACCTAGGCTATTCAGATGAGGAGATCAAATCTGTTGATGACATCTATATATTGGGAGGAGAAGATACTGCATTGAGTATTATGCATTCGGTATTGTCCACTTATCCAGAAACGGAGCAGGATCCTGTCATATTGGGTCCTTTTATCGCTGCTGGAGCTTTATCCCCAATCCTTCTTTACAACAACATTAAGAAATTGGGCGAAGGAAAAAAAGATAAACGATTCGAAAAAATAATAGACATCTTACTTTGGCGGGATTATTTCCGTTTTATGCTCAAAAAATATCCAAATGTATTTTTCAAACCGCTGGGTTCAAAAAACAGTACTACGGTAGATATCCCGGCGTTAACGGTGAATGAGGATCTATTCGAAAAATGGAAATCCGGTCAGACAGCGGATGATTTTATCAATAGCACCATGATACAGTTGAAAAAGACGGGTTATATCCCCTATCAGGCGGGATTGATCGCCGCCAGTTATCTGGTGCATGAGTATCAGGTCAATTGGTTAAAGGGAGCATCCTGGTTTGAAGAACAGCTTTTGGACTATTCTCCAGCCACCGTATACGGGCAATGGTCCCATGTCGCTGGCGTAGGCACAAGTGAAAAGGACAACAAAGCTTTGGATTGGCAGAAATTGATCAAAACCAACTTCCCAAATGGTCTTCCAAAATTGGATGAATTATTCGCTAAATAAATCTTCGGCAGAAATAAATAATTTCAAAACAAAAGAAATTTGTAGGGCCCTGTAGGGCGCTTTTAAATCATGCTAAAAATGTTAAGAATTGGATAGATTTATTGATTAAATTATTCAATTTCAGTATTAGAAACTCTTTTTTTATTCATAACTTTGACAAATTTCATAGTTTTAATTGTAAATGGACAATCTGACATATTTGAGTAATGCTGATTCGGCTTATGTCGATGGCTTATATCAATCGTACAAGCAAGATCCCCAATCGGTAGATTTCGGATGGCAAAAATTCTTTGAAGGTTTTGATTTCGGTCAAAATGCTGGTGGAACAACAAGTTCAGTAGGCGAGGCAACTCCTGAGCACGTATTGAAAGAAATCAATGTGCTGAACATGATCAACGGTTACCGTGACCGTGGCCACCTCTTCACTCACACCAACCCTGTTCGCGAAAGACGTAAGTACTACCCTGGAAAGGAATTGGAAACGTTTGGTCTTGCTGAGGCAGACATGAGCACAGTTTTCAATGCAGGTGTAGAAGTTGGCTTAGGTCCAGCAACATTAAAAGATATCCGTCAACTGGTTGAAGATACCTATTGCCGTTCTATTGGTGCAGAATTCAAATATATCCGTAATCCAGAAAAGATAAAATGGTTGCAGGACCGCATGGAAGCGGATCGTAATATGCCAAAATTCTCTTTGGATACCAAAAAGAGAATCCTGAACAAACTGAACCATGCTGTTGTGTTTGAGAACTTTTTAGGTACTAAGTTTTTAGGTCAAAAACGTTTCTCTTTGGAAGGTGCAGAAAGCTTAATCCCTGCATTGGACTCAGTTATCGAAAAAGGTTCGGAAATTGGCATCCAAGAGTTTGTAATCGGTATGGCTCACCGTGGTCGTTTGAACGTATTGACCAATATCATGGGTAAATCTTACAAATCCATCTTCTCGGAATTTGAAGGTAAAACCTATGCAGACGATCCAGAGGTAAACTTCGGTGGTGACGTAAAATACCATTTGGGTTTCTCTTCTGAAGTCAAAACCAACGATGGCAAATCCGTTCACTTGAGTTTGGCGCCAAACCCTTCCCATTTGGAAACAGTAGATCCAATTGTAGAAGGTATGGTACGTTCTAAAATCGACTTCAAATACGATGGTGATTCATCAAAAATTGCACCGATCATTATCCATGGTGATGCTGCAATTGCTGGTCAGGGCGTAGTTTATGAAGTAACTCAAATGTCCAAACTAGATGGTTACAAAACTGGCGGTACAGTACATATCGTTATCAATAACCAAATCGGATTTACAACAAACTATAAAGATGCACGTTCTGGAACATATTGTACCGATGTTGCAAAAATCACTTCTTCGCCTGTATTCCATGTCAATGGAGATGATGCAGAAGCTGTAGTTTATGCGATTAATTTGGCTGTTGAATACCGTCAAAAATACAAAACAGACGTATTTATCGACTTATTATGTTACAGAAGATTTGGTCACAATGAGGCTGATGAGCCTAAGTTCACACAACCTTTGTTGTACAAAATCATTGAAAAACATCCGAATCCAAAAGAAGTATACGCGAAAAAATTAATCTCCGAAGGAAGTATTGATGAAGCGTATTCAAAAAATATAGAAAAAGAATTTAAGGCGGAATTGCAGACTAAACTTGAAGAAGCGAAAACTATTGAAGTATTGACTGAAGATCTTCCGATGTTTAAAGGTGCCTGGGAAGGGTTACGTCCGGCCAAAAAAGGAGAAGTATCGACAACTACGGATAAAACTAAAGTTGCAAAAGATCTTTTCTTGAAATTGGCGAAAGAGATCACGACTTTACCTTCGGACAAAAAATTCTTCCGTAAGATCACTCGTCTGTTTGAAGATCGTGCAAAAATGATCAGCAATGATGCATACGATTGGGCAATGGGTGAGCTAATGGCTTATGCGACTTTATTGGATCAAGGCAACCGTGTTCGTATCTCGGGTCAAGATGTACAACGTGGTACATTCTCGCATCGTCATGCGGTATTGACTTTAGAAGATTCTGAAGAGAAATATATTCCATTGGCAAATATCAAAGGTGGCGACAAATTCTCGATCTACAACTCCTTACTTTCAGAATATGCTGTTTTAGGTTTTGAATATGGTTATGCATCTTCTAATCCAAACTCGTTAACAATTTGGGAAGCACAATTCGGTGATTTCTACAATGGTGCTCAAATCATCGTAGATCAATATCTATCGAGTGCGGAAACAAAATGGAGACGTTCAAACGGCTTAGTGATGATGCTTCCACATGGTATGGAAGGACAGGGTCCTGAGCACTCTTCGGCACGTATCGAAAGATTCTTGGAATTATGTGCAGATGAGAACATGATCTTGGCAAACTGTACAGTACCCGCCAATTACTTCCACTTGTTACGTCGTCAATTGGTACGCGAATTCCGTAAACCATTGGTGATCTTTACACCGAAATCATTGTTGCGTCACCCGAAAGTTGTTTCTCCATTGAAAGACTTCACAGAAGGCGTATTCCAAGAGGTCATCGATGATGCAAATGTAGCTGCAAAAGATGTAAAACGTGTATTGTTCTGTTCTGGTAAAGTTTATTATGACTTATTGGAAAAACAAGAAGCTGACAAACGTAAGGATGTAGCAATCGTTCGCATCGAGCAATTGTTCCCAATCCCTGCTGAGCAGTTGAAAGCGATCCGTAAAAAATACAACAAAGCCAAAGAGTTTGTATGGGTACAAGAGGAAAATGAGAACATGGGTGCATGGTCTTACTACTGCCGCAAACTGATGGGTACTGAGATTGCATTTACAGGTTTCGTAGCACGTAAAGAAAGCGGAAGTACAGCAACAGGTTATATGAAGCAACACGTTGCTCAACAAGCAGCGATCTTAAATAAATCATTCGAATAAAAACAATTTAAAATCAATTGCGTCTTATGTATAGGACGCAATTGTTAATAAAGAACATTATATATGAGCTTAGAAATTAAAGTACCAACCGTAGGTGAATCTATCACGGAGGTAACCTTATCACAATGGTTGAAACAAGATGGCGATTATGTGGAGATGGATGAAAACATCGCCGAACTGGAGTCAGACAAAGCGACGTTTGAATTACCAGCTGAAAAAGCAGGTATCTTAAGAATCATTGCACAAGAAGGTGATACTTTAGAAATCGGTGCTGTCGTTTGTACAATTGAAGAAGGTCAAGCTCCTGCTGGTGGTTCAGCTCCTGCTGCTGCACCTGCTGCTGAGGCATCATCAACTGCAGCTCCAGCTGCTGCTGCAAAAGACGAAGATCCAGATAGCTACGCTGCTGGTACAGCCTCTCCTGCTGCCGCAAAAATTTTGAGAGAAAAAGGAATTGATCCTTCAACTATAAAAGGAACAGGTAAAGATGGCCGCATCACAAAAGAAGATGCTGACAAGGCTCAACCTGTTGCAAAAGCTGCAGCTCCAGCTGCGAAACCTGCTGCTCCTGCTGCTACAACTACTGTTGCACCAGTTGCTGGTTCAAGAAACGAGCGTCGTGAGAAATTATCCTCTTTACGTAAAACTATCGCAAAACGTTTAGTAGCTGTTAAAAACGAAACAGCCATGTTGACAACTTTCAACGAAGTCAATATGCAGCCGATCATGGATCTACGTGCTAAATATAAAGATACGTTCAAAGAGAAATTTGGTATCGGTCTTGGTTTCATGTCTTTCTTTACAAAAGCAGTAACTACAGCATTGGCAGAATGGCCAGCAGTGAATGCTCGTATCGAAGAAAATGAAATCGTGTATTCTGATTTTGCAGATATTTCAATTGCAGTTTCCGCTCCTAAAGGGCTAGTTGTTCCTATTATCCGTAACGCAGATGCGATGTCATTGGAGCAAATCGAAAAAGCGATTGCTACATTGGCGGGTAAAGCACGTGACAACAAGTTAACGATCGACGAGATGACTGGTGGTACATTTACAATCACTAATGGTGGTGTATTTGGATCCATGATGTCAACGCCTATCATCAACGCACCACAATCAGCAATCTTGGGTATGCACAACATTATCCAACGTCCGATCGCTGAGAACGGTCAGGTTGTTATCCGTCCGATGATGTACATTGCACTTTCTTACGATCACCGTATTATTGACGGTCGTGAGTCAGTAAGCTTCTTGGTTCGTGTAAAACAATTATTAGAAGATCCAGCTCGTTTATTGTTGGGGGTATAATTGTTACCAAAATTATAACATAAAAAAGACCTGTACGAATCGTACAGGTCTTTTTTATTATACTTTGCCTCCCCTTCTCTCGGCTTGATTTCCTTAGGTATTCTACGAATATGGATTGGACAGAATGTCTATCCTCCCCCTTGCTCACCTCCTGCGGCTTTTGTGAGGTTTCTGCCTGCGAATCTAAATCAAGGTTTTAATTTCTTCTTTTTAATTTATACTTTCACCTGTAGATATTTGTTTGCTAAGAAGCTATCAGCGAATTAAATAAGCCTGCGAGGTTCATTTATAGCCAGCGGAATGGAAGATGCATTAAATAAACAATTATGAACAGTAAGATAATAGGTCTAACGATTATTCTTTTGCTTTCGGTGTTGGCACTCTCAGCCAACATGGCCAATCCATTTGGTCCCCATAGCATTACGGCCCAATTGGTTCCTTCGAGTAAAGCAAAAGTACTTCGCGAACGAATTGATATACACCTTGTGCGCGACACGGTAGATTATGATTATCAGAGCCAATTCAATATAGAATATATCATCCATGCCGAGGAAAACATGGACTTTCCCTTGGTGTTTCTTGCGCTCAATTTAGATGGATTAGAAAACGTGACTGTTAACCAAAAAGAGATTAAATCTATTCCATTAGATCAAAAAAATCCTAAATTACCGTTTTTACGGTTCAAAGATGGTTACTATGAGATCAGCTATGGAAATGCGGAATGGGAGCGAATTAACCTAAATGATGCCTTTTATTTTACAGCCAAACTTCATAAGGGTGAAAACAGTATTAAAATTCAGTACCGTGCTTTGATGGGTTATGACCGTCGGGATATCCTCACAAAATATGAAATTGAATATCTCCTATTTCCTTCGAAGTACTGGTCTTCTTTTGGACCAATTGATCTGTACCTGCATACGGGAAATAAGATGAAGGCTTATGCGCAGAATTTGGGCGCTCCTAAACAGCAAACTGACACGCTCGTTCATTGGACTATTGCGTCTGTCGGAAAACAAGAAAGTTTTAAAATCGAAGTTGGGGAAAAGACCTCATTTTTAGCAAGCGCAATTCTCTGGATCCATCCTGAACTCCTTGCATTGATCGGATCCATTATACTATTCTATTTACACATCAAGTATATCTATAAAAAGTACAAAATAGGCCGGTATCGTTATGCACTACTCATTGGAAACCTGATCGTACCAGGTTCATTCTATGGATTTTGTTGGTTTTGGACCAGTTTGGCAAATTACCTGGTCAATGGTATTTTTACAGATAACAGTCGAGGTTTTATCCTATTGGTCATTGTTACCTTGCCATTCATCTATATCATTTATGATTTGGTTCTTTTTGTTATAGACAGGAGCATCCGGATCAAATTTCAAAAACAGCAAATGAATTAAGTTGACCTACTTTTTATAGGTCAACTTATTTTCAATCATCCGATTGTTATATTGTTGAATAAAGGCTTTCATCTTAGTTTCCATCGTATCCAAGACTGCCGGATGTTGTTTTATCAGGTCCTGCTTCATCAACCGATCCTGTTTCATATTATAAAGGGATACCGGCTTTAAGCCATCGTAAGACATCATATAGTCTTTGTAGTAAAAATTGTAGCTCCCAGCATTATTGTTCAGGACAAAATTATCCCTTCCTGGTTTAAACGCATCCGAACCGAACGCAAAATAGGGTTCATCGTAATGGAGATAATTTAAAACGGTGGGCATAATATCGATCTGTTGCACCAGTTTATCCGCCTTACCGACCAATCCTTCGCCTGGAGCATAAAATATAATCGGGATCTGAAAGCCTCCAGCTGTAGTCTGATACTCGGGAAGGTAACTTACAGTTGCGTGATCAGCGCAGATCACAAATAAGGTATTGTTAAACCAAGGCATTTTAGATGCAGTCGCAAAGAATTCGCGAAGTGCATTGTCGGTATAGCCGATTGGTTCCTGCACCGGTAGCGGTCCTTTCGGAAATTTGCCCTGATACTTTTCTGGCACCTTAAAAGGATGGTGTGAGGACAGCGAAAAGAAGCTTGCAAAAAACGGTTGTTTTAACGTATTGATTTTATTAGCGGTAAACTGTAGAAAAGGTTCATCCCAGATTCCCCAGATACCATCAAAATCCTGATCATTGTTATATTCGTTTTTACCAAAATAATGTTGAATTCCTGCTAACTTCATATAGGCTGAGAAACCCATACTTCCATTCGGAGCACCATGGAAAAATGCAGTTTCATATCCTTTTTTTCCCAAGAGTTTAGCCAAACTAGTGGTCTCATTACCAGAATACACTGAAAGCACAAAGGGTTCGCCTATGGAAGGGATACCTGTAATCACCGAAGGTAAGGCATCGATGGATTTGCGACCATTAGCATAGGTATCTGTAAAGGTATAGCCGTTGCGAATCAAAGAATCTAGAAAAGGAGTATAACCTTTATATTTTCCATCTTGAATATCTTTATTCAGTTCACCAAAATGTTCCTTTGCAAAACTTTCCAAAATCAATACAACAACATTCTTTTTATTGAAGGGTTTGTCTGTTTGTGGAAGATGGATCGGATCATACAACTTGTTCAGCTCCTGCTCTGGATAATAGTTCACCGGCTTGAGACTAACAGCTTTTAAGGTTTTCAATATACTAAATGGCGTATTCAGTACAATATTCATTTCTTCGGGGGTGTCCACATAGTCACCCGCATTGCTCAATGTAATCGGACGGGTACTGTGTGCCCAGCCGCCACGAACACCACCTATAAAAAGAAAAGCAGTCAATAAAAAGAAAGGAACCTGAACGAGGAAAGGTTTCCAGGAATAACGTTTTGGTTTTTCCAGTTGGATCAACTGATAAGATTTCGATAGTCCATAGACGAGTAATGCAAATACCAGCAGGAGATACCAGTAATCAAGACAAAAGTCAAATGCCAATTTAAACAAGTTGGATTCATTTGAAAACTGGCTCAATACTGTACCAGTGGTCCGCTTTAGTGTAAAAGGATAATAGGCATAGTCTATCAGGTTCAAGGCGATCCCTAGCGAATTAACTACGACAAAGATCCATTTGGAAATCCGTTGATAGGTCGGATTATAAGTGAATGGTCCAGGGACCGTCTGCATAACAATGTAAAGAATATTCAGATAGAGCAAAGCTACTGTATCAAAACGCACACCTCCGCCAAACATTACAAACAGTTTTCCTGCATTTACGTTAGGAAATAATGAGGCATTCAGCAGATAAAACCCCCATCTGAGCAGGGCATAAACGATTAAAAGAAAGGCAAAGCGAATGGCGACTGCAAAATAGGGTGCTAATATTCCTCTTAACTTCATCAGGTTAATATTTTAGAAATTCACGATAGACCTGCTGATAATACGCTTTGGCAATATTCAATATACTATCGGTTTTGGCAGCAGGATATTCTTTATTGGATCTATAGTTGATGATTCGGCCAACATTATCAAAAGATACTGCCTGTTCTGGTGTAACGGCACCAAAGGCATCTTTGGAATTATAGAAAGCGATCTGTGGTGTCGTCGGATTAAGTAAATCACGGCTCCAATGATATCTATTGGTCGGAAGTTTCAACTGCGTCAACAGTGTCGTTGCCAAATCTGTTTGGTTTCCGATGCGATTGAAGATTTTACCCCGGTATTCCGGCTTGATGACATCCCCAAAAAACAGCAGTGGGATATGGAATCTATTGGGATGGAAAAGTTCCCATTTTTCCGATGGCAAACGATGGCCGTGATCCGCGACAATCACAAAAAGTGTATTTTTGTACCAGGCTTCTTTCTTGGCTTTACCAATAAAATCGAAAACAGCCGAGTCCGTATAATTCGCCGTGCTTCTGAACTTATCGGCGTTATTGGTACTACCAAATTTATAACCGTGCTTTAATTCAAATGGTTCGTGATTGATCAATGTAAATATCGTCGAGAAAAAGGGTTGTTTCTCCTTTCTAAAATCATGAATCATCTGGTTGAACACCACATGATCGTAGACTCCCCAGGAAGCGCGCTCGGCATCCAAACCAAAATTGGCGTTATCAATCACTCTGGAAATACCATGTGTCAACATGTAGGACTTGAAATTATAAAATTCACTTTGTCCACCATGATAAAATGAAGTTTCATAACCTGCATGGTCAAATTCCTGACCAATGGCAGGCATATTTTCGTGTTTGTCAATATACTTAATAATACTTTCCGGTCCCTGTGCTGGAAATCCACTGAGTATAGCAACCATCCCCTTATCCGAACGATCGGCAGCGGAATAGATGTGATCAAATAAAATTCCACCTTTGATCAATTCTTCCATATGTGGTGTAATGCCTTTTTCACCACCCAAAGACTGGATGAGATCACCGACAAAACTTTCCAACATGATGATAACAACATTGGGACGTGTGGTAGATAAAACTTCGACAGCGGAATCAGGCTGACTCTGGAACGCAGGCTTCAAGTGCTCTTGAAGACCTTGTTGATCCGAACCATAGAAATCATAAGGACTTTTCAGTTTTGTACTCTTGGTAAAAAAGTCGCGCAAAAGCGACCATTGTGTATTCACAGCCGCATGATTATAAAAGGTAACCTCAGAATAATAAGCTTTACTAGGGTTTAGTGTCGCACGGCCATACCCCCCGCGGATAAAGGTAAAGAGAACAAAAATGCCGACAGCCAGTTTTACAAAGTTGCCAATCGGTGATTTAACATTATAAAAATGTACTTTTTTAAACATCCAACGGTAGAGAAAATACCCGCAAAATATCCCCACTAACATTCCGAGGATCGGAAGAAAAACAGGTGTAGACTCCGCAGAAGCTACCGCTCCGGATGGTGATGCCAGGAAAGCATCTATAGCTCGTTTTGATATTTTATCGCCCCATTCTCGATAGATATTAACATTGATAAAACTGGTCACAAAAAATAAAACCAGTACGACAATTGTGTAAATATCAAGGATGATGCGTTTCGGCTGGGCCTTTGGAAAAAATCCAAGTATACAATAAACAAGAAAGGGAATGGTACAGATATAGGATACGGCTGAAAAATCAAGGCTTAATCCATGAAAATAAATTCTAAAAACCTCAGTGAAATGAGCTGTTCCTATTTTCTCAAAAAAAGCAGAAATAAAAATAAATCTATCTATAAAACAGATAATTAGCCAAAACAAAAAATATTGTGTTAACGCCCTAAGTTCGTTCGCAAATCGTTGCATCCCTTCGTGTAAAAATAAAACAGGCAAATTTACATTAATTTACGTTAAAACTAGGCTAATCGACTAGTAATATGAAGAAAAGATTAAAAAAGTATTAAGGTTTGAGTAGTTAGTAGTGAGTATTGAGATTCTACTTGTACAAGCCTTCGGTTTATTTGAATGGTTCCGACTTTTTAATTTTTGCCTCTTTGTACATTCTCTTCGATCTTTAATGCTCGCCCCCTTGTCATCCTTCAGCTCTGATCTTTAATCATTGCTCCTTAACGTTGATCCTTCACCCCTTATCCTTGGTCTTTGATCTACAATCAATAACAAGATCAATGATAACAAGGAAAATAACATAGAATTCCTTACTTTTGTATTCCTTAAAAAATTGAATATAGAATTTAAAATGAGCATAGCGAAAACTTACAATCCAAAAGAAGCTGAAGAAAAATGGTACAGCTATTGGAAAGCGAACGGATTTTTCCGGTCTACTCCTGACGAACGTGAACCTTATACGATTGTAATGCCGCCACCGAATGTCACTGGCGTATTGCACATGGGTCATATGCTGAACAATACTATTCAAGACGTTTTGATTCGCCGCGCACGCATGCAGGGTAAAAACGCTTGTTGGGTACCAGGGACAGACCACGCCTCCATCGCCACTGAAGCTAAGGTCGTCGCTATGTTAAAGGAGCAAGGCATTGACAAAAGATCCCTATCTCGTGAGGATTTTTTAAAGCATGCTTGGGAATGGAAAGAAAAGTACGGTGGCATTATCTTAAAGCAACTGGAAAAACTAGGCGCTTCCTGTGATTGGGATCGTACCCGTTTTACCATGGATCCTGAATTGTATCAATCGGTGATCCGTGTATTTGTTGACCTTTACAATAAAGGATTAATCTATCGTGGTTACCGCATGGTTAACTGGGATCCAGAAGCAAAAACCAATATTTCCGACGAAGAAGTTGTTTACAAGGAAAAGAACGGTAAATTATACCATCTGAAATATCAGGTTGAAGGAACGGACAAATATATTGTCGTTGCCACAACCCGTCCAGAAACAATCTTTGGTGATACAGCAGTATGTATCAATCCAAACGACGAACGCTACACTTGGTTAAAAGGAAAACAAGTGATCGTACCAATCGTCGGACGTAAAGTGAATATCATTGAAGATGAATATGTGGATCTTGAATTTGGTACAGGCTGTCTTAAGGTAACTCCAGCACACGATATCAATGACTACGAACTAGGTAAAAAGCATGATCTGGAATTTGTGGATATCTTCACCGATGAAGCGAAATTAAACGACAACGGCTTACATTATGCTGGTATGGATCGCTTCAAAGTACGTAAAGAGATCGAAAAAGAACTGGAAGAAAAAGGATTGCTGGAAAAAGTAGAAAACTACACCAATAATGTCGGAACATCTGAAAGAACCGGTGCTGTTATTGAACCTAAGATCTCTAACCAATGGTTCCTGAAAATGGAAGACCTGGGAAAACCTGCCTTGGATAATGTCATGGATGATACCATTAAATTCCATCCAACGAAATTCAAAAATAGCTATCGCAACTGGATGGAAAATGTAACAGATTGGAACATTTCAAGACAATTGTGGTGGGGACATCAAATACCTGCTTACTTCTATGGTGATGGTAACGATGATTTTGTCGTTGCACAGACCGCCGAAGAAGCGCTTTCACTGGCACAGCAAAAATCGGGCAATGCGGGTCTAACGCTTGCAGATCTACGTCAGGACGAAGATGTGCTTGACACTTGGTTTTCAGCTTGGTTATGGCCAATTTCGGTATTCAATGGTATCAATGAACCTGAAAATGAAGAGATCAACTATTACTACCCAACACAGGATCTAGTCACTGCACCGGATATTATTTTCTTCTGGGTAGCACGCATGATTGTATCAGGCTATGAATTCCGTGGACAGCTCCCTTTTGAAAATGTTTATTTTACAGGTATTGTACGCGACAAATTAGGTCGCAAGATGTCAAAATCTTTGGGTAATTCACCTGATCCTATTGATTTGATGAACGAATATGGTGCTGACGCAACGCGCATGGGCATGTTATTGACAGCTCCTGCTGGAAATGACTTACCTTTTGATGTTGAGCTGTGTGTACAGGGTCGTAATTTTGCCAATAAAATCTGGAATGCCTTCCGTTTGGTGAAAGGCTTAGAAATCATCGATGCTCCAGCTTCAGCGTCGGACAAAATATCAGCTGCATGGTTTGATGCACGATTCAACCAAGCATTGACTGAAATTGAAGAAAACTTCAAGCATTACCGTTTATCAGATGCCTTGATGACAACTTATAAATTGGTATGGGACGACTTCTGTGCCTGGTACCTTGAACTGGTGAAACCAACTTATGGCTCACCAATTGCTTCAGAAACTTTGGAAATGGTAAAATCCTTCTTCCAACGTATATTGACTTTGGTGCATCCGTTTATGCCTTTCCTAACGGAAGAACTGTGGCACGATGAACTGTTTGGTATAAAAGAGGAAAAAGACTGTATCATTGTCGCTGAATTCCCAAAAGTAAGTGCTTTTGACGAGCAGGTGATTAAAGATTTTGCTGTAGCACAACAGATCATTTCCGAAGTTCGTAATATCCGGAATTCGAAAGGTATCTCACCAAAAGTAGCATTACCTCTGGCGATCAACCAGCAGTCTGACATTGATCTGGCACAGTATATTGCAATCATCACGAAAATTGCTAACCTAGAAGCTGTCACATTTGTTACGGAAAAAGTAGCTGGTGCAACAAGTTTCTTGGCGGGTAAGGATGAGTGTTATGTGCTTCTGGAAAACAATATTGATGTAGATGCAGAGCGCGAACGTATCGAAAAAGAACTAGACTACCTGAGAGGATTCTTGGTGTCGGTAGACAAAAAGCTTTCAAACGAACGTTTTGTACAAAATGCAAAACCAGAAATCGTTGAAAACGAAAAAAGCAAGAAAGCTGATGCAGAAGCTAAAATCAAGATTCTTCAAGATAGCTTGACCACTTTAGGTTAAAACGATCAACAATATTTTTCAAAGTCCCGCGAGTTTCGCGGGACTTTTTTTTGATTTGCCTTTACTTTTCGGGCTGCGTTCCCTTCATTTACTCTCATGCCCATATATGATTCCATAGAATGACAAAAATTTTGTGTTATCGCCTTTCTGTTGATTTTTAACTTTATAAGAATTCCTGTAAAAAAATGAATAACTTTATAAGAGCGAACTTAAATTATAACATTATGGGATTCAAGGAAACATTTCAAATCAACGGTGAAAACCTTTTACAAAAGATCAAAGAAATCATTGCAGAGGGTAATGTAAATAAAATCAGTATTTCGGACAAACATGGCAAAGAAATCATGAGTTTTCCAATTACTGTTGGCGCACTAGGGCTGATCTTAGCACCTGTATTTGCTGCTATTGGTGCAGTAGCTGCGCTGCTCACCGAATGTACAATCACTGTGGAACGAAACAGCGAAAAGAAAGAAGAGGAAAAGCCGGATGATTCTGCGGAACCTCCAACAACAATTACTGTTAAATAATTGGTCCTTAAATTTTACGATCATGAACATCATAAAGAATATCCTTTGTGTCTTGTTTGGCCTTCTTTTTATTAATGCGGGCTTAGATAAAATCTTTCATTATATGCCTGTTCCACCTATGGACATGGATATGCAAAAGGTATTTCAGGCTTTTGTCACGATAAAATGGTTGATGCCGCTCGTTGCAATCATCGAAATTCTGGGGGGCTTATTGTTTATCCTCCCCAAGACGAGAACCTTAGGCGCATTGGTCATCTTTCCAATACTCATCGGCATTTTTACACATAACATGATTTTTTATAGCCAAATGGGATTAATTATCTGGGCTGTACTTTTCATTATCTGGTTATGGGTGATTTTTGAAAATTGGGGAAAATACAAAAAGCTCATGGAGTAATCTCTTTTAACAAATTGATCGATATCACATGCTTTTGTTAACATAAAATTAAAAAACAAAAAACTTTATACTCCAAAAATGGTTTGGTCAATTATTTGATGTGTTTTATATGTGATCCTCTCAATAACACAACTTTTAGGGGGAAAATGGGGAATTGTCTAATATTTGCATACATATGTAGTACAAATTAAACTTGCATATACAAGCAAATTTATCTTAGTTTGCTGAAATGGCGGTGATATAAGTTATATATCTGAAAAACTTTGCAAACTTTTTTCCGTTTTAATTTTTATTAGTAGATACTTAAATCAAATTATACGTTGAACAGATTTACCCGAATTGCTTTCAAAACAATATTGTGGATTATTGGAGTAATAATTGCGCTGGTTATTCTAGTTGTATTTTTAATCCGAATACCCTCCGTTCAGAACTATATTGCAGGAAAAGTAACTCATTATGTCGAAGGAAAAATAGGTACGCCGGTAAAAATCGGTTATATAAACATTGATTTTCCAAAAAAATTAGTGTTACAGGATATCTATCTAGAAGATCAGAGCAAAGATACCCTGGTCGCTGGAGAGCGTATAGCTGTAGACATCAATATGCTCAAGCTATTGAAAAACACCGTCGAGATCCAAAGTATCGAAGCGAAAGGAATTACCGCAAAAATTCGCAGAACACTACCGGACAGTTCCTTTAATTTTGATTATATCGTCAAAGCATTTGCATCCGAAAAGGAAAGCAAGCCTACGGCCGATACCACCTCTGCCCTGCTGTTCAATCTCGATAAAATAAAGCTTGATAAATTTCATATCGTTTACGCTGATGACGTTATCGGAACAAGTGCTGACGTCTATTTAGGTACACTAAACACCAATATCAAGAAATTTGACCTGACAAAAAACATGGCCTTCAACCTACCGAAGGTAAAAATAGATGGTTTAAATGCGACCGTAAAACAATGGAAACCGGTCGTTGAAGGCACGGCCCCAACAGTCAAAGACTTTGGTATCACAGACAAGACGGCACAGACAACAACCCTGCTTCCGGATTTGGGGATACAAATTGCCGACCTGGCCAATATCCTTGTCCGCTATGAGGATCAATCCAGTGCGTTGAAAACCAAGTTTAACATTAAAAATCTCCGTGCGGATATCAACAAGATTGATTTAAATAAGGAACTGGTCGATATCCAAACTATCCACTTGGACGGTTCCGACAATGATATACTCTTTGGTAAAATAGCCAAGAAAACTCCAGAAAAAGGTAATACAACTGCTGATACTACAAAAATCAAATGGGTTGTCTCGGCCAAAGATATCAATATCGATAATACAAGTCTAGCTTACCGTGATGACAATCAAGTCCGTATGAAAGGCTTTGATTATTTCAACATCAAGATTCCGGGAATAAAAACAAATCTGACGGATTTATATTATAGTGAGGATTCGATCAGTGGATCATTGCATGAATTGACCGCATCCGATCACTCAGGCCTTGTTATCAAACAGCTTAAAGGGGACTTTAAATATACCAATACAGGGGCAGAAATTAAGAACCTCTATGCGGAAACACCACGTACACTCATTCGGGACTACCTAAAAGTAAGCTACCCTTCACTGGATATTATTACCAAAAAACCAGAATTGATTTACGTGAATGCGACGATCAAAAAGAGCCATGTCGATATGCGCGACATTTATTTCTTTGCACCGTTCCTTGACACGATGCAGGTTATGAAGCCGTTGATGGACAAAAAGTTCAATATCGATGGTCGCGTGGTGGGCAAACTAAATGATCTAAATATTCCCAGTATTGATTTCCAGACCTTGTCCAATACACGGGTTATTGCAAGTCTGCGCCTAAAGGGGCTGCCGGATGTAGATAAGATGTCGATGGACCTTAATCTGAAAAAATTAACAACAGGTCGCTCAGATATTGAAAAACTTGTCGCCAAAACCATGTTGCCAACAGGTCTTCAGCTGCCCAATACAATCGGACTAACCGGAACCTTTAAGGGGGGAATGACTGCCTTTGACACCAACCTCTCACTGGTGACCGAAAAAGGAACAGCCAAAGTTAATGGGAAAGTGAGCATGGCGGGCAGAGATACGACCTACGATGCTTTTGTTAGCATCCGTGATTTTGATATTGGCCAGATCATGAAAATGGATAGCACCCTGGGTATACTTTCATTTGAGGGGAAAATAAAAGGACACGGAACGGATCCCAAAAAACTTGTCGCCAATTTCGACGGCAAAGTAAACCGTATGGATGCTATGGGTTATCGTTACCAGAATATAGATATGAACCTCACTGCAGACAAAGGAGATATTAAAGCTTCCGTGGTGAGTCCTGACCCCAATATTAAATTAAAGCTGGATGCCTCGGCCAATATGAAATCTAAATATCCACAAGTGGATTTTGAATTGATGGTTGACACCATCAACCTCAAAAATCTGAAGCTAATGGCGGATGATTTCAAATACCACGGTAAGATGGTCGGGCATTTTACTTCAGCAGATCCAAACTTTTTGAATGGGGAGGCCCATATCACCAACTCTTCTATTGCGTACAACGACGCCTATTATTCCCTGGATAGTATTTCCCTGATTGCAAAATCGGATACAACCAGAAATTTACTGCTTTTAAAATCCGCTTTTTTCAATGCCCACTTGGTCGGAAAGTACAAAATTCTGGAACTGCAAAATGCGATTCAGGATATTTTGCAAGTGTATTACCAACCCGGACAACCTGTTAAGGTACCTAAATATGAGCCGCAAAGCATCGAGTTTTCGGCACAGTTGACCCGTACCAAATTTGTCCAGGACTTTGTCCCAGAACTGACAGAAATGAAAGATATCACGCTGGATGGGATGTTTAACAGTGAAACAAAAACAATATTGGCCAAATTGGATGCACCAAAAATAGTCTATAGTGGGACAGAGATAAACAATGTTACCTTGGATATTAACACCTTGGATAGCACCCTTTACTATTCGGCTCTGATCAATAAAATCAAGGTCAGCAACATTGAACTTGTCAATACTGTATTTAGTGGTTCCGTCATTCAGAATAACCTGGATTTTGGGTTGTGGATAAAAGATAGAAAAGAGAAGGAGCAGTACCATTTGGGTGGAGATATGGCTGTCGACAATGGAGCTTTTGTTTTCAGTCTTCATCAAGACGGCTTAATGCTGAACTACGACAAATGGAATGTAAATCCTGCCAATGTACTTAAATTTGGAAGTACGGGTATTCAGGCAAAAGATTTTGTTCTGAGCAGTAAGGGGCAAGAATTGAGTATATCCTCGCAGGACAGTATATTGAATTCACCAGTAAATATTTCCTTTAAGAACTTCCGTATTGAGACCCTAAGTAAGATGCTGGAGAGTGATATCGTGGATCTAGGCGGTGGTATCAATGGGCAGGCGACAATATCACGTCTAGAAAGCAACCCTGTATTTGTTTCGGATCTGGTCATCGACAAATTCTATGTCGGAAAAGATACCGTAGGAAATGTGAATATTAAAGTCAACAATGAAAAAGAAAACACCTATAATGCTCGTGTCAGCATCAGCGAAAATGGCAATAATGTCGTTTTAAGTGGAGACTATATTAGCCCACCTAAAGGTGAATCAAGTCTGGATTTCACATTGGATATTCAGCCATTGACGATGCAGACTGTGCAAGCATTTAGTTTGGGCTATTTGAAAGATTCAAAAGGAAACCTTGAAGGTCAACTGAAAATTACCGGGTCTCCTTCAAAACCCCTAATAGATGGCGATGTCAAGTTTAAAGATGCACAGTTCAATATCGCCATGTTGAACGCCCTTTTCAAAGCAAAGGATGAGACCGTGCATTTTGATAATAGCGGAATCAATTTCACGAAATTCGCCTTGGAGGATAAGAAAGGAAATATTGCCAAAGTTACTGGTTCGATCGATACAAAAACCTATACTGATTTTGATTTTAATCTGAATGTGAATACCGACAATTTTGAGGTGTTAAACTCCACCCAGACGGACAACGACATGTTTTATGGTAAGATGTACCTGACATCCAACCTACGGATCAGAGGAAATCTGGACAAACCTGTTGTCGATGGAACAATCAAGGTCCTTGGTGATACCGATTTCACCTTTGTTATGCCGAATGAGAACCCGGGTATGGCTGATCGTAAAGGTGTGGTCGAATTTGTTGATAAGAGTGATACCACACGTGCAAATATATTTGCAAAGTTAGATTCGATGACTGTTACTAAATTGACCGGTATGGATGTGGATCTAAACCTACAAACGGATAAAGAGGCTAAATTTAAGATTCTCCTAGATGCTGGTTCACAGGATGCACTCAATATTCAGGGTCAGGCAGAATTAAATGCAGGTATAGATGCCAGCAGTAAAATTACCTTGTCGGGAACATTTACCGTAGACAAAGGAAGCTACTCGTTTAGTTTTGGCCCTGTGAAAAAAGATTTCACCTTCCAAAAAGGAAGTACCATCACCTGGAATGGAGACCCATTGGATGCGCGACTTAATATTACGGCAGCATATACGACCAAAGCGCCTACCTTGGAACTGGTGGCGACGCAATTGGGATCAGAAAATGCCAATCTGTACAAACAACGTGTACCATTTAATGTGTTGCTAAAAATTACTGACAAACTCTTCCAGCCACAGTTGGGCTTTGATATCGACTTGGATGAGAACAACTCTATTGTCTCTCAAGATGTGGTCAGCAAAGTAAACAATGCGCTGACGACACTCCGTGAAAATCCATCAGAGCTCAATAAACAGGTATTCTCACTGATTGTATTGGGACGATTTATGTCGACCAATCCATTTGAAAGTTTATCTGGTGGTGGTGGTACAGAGGCCATTGTCCGAAATAGTATCAGTTCGTTCCTGAGCGGACAGTTGAACCGTTTGGCTTCAGAGTTGATCACCGGTGTAGAACTGGATTTCAACCTAACCTCTGAACAGGATTACGCGACCGGAGCTGGACAGACCCGAACAGATTTAAATATTGGTGTATCAAAAATGCTCTTGAATGACCGCCTGAAAATCACCGTAGGCTCTAATTTCGAGGTTGAGGGCAATACAAGGCCTGGGGAGACCGCCAATAATATTGCGGGCGATATCCAACTGGATTATCAATTATCCCAGGACGGCCGTTATTTCGCCCGTGTTTATCGCAAAAATCAATATCAGGTGACCCTTCAGGGACAATATGTTGAAACAGGTATCGGGTTTATTATCAATATGGACTATAATAAGTTTAAAGAGATCTGGATGAGTTCCAAAAAACTTAAGGAATATTATGATACCGATAGCAAAGGATTTAGAAAACGCTTTAATGTGGAGCGGATGGAAACGGATTCCGTCTATCGGGACAGCGTACGTACAGTCATTAGAGACAGTTTGATGCTCCATAGTCCAGAATATAGAAAACGTATTGAAGAGCGTGAAAAAGAAAAACGTAAACAACAATTGGACTCAAGCAAAAATGCACCAAAAAATCCCAGTCCAAAAACAAATTTAGATACGATCAGAACGACAGCGATTAAAAATGAAGATGAGGAAAGGAGTTATCATGCGAGCTAAACTGAAATTTGCTATCGGAATATTGACACTGGGCACAATAATAGCCTCCTGTTCTTCCACCAAGAATTTGAAAGAGGGGGAAAGTCTGTATGTCAAAGGCAATGTAATTATAGACTCAGATACCATTTCAAAGGAGAATAAGGAAAAGCTTGCAACCTATCTTCAGTCGGCATTGATGCCCAAACCCAATAAACGTCTGGCGGGTGTTCCGTTTAAGCTTTATTTTAATAATATGGCCGGTGATTCTGCCAATAAAAACATGATCAAGAGATTCTTCAAGAAAATTGGTGAAGAACCCGTTTTGTTGAGTGATGTCAACCGTGAATACAATGAGAATCTGCTGCGGAACCGTATGGAGAACATTGGTTTTTTCAATGCTGAGGTAAAATCCGACACGCTGGTGGAAGAAAAAAAAGCAACCGTAAATTATACCGCTAAACCAAATATCATTTACAAAATCCAGTCGGTCAAATTTGATATCGATAGCACAAGCCAATTGGGTCGGGATATCCGATCATCCTCAGACAAGAGTCTTTTGCAGGTAGGTAAACATTACAGTCTTGATGTTGTGCTGAATGAACGTGACCGCATTGATAATGATCTTAAAAACAAAGGTTATTACTATTTTAGTCCAGATTATATTTTGGTTGAAGTCGACAGTTCGCATCGAAACAACAGGGTTGACATGTACGTAACCGTGAAGAAAGAGACACCGCCGCAAGCGAAGGTTCCGTCCAAAATCAATAAGATCTATATTTTTCCGAATTACACGGAGACCAGTTCGGGCTACCAACGGTCGACCCGAAATGCAGAATTATTTGACAGCAGCTACTATTTTATTGACCGTAATCGTACATTCCGCAAACCCGTTATCGCAAAACATATCTTCTTTCATCCCGGAGATACGTACAACCGTACAGCGCACAACCAGACGATCAGCCATTTGGTCAATCTGAACAGCTGGAAGTTTGTAAAGAACAACTTTGTGGATAGTAAGGAGGTGCCCAATGCACTGGATGTCTATTACTATCTCACACCACTACCAAAAAAATCCTTACGGGTAGAACTACTGGGAAAAATGGCATCGGTCTATAATGGTACGGAAGTCAACGTCAACTGGACCCTGCGCAATGCATTTAAGGGTGCCGAGCAATTGAGCTTTAATGTGTTTGGAGGATATGAAACCCAAACCGGAGGAAATGCGGATCTGAATTCCAGCTATTACCGTTACGGAATGGAAGCAACCCTGACATTTCCCCGGATCCTGTCTCCTTTTGGCAGCATTAATCCCTCACGTCGTTTTATCCCTAAAACCTATGTCAAGGGACGTTATGAATTCTTAAATCGTCGTAAGGCCTATACGCTCAATTCGATCGCCCTAGATTATGGTTATATCTGGCAAGAATCGGAGGAAAAGCAGCATGACCTTGCCCTGTTGGAAATTACCTATGTTCAGCCTAAAGGTATTTCGGAGAATTATCAAAGGCAGATGGATACGATTCCTGCTTTGCGACATGCCATTGACCCACAGTTTACGATCGGACCAAACTACAACTTCACGTTCCAGAATACGATGAAGCAGCAATTGAAGAATACCTTCTATTTCAAAGGAAATTTGGATCTTTCGGGCAATATCCTTGGTTTAATCAAAGGGGCAGACTTCAATAAGGGCAAGACGTTTAAATTATTCGATGCCTACTTCTCTCAGTATATTAAATTAAGCGGCGACGGAAGGCATTATATGAAACTGTCTGAGAATTCACAATTGGCTTCCCGAGTGAGTCTCGGATTGAGTTATTCCTATGGAAACTCCCGATCACTTCCCTATTTGAAACAATACTATGTCGGTGGGCCAAACAGCATCCGTGCCTTTGGTGCGCGCGCTATAGGTCCGGGAACCGTTGCTCCGGAGAAATTGAGCAATGGGTTATTTTATGCTGACCAGACCGGTGATATCAAATTGGAACTGAACACAGAATATCGTTCTAAACTGGCTGGTTTTGTACATTGGGCAGCATTTATTGATGCAGGTAACGTCTGGTTACAACGAGAAGATGTAAACAAGCCCGGGGCTAAGTTCAGCAAAAACTTTTTGAATGAACTTGCCGTAGGTGGCGGAGCCGGCTTGCGCTTCGACTTTACCTTCCTGATCATCCGGACAGATTTTTCAATTCCATTCCGTATCCCCTACTTACCTAAAGGGGAACGTTGGGTATTTAAGGATATAGATTTTGGCAGTTCGCAATGGCGTAAAGATAACTTGATGTTCAATCTGGCTATTGGATATCCGTTCTAGAACTGAGTCATACTATTGGGATGAAATTTGAAATCAGTAAATTTTCATTCTAAAATTTACCTCAAACATAAAAAAGACTGTCTTTTAGGACAGTCTTTTTTTGCTTTTTGGTTCTATAAGCATTTGCATCCATTAGTAGGCAATAAAAGATTATACCACCCATAATGCCTGAAGGGCATCACGATTAGCAAAATCCGTATGGGCGCTTCTATGATCTTTTTAAAAACAAGTTATTCCAGTGAAATTGATTGATTAACTGACAATAATTCGTTAAATTCAAGCATTATTTACTAATCCACATAAATGCTCATGAAATATCCATGTCAAAAAACAGTACAAGCATTAGTGAAAATGGACTGGATATTCCATATGGCCATAAACAAACAAATAATTTACATATGAAAGTAACTATTGTTGGTGCTGGAGCTGTAGGAGCAACTACAGCAGACAATTTAATCCGTCGAAATGTCGCCGAGGAGATTGTATTATTGGATATCAAGGAAGGATTTGCAGAAGGAAAAGCGCAAGATATGGCTCAAACCGCAGCCCTACTGGGTTTTGAATCCAAAATCAAAGGTGTAACCAATGATTATCTGTCCACCGCGGGCTCTACTGTTGCTGTCATCACCTCGGGTATTCCCCGCAAACCGGGAATGACCCGCGAGGAATTGATCGGGACAAATGCAAATATTGTCAAATCGGTTGTAGAGAATTTAGTAAAACACTCTCCGGATATCATTATTGTCATTGTCTCCAACCCAATGGATACGATGACCTACCTCGCGCTCAAATCAAGTGGTTTGCCTAAAAATAGGATTATCGGAATGGGAGGCACATTGGATTCAGCACGCTTCAAATATCAACTGAGTGAAAAATTAAATGCATCGGCCGCAGATCTCAATGCCATTGTCATTGGTGGCCACGGTGATACAACTATGATTCCACTGATAAAGCACTCCACGTGGAACAGCATTCCAGTCAGTAATTTTCTTACAGCTGAGGAGCAGGCAGAGATTGTCCATAAGACCATGGTAGGTGGAGCAACATTAACGAGCCTCATCGGTACGTCGGCCTGGTATGCTCCTGGTGCCGCTACTGCCGCAGTGGTAGAAAGTATTGTACGTGATCAAGGTAAATTATTTACCGCTTCTGTTTACCTCGAAGGTGAATTTGGTCAGGAGGATATTAATCTCGGTGTTCCGGTTGTCATTAACAAAAAAGGCTGGGACCGTATTATTCCATTACAACTGGATGAGGAAGATAAGGAAAAATTCAGCAAAAGTGCTGATGCCGTACGTACCATGAATAATGTATTGAAAGAGATAAAGGTATTGTAATCAACATAAACTAACGAGAGGAAAGGCTGTTATTCTAAATAACGGCCTTTTTTCATGTTGCAAAAAAGATTTTACTTTCACAGGAAGATAAGGCTACCCAAACTTTTTTTTTAATTAAATTTTTGGTTATGTTTGGGAATATGACAACAGTACCTTTTCAAATCTTAGATCTTCAGGGGCAAGGAACACATATTCTCGTTGATGTAACACTATATGAACGCAGCTTTAAAATGGTCATCGATACGGGAGCATCTAAAACCGTATTTGATAAAACCCAAATGGCGCATCTTCTGGAAGATCAGTTGCTGTTGGAACCATCGGAAACCCTATCAACTGGTCTCGGCACCAACTCCATGGAGAGTTTTACAATGGAAATCCCCAGCCTGCATATCGGCACATGGCGAATCAATAAATTAAAAACCGCAGTATTGGACCTTAGTTCCATCAATTATGCCTACGGGCAAATGGAACTTGACCCGGTCATTGGGGTATTAGGGGGTGATATTTTTGCCGACTATGGCGCCGTCATTGATTATGCGAAACAAACATTACGCTTGCGGGACCGAAAAATAAAGAGTAAGTAAGTCCTCGGTTGGTACTCCGAAAATCTCAATGCGCAATATTAACTACTCAATACTACAGTTTAAAAAGCCGCTTATGGATATGCATCCGCAGGTAGGTATAATAGAGCAGCGCAATAACTATTCCCAGTCCACCCATCAGATATAAGGTAGTTCGGAGACCACAGTAACTTGCGAGGGAACCAATCATGAGTGTACCTATTGGAAATATACCCTGAAAGGCCATGACATAATACGAAATAGCCCGTGCCCGATAGATCGGTATGGCATGTGTCTGAATATAGGTATTGATACTGGAGTTCTGCATCATCATAGCAAAGGAAACCAGCATCACATAGACTAAAGCCATCTGTAACATACTTGAATGTGCTAGGAATAACAACGCTAGCCCCATCAGTGCAGCCGCTCCCATCACCTGATAGCGCAGATTCGTTCCCGATTTCAGTCGAGCCATGTTAAATGCACCGATCATGGCCCCCAATCCAGCAGCACTTTCAAACCAGGAAAATATACGCTCATCCCCATGAAACATTTCTTTTGCTATAGCAGGCAAGAGTGAGGTGTAAGGAATGACGATCAAACTGGAAAAAGTCATGATAATAATCAAGGAAGAGATATGCGGCGAACGTTTGAGGTAGCGAAAACCTTCGACCAGCCCCTCCCAGTTGCTACCTTTACTTAGTTGCACTTTGGTTTCATCCACCTTCATCATCAACAATGTAATGATAACGGGCACAAAACTGATAAAATTCAATGCAAAACAGACCAATTCACCATAGGTACTGAGTAAGATCCCTCCGATGGCGGGTCCCAGCATCCGTGCACCGTTAAAGATGGTCGAATTGAGTGCAATGGCATTGGGCAGATCCTTGCGGTCGCCAACCAGATACATCATCAAGGACTGTCGACCGAGCACATCGAAGGAGTTGATGACCCCTTGTATCAGACCAAGAACCGAGAGCCACAGCACAGTCTCCAATTTGAGGTAAACCAGCAACGTAAGCATACCTGCCTGTATCATCAGGCCGATCTGCGTCAATAACACCAGTTTATACTTCTTATGTTTATCAACAAAACTTCCGATAAAAGGAGACAAGACCAGGGAGGGTAATAAGGAAATAAACTGAACGAAACCCAACCAGAAGACCGAACCTGTCAGTTCATAGACCAGCCAGCTGATTGCTATCCGCTGCATCCAAGTCCCCATTAGGGAAATTGCTTGTCCTATTACATGTAAACGGAAGTTTCTATAATGGAGAGACCTAAAAACCTGCATATATAAAGATAATACTTATAAAAGTATAACAAAAAAGAACGGGAAGAGATTCTATTTTGCAAAAATAATGCTATAATTCATCGAAATAGATGTGTAATACTGGAATATAATCAATAACTTTGCACCTATTATTTTGAACATTTAAATAATCAAATAATTATCATTCAATAACATACACAATGAAATTTTTTATTGACACAGCGAACCTAGAGCAAATCAAGGAAGCCCAAGACTTAGGCGTATTAGACGGTGTAACGACCAATCCAAGTTTAATGGCTAAAGAAGGTATCAGCGGTGATGAGAACGTAATCAACCACTACAAAGCAATCTGTGCAATTGTTGACGGCGACGTGAGTGCTGAGGTTATTTCTACAACTTACGAAGAAATGATCAAAGAAGGAGAAGCATTAGCAGCTCTTGACAGCAAGATCGTGGTAAAAGTTCCTATGATCAAAGATGGCGTGAAAGCAATTAAATATTTCAGCAAAAAAGGCATTAAAACAAACTGTACATTGGTATTCACTGCTGGTCAAGCGCTATTGGCGGCCAAAGCAGGTGCTACTTATGTATCTCCTTTTATTGGCCGTTTGGATGATATCTCTACAGATGGATTGGCATTGATCGAAGATATCCGTTTGATCTACGATAACTACCAATACCCAACCCAGATCTTAGCAGCTTCTGTGCGCCATAGTGCACACATCTTAGGTTGTGCTAAAATCGGTGCAGATGTAATGACAGGTCCATTATCAGCAATGTTAGCATTATTAAAACACCCATTGACAGATAGCGGTTTAGCGACATTCTTGGCTGACCACGCTAAAGCTGCAGGTAAATAAAATAGACTATACTTCGGTATAGGTTTTGAACCGATAAGGGGAAGATGACAATAATCTTAACTTTATCGGTTTTCTTATGCGGATAAATTCCGTATTTTTGTAACTGATCTAAGATTTAACGAATAAGTCCATGGAACAATCCAATACTGTATATCCAGAAATTCTGAAACGAAATAGTTTAAAAATCACCCAACCCCGGTTAAAGGTGCTTGAAATTATTTCAACGAAAGATTCGGCTATTTCCCAGCCGGAACTGGAGAAATTATTGGGTAAGGATATTGACCGTGTGACATTGTATCGTGTATTGGCCAGTTTTGAGGAAAAGGGTATTATCCATAAGATCTTTGATCTACACGGGACCGCTACCTATGCCATGTGTTCCACCAACTGCTCCGAACATGACCATCATGACCAACATGTGCATTTCATCTGTCGGGTATGCAACTCGGTCTATTGTCTGGACGAAATTACATTGCCAAAAGTGTCTATCCCCGATGGATTTAGTTTGGAGGCGATTGCCGTAAACGCGCTCGGTGTATGTAATCATTGTAAAAAATAAATCACAACGTAGAGCTTCAAAACAATTTTTCGCTTGATCTGTCTATAGTTTGAGAATTGGATTCGCTCCGATTGGATCGGCTATTGTGCAGGTGAATGCTGATTTTTTTTGTACCTTGTATCAACACCATAATCATACTGAAGAATGATTGCGCATAGAGTTGGTTTATTGTACCTGCGGGTCTAATAACCACTGTTTTACACACTAGCGATCATACAAATGACTTGGTGGCTAATACGAATGAGTAAATAATAAAACGAATGAAGACAAGAAAAGATAATCCCTATAAAGAGGTATTAACACAACTGATCATCGATATTTTCGAAAAATCAGGAAACAAGCCACTCAACTATAAACAAGTTTCTTCCAAATTGAATCTGACGGACAACGATTCCAAAGTTGCCATTGCCGATATTTTACAGGAAAATGTGCGAAGCGGACTTTTTGTAGAAGTAGAACGCGGAAAATTTAACCTGAAACAAATTAAAGTATATGTCACCGGAAAAGTGGATATGACGGCAGATGGTTCCGCCTATATTATTCCTGAGGATGAATTTGAAAACGATATTTATATTGCGCCGCGTAAACTAAGACAAGCCCTGCATGGCGATATTGTCAAAGTACACACTTTTGAGAAAAGAAAAGGTGGCCGCAAAAAAGAAGGTGAAGTTATTGAAATCCTACAACGGGCCAAAACCGACTTTACCGGAACGATCAGCATTTCAAATAATTTCGCATTTTTTATCGCCGATGATCGCAAGATGTTGCACGATATCTTTATTCCACTGGACAATCTGAATGGTGCCAATGACAAAGAGAAAGTCGTGGTCTCGATCATTGACTGGCCAAGTGGCAGTAAGAATCCGGTAGGAACGGTCAAACATGTCTTGGGCGTCAAGGGTGAAAACAACACCGAGATGAATGCGATCTTGGCAGACTACGGCTTCCCATTGGAATTCCCGAAGAAGGTAGAAGATGAGGCTAATAAAATCACGGAGAAAATCAGCAAGGAAGAGATTGCCAAAAGACGTGATTTCAGGGGCGTTACCACATTTACGATTGACCCTGCAGATGCTAAAGATTTTGACGATGCCATATCTTTCCAAAAGCTGGAGAATGGCAATTACGAGATCGGTGTACATATTGCAGACGTATCGCATTTTGTGATTCCAGATACCGAGTTGGATAAAGAAGCTTTTAACCGTGCGACATCAGTCTATTTGGTAGACCGAGTCATTCCAATGCTTCCGGAGCGTTTGTCCAATGGCGTATGTTCATTACGCCCACATGAAGACAAACTTTGTTTTTCGGCAGTATTCGAAATGGATGAAAAAGCGACTATTCATGAGCAATGGTTCGGCCGTACGATTATCCATTCGGACAGACGGTTTAGCTATGAAGAAGCACAGGAAGTTATTGAGACGAAATCCGGTGATTTCAGCCATGAGCTATTGAAATTAAATGAGCTCGCTTATATCCTTCGTGAACGTAAGTTTAAAAATGGTGCGATTGCCTTTGAAAGTGAAGAGGTTAAATTCACCTTGGATGAAAATGGCAAGCCTACGGGCGTATATACCAAAGTACGTAAAGATGCCCACAAGCTGATCGAAGACTTTATGTTGTTGGCCAACCGTAAAGTGGCTGAGTATATCGGTAAGCAAGGCCGTGGTAAAAACAAATTAACATTTGTATACCGTTACCACGATGTTCCGAACCCTGAGACTTTGACTACATTTTCGCAATTTGCTGCACGTTTTGGCCACAAATTGACCATTAAAACAGACAAGGAAACAGCGAAATCCCTCAATGCTATCATGACGAAGATCGAAGGCAGCAAGGAGCAAAATATGCTGACCTCCCTGGCGGTGCGCTCCATGGCCAAGGCAATCTATACAACGAAGAAAACAAGCCATTATGGCTTGGCATTTGACTATTATACCCATTTCACCTCCCCTATCCGTCGATATCCGGATGTGATGGTACACCGTCTTTTGCAGTTCTACCTGGATGGTGGTACAAAAGTCAATGCCGAGCACTACGAGAAAATGTCGGAGCACTCTTCACAAATGGAGAAAAAGGCAGCTGAAGCTGAACGTGCATCTATTAAATACAAACAGGCGGAATTCCTACAAGACCAAATTGGTACCGAATACACGGGTATTGTATCGGGTGTGACCGAATGGGGCATGTATGTGGAGATTCAGGAGAACAAGTGTGAGGGTATGGTACGCTTGCGTGATATCACGGATGATTTCTATGTACTGGATGAGAAGAACTATGCGATTATTGGCCAGCGGAAGAAAAAGAAATTCCAGCTGGGTGATGAGGTTCAAATCCGCGTGAAGAAAGTGGATCTGGATAAGAGGCAGATAGATTTTACGTTGTTGTCATAATTGTACAAGAAGGACCAATCGACACTTTATAAGAGTATGATTGACAAAGAGTTATTAAAGAGTTCTAAGGACGGCTTGGAGCTGCAATCGTTTTTCCGCGAGTTACAGGCACGTGCAGTATCGCAAATGCTTGAAGGAGAAATGGACAGCCACCTTGGCTATGAAAAGCATGAGCGCAGTGGTCAGGGCAATTCCCGCAATGGACATACGAGCAAAAAAGTCCGTGGAGATCAGGGAGATCTGGAAATTCAGGTTCCCCGAGATCGCGATGGTTCATTCAATCCGATCATTGTTCCTAAACGCAAAAACATGATTGATGGAGTTGAGAACGTGATCGTTTCGCTGTATGCCAAAGGCATGAGTGTTTCGGATATAGAAAATATGATGCGGGATGTGTATGGATTTGACCTTTCTGAATCGACGATTTTCCGGATTACCGACCGTGTGGCGTGTGATGTGATCGCCTGGCAAAACCGCCCGCTGGACAACGTATATCTGATTGTCTGGATGGATGGTATTGTTTTTAAGGTCAGGGAGAACTCCAAAGTAGTCAATAAGACCATTTATCTTGCCGTGGGCCTGAACAGGGATGGCTATAAAGAAGTTCTGGGTATGTGGCTGGGCAAGAATGAAAGTGCCAGTTTTTGGATGGGAATCCTGACAGACCTGAAATCCCGGGGCGTAGAGGATATGCTGATTACAGCGACCGATAATCTCAATGGTTTCTCCCCTACTATACGGAGTGTTTTTCCTGAGTGTAGTACCCAGGTCTGTGTCGTCCATCAGATCAGAAATGCGTGCAGATATGTTGTATGGAAGGATAAAAAGGCCTTTACAGCGGATATGAAGCCTATCTATGATACCCCCAATAAACAGGCTGCACAGGCCGCGCTGGCTGATTTTGCCGATAGATGGGAATCCAAATATCCTTATGCTGTAAGATCATGGAGGGAGAACTGGGACGAACTGACCGTCTTTTACGACTTTCCACTTGAGATCCGCAGAATTATCTATACGACCAATATCATCGAAAACATGAATGGGAAGATCCATAAATACACAAAGAATAAACTGTCATTTCCCAGCGATGATGCCGTACTGAAATCTGTATATTTGGCTTTGAGAGAAATCTCTAAAAAGTGGACTATGCCTATTCATAATTGGGGCATTATCATAAATCAGTTCTTAACTTTATTTGAAAAAAGAGTCCAGTTATAAGGAACATAACTGAACTCCGCATTTTCTATTTACACACCTAGTGGGACAGTCCCAACCAACTGTAATAAAATTGGTCCTTCTTGTACAATTTTAGCATTGACACTTTCTTTTTATTCTATTTTCTTTGGAGCTATTAACATAGAAATATTTGAATTGTATGCTGTATTAAAGATATAACTTGCGTTCATTCCTTCGTCTTTTACAATTTTATCTCCAAAATGGACCAATATATCCCCCAATTCATCGGTCACATTCTGAACGGTATATGTATGTGTTTTGGAAGAACTTATTTCAACACTTGCTCCAAACTTTAAACCAATTTTCGTTTTATCAAGGCCAAAATTAGTTGCGAATTTTGAAGTATTCGTGGTACTTACAGTAGATGTACTGGCTTGATCGAGTTCCGAAACCGAAATTTTCCATCCATAAGTTAAATTCGCTAGATCCCATGCTTGCAATGGAACATCTACTTTGGCAAATTTCGGGACTATTTTATTAACCACATAAATTAAGCCTCCAGATGTTGAGCTGTATTCTATATCGAATAAATCTTGTGGTTTTACAGATCTAATATCCGTAAAACGCTCCCCCACGCCATCTTTAGCATTGGATATTACGTCAAATCTTATTTCAAAATAACCATCCGACCAAAAATTAGGAGAAAGAGCTTTTGATGGAGATAAAATTGGATCGTCGGGATCAGAATTTGTATTTGTCATTAAATTAAAACCTGATTCAGAGATAGAAATATAATGAATAAACTCCTTAAACTGGGCTCTCTTATTGAACTGTCCAGCATTAGGCGCTGGTGGATAAGATGCAGGCAAAAGATTATAATAAACGTAATCTCTTTGCCAAGCTTCATCGGGTTTCCATTTGAAAGTTTCAAACGCAGTTACAGCATCACTTATACCCGCTTTTGAAATCTCCATTAAATTTAGCTCAATTATTGTCTTATGTTCTCCCCAATTCACACCAGACAATGAAGTGGAACTGGCTTTTTTTGAAATATTCAAATCTCTTTTATTAGCTCCTTTAGTTACTCCACTCCCGATCTCTTTATTTTCGAATTCACTGGATATAAATTGATAGTTACCTTTAACATTTCGACCGGATCCAGAACTTGCTAACAACCCTTTATTCTTTACCGCGATCCTCTCATTACTTTTTACGACCAGAGTTGGAAAACCCGGTATTTGGTTAGCTTTTATCTTTATTTTCTCTTCGCCATTCTGAAAAAATGCCAGCTCATTATTTTTATAATTTCCTTCCGCAACTACAGCTGGAATTTCATCCTTAGGACTCCAAGTTTCAGGAGAAAAACCACTAGGAAGAGTAGGCACGTAAATCGTTAGCAAAGGTAACTGACCTTCAACCCTATTTAATGTTTCTTGATCTGTAACTTTTAATAAGTTATCCCGAAAACTCAAATTATTATCCAAAATTTCATCCTTTATAAATGGATAGAAAACATCATAATCGTTATCCATCATTTTAAGGGCCTCTTCTTGAATAAAGTTTCTCATTGACTGATTTGAACTAATCGCCTTAGACAAAATAATAGCGAATTTCTCCTTAGCTAAATTTTCATTAGCAAAACTCTCTACTTGATCGATTTTAGACGATTTTATTTCGTCCTTTACACAAGACTGCAAACAGATCGAAAACACAGCGATTGCAATAAATTTTCTTTTCATAATTTTCTTTTAAACATTTTAATTTATTCTTTTCACTAAAAAATCTTTATTCAATATATGAAATTTCCCTTTAAAGGGAAAAATAAAACAAGAAAATATCCAAAATACTCAAAAACCAGTAGATTGATCCTAATATGATTTATTATAATAAGTCTAGAATTTGGGTATAATGACATGTATCCATCAAATACAAACAGGCTGAATACCTAGCTATGCGATCATTGGCCAGCGGAAGAAAAAGAAATTCCAACTGGGTGATGTGGGTTCAGATCTGCATGAAGAAAGTCGATCTGGATAAACGGTAATAGATTCTAAGTTGTTGTCGTAAAATAAAAAAGAGCGTTAATTTTCAAAATAGACGCTCTTTTTTTTAAGATTTTTTTGAGATATAATCTATACAACTTAACTATAGATAATGCAACGATTGCAGAAAATAGAAGCTTGTACTATCTCAGAAATTATGACTGCTCAGTTTTTACAGACACATCTCAAATATCCCATTTTACTAATATGTTAATGAGACTGAGATAGGAGTGACTCCAGATTTAATCTCTTGAGATTTCTCAACAATTACTTTACCACCTTGTTCAACTTTGTATGTAAGTGTGAATGGTTGCTTAATTGAAAATGCAGAAATATTTACACTAGCGGTCAAATAATTGGCTGGCGATTCCAAAACAGCAGTTTTACCTGCTTGAAAATACTCTTTTTCGACTGAATATAAAACTTGACCAGCTGTCCCCGCAGCTCCATTAACAGTCCATGTTTGTGGCTTTGCATTGCTACCCATAGACCCACAAGATACAGACACCTCTCCACCGTCAACACTAAAAGATGAAGAAGTTGTTACTGTAACTTTAAGAGCGCCTTTATTCTCTGTTGGCACCGTGTTATCATCATCCTTCGAACATCCCACAAACGCAAGCGTCACAAGCGTTAATACCATTAAATACATCGATTTGATTTTCATAATTTGCATATTTTAATTTGTTTTTACTGTTAATTATCCGTCCGTGTTTTACAAACGTCTTGCCAAAAAGAAGCATAAACATGCAAAAAGATAAAATATACTCAGAAACCAGTAGAAGAATATTTTTACAGAAAAACACAGAGCAACTAATATTCAAGACAATAAAGATTTTTATGAGTCAAACATAAAATCTCGTTTTTTTCCGCTCCAAGGCTAAACAACGTCATTATTATTGTCCTTATTTGACAACATAATATTAACCAGTAGCAGCTGTTAAACTTGTAAGCGCAATATCGGATTGTACAAGCACTAAACGAGGGGCACCATTATTATCACAGCAAATCTCACATATTATTACGCTATCTCAGAAAAGGAAACATTCCGCACTGTGTTTACTCCATTTCGCCGAGTAAAATATCGATTCTGCGCCATGTCGGAATGAGCCAAACCAGTGTCGGAGTCATTTTTCCATGTGGGGAAATGAAAATTCCACTCGGCGAAATCATCTAAACCATGGAGAAAACGAAACAGATGGATGAATAAATCATTCCGACGCCCGACAAAACTATTTCGTTGCAGGGAAAAATGACTTAGTCGTGTGTCGAAATGATTTCGACAGGTGAGTAAACGAAAAATCCCACCGACTAAATCATCTAGACCTAGGAGAATATACAGAAGAAGGAGCGCGAACTTGTTAGCCCACCTGGGAAAATGGCTTCGCTCCAGGGAAAAGAGAGCTTCCATTTCGAAAAAATAATCTAAATTTTATATACTAACTATTTAATATTCAAAACGAAATCAGTATCTTTGCGAACTTAAAATAATTTAGGTATCAAATTTATAAACAAAAACAGGTAAATGCCTACTATTCAACAATTAGTTAGAAAAGGTAGAGTAGCTCTGGTTGATAAGAGTAAGTCACCAGCGTTGGACTCATGTCCACAGCGAAGAGGTGTATGTACACGTGTATATACTACTACCCCTAAAAAACCAAACTCAGCAATGCGTAAAGTAGCTCGTGTACGTTTAACAAACGGTAAAGAGGTCAACGCTTACATCCCTGGAGAAGGTCACAACTTACAAGAGCACTCGATCGTATTGATCCGTGGTGGTCGTGTTAAGGATTTACCAGGTGTGCGTTACCACATCATCCGTGGTGCATTAGATACTTCAGGTGTAGCAGGTCGTAACCAACGTCGTTCTAAATACGGAACTAAGCGTCCTAAACCAGGACAAGTAGCTGCAGCTCCAACAAAAGGTAAAAAGAAATAATTAAACGGAGGAAAGAAAAATGAGAAAATCAAAACCGAAAAAGAGAATCATTTTACCTGATCCAAAGTTTAACGACGTTCAGGTAACACGTTTCGTAAACAATATGATGGTAGATGGTAAAAAATCTATCGCTTATTCTATTTTTTACGATGCAGTAGAATTAGTAGAACAAAAAACACAAGAAAGCGGTTTAGAAGCTTGGAAAAAAGCTTTGAACAACGTTATGCCTGCTGTTGAAGTTAAATCACGTCGTGTAGGTGGTGCTAACTTCCAAGTTCCTATGGAAGTTCGTCCAGACCGTAAAATCGCTTTGGGTATGAAATGGTTAATTTCATACGCTCGCAAACGTGGTGAAAAAACAATGTTTGAAAAATTAGCAGGAGAAATCATTTCAGCTTCTAAAGGTGAAGGTGCTGCTGTTAAGAAGAAAGAAGATACGCACAAAATGGCGGAAGCTAACAAAGCGTTCTCACACTTCAGATTCTAATTTTGAAGACATTCAAAAAAATATGATTACACCGACCTCCGATAAACGAACAATCTTTTATCAAGGTCGGTGTACTTATTTAACATTACATTTAAACACATAAGGCCCATAAGGCCAGCTGCTTAAAAATATTATGGCAAGAGATTTAAAATTCACTAGAAATATCGGTATCGCTGCTCACATCGATGCTGGTAAAACTACAACAACTGAGCGTATCCTTTACTACTCAGGTGTAAACCATAAAATTGGTGAAGTTCACGAAGGTGCTTCAACAATGGACTGGATGGAGCAAGAGGCTGAGCGCGGGATTACAATCACTTCTGCTGCTACTACAGTTTTCTGGCAATACCGTGGTAATAAATACCAAGTAAACGTAATCGATACACCTGGACACGTGGATTTCACGGTTGAGGTAAACCGTTCATTACGTGTATTAGACGGATTAGTATTCTTATTCTCTGCGGTTGATGGTGTTGAGCCTCAATCAGAGACTAACTGGAGATTGGCGGATAACTATAAGGTTCCACGTATCGGTTTCGTTAATAAAATGGACCGTTCAGGAGCTGACTTCTTGAAAGTTGTTGGTCAAGTAAAATCAATGTTAGGTTCTGACGCTGTCGCTTTACAATTACCTATCGGCGCTGAAGATACATTCACTGGTGTTGTTGATTTAATTAACAACCGCGGTATCGTATGGAATGAGCATGATAAAGGTATGACGTTTACAGAAGTTCCTATTCCTGCAGATATGGTGGATGAAGTTGCTGAATACCGTGAGAAATTATTAGAAGCAGTAGCTGGTTATGATGAGACTTTGATGGAGAAATTCTTCGAAGATCCAAATTCATTAACTGAGCGCGAAATCTTAGATGCTTTACGTAAAGCAGTATTAGATAATGCTATCGTTCCTATGGTATGTGGTTCATCTTTCAAAAACAAAGGTGTTCAAACCATGTTGGATCTAGTAATGGAATTATTGCCTTCACCTCTTGATGTAGAGGCTGTAAAAGGTACTAACCCTGACACTGGCGAAGAAATCGAGCGTAAACCATCTGTTAACGAGCCTTTCGCAGCTTTAGGTTTCAAAATTGCGACTGACCCATTCGTAGGTCGTTTGTGTTTCATCCGTGCTTATTCTGGTAAGTTAGATGCTGGTTCTTATGTATTGAACACTCGTTCAGGAAACAAAGAGCGTATCTCTCGTATCTTCCAAATGCACGCGAACAAACAAAACCCTATTCCTTTTATTGAGGCTGGTGATATCGGTGCAGTTGTAGGTTTCAAAGACATCAAAACTGGTGATACACTTTGTGACGAAAAAGCACCTATTGTATTAGAGTCTATGACTTTCCCTGAGCCAGTAATTGGTTTAGCGATTGAGCCTAAAACTCAAGCTGACGTAGATAGATTAGGTATTGGTCTTGGTAAATTAGCTGAAGAAGATCCTACATTCGTTGTTAAAACTGACGAAGAAACTGGTCAAACAGTTATCTCTGGTATGGGTGAGCTTCACTTAGAGATCTTGATCGACCGTTTGAAACGTGAATTCAAAGTTGAGGTTAACCAAGGTGCTCCTCAAGTATCATACAAAGAGTCTATCAACGGTACTACTGAGCACCGTGAGGTATTCAAAAAACAATCAGGTGGTCGTGGTAAATTCGCGGACATTAAAGTTGTTATTTCTCCAGCAGACGAGGATTTCGATTTAACTAAATCACCGCTTCAATTCGTGAATGAAATCGTGGGTGGTAAAATTCCTAAAGAATTTATCCCATCTGTTCAAAAAGGATTTGAAACTTCAATGAAAAATGGTGTATTAGCAGGATTCCCATTATCAGGAATGAAAGTTCGTTTGATTGATGGTTCATTCCACGCTGTCGATTCAGATTCATTGTCTTTCGAATTAGCTGCTCGTCAAGCATACCGTGAAGGATTGCCTAAATGTTCTCCTGTGTTAATGGAACCAATTATGAAAATAGAGGTTTTAACACCAGAAGAAAACATGGGTGATGTAATGGGTGACTTAAACCGTCGTCGTGGTCAAATGCAAGGTTTGGATTCACGTAACGGTGCACAAGTAATCAAAGCATTGGTTCCACTTTCTGAAATGTTCGGTTACGTAACTCAATTACGTACAATCACTTCAGGTCGTGCAACATCTACAATGGAATTTGATCACTTTGCTGAAGCTCCTCGTAACGTTGCTGATGACGTGATTGCAAAATCAAAAGGTAAAATCAAAGGTTCTGTAGAATAATAGAACTCAAAAATAAAGGAACAAAGATGAAAGACTACAAGCTTTTATCTTTGTTCTTTAATCAAAAAATACACACCGGTTGCTAGTTGTGAATAGCTCTAATTAGCAATCATTTTAAATAAATAAAAATGAGCCAAAGAATCAGAATTAAATTGAAATCTTACGATTACAATTTGGTTGACAAGTCAGCTGAAAAAATCGTAAAAACAGTAAAACCTACAGGTGCAGTTGTTAGTGGTCCTATTCCATTGCCTACTGAGAAAAAAATCTACACGGTATTACGTTCGCCACACGTTAACAAAAAAGCACGTGAGCAATTCCAATTGTGTGCTTACAAAAGATTGTTGGATATCTATTCATCAAACGCTAAAACTGTTGACGCATTGATGAAACTTGAATTACCTTCAGGTGTTGAAGTAGAAATCAAAGTGTGATAGATTTCAGTCACTGAAAACAAAAAGGGCCTTTCGTAAGAAAAGCCCTTTTTTCGTTTGTTATACTTTTTACTTAGAACCGGTAACCAACACCGACTGAGAATACGCGGTTTTTGGCAGAACCATCCTCAGCTCCTTTCACTATATTTGTCAATCCTAGACCATATCCTCCATTAATCAAGAAACCGTTTGTTAATTTGAACCCAGCGAGAAAGTTTAAACCAGCATCAAAGGTTTTAAGACCGGCGTCGCTAAAACTATCACTTTCATTACCCCGAGTGGCTTTAGCATGTATACCGACACCAGCATAGGGCCCCGCACCTAAGCGCAATTAAATCCAGAATTTCTTAACAATAAGGAAGACAGATTTATCAGTAATTTTGTACAGCGTAGAGATATGTTTGAACTGCCCCGACAGAAGAAATTACATAGCCATATCGAAAATATTTTTTTGTCCAGAAATTTAAACCAAGTACTATACGATTAAATAAGCACGTTCTTCCTATTATTTCCTAACATCCTTCTAAGTTTCACCTGCTATTGGCCTACAGTTTTCCTACTATTGACTTACTACAGTAAGGTGATTGTAGGCCAATAGTAGACCACAAGTGGGACAACAAGCGAAGAAATCCAGGAAAAATGACAAAGAAAGCAGGAAGTTAGTGCGATTACCACTGCTGCAACTTGCTCATTGTTTCTTCATAACTCATTCGGAAACGCTTCGCCCCTTATTCGCCTATCACCTTACTTTTCTCTACTCTTTCCCCTCATCAATTATCTTCTTCTCGATAGGGTTTAAAGAATCGAATAAATCTTTGTATACTTCATCTTTACTGTCCTCCTCCCCTAATAAAAATCCCCAGGGCTTAAGCTCTTTAATGCGGTCCATTACAATTTTGACTATTGCCAAAATAGGAATAGCCAAAAACATACCTGAAATCCCCCATATCATCTCGCCGATAATAATGGACAACATGGCAAATAAGGAATTGACCTTTACCTTTGATCCCACAATTTTGGGAACAATAAAATTGCTGTCAATCATGTGCACAATAATCAATGCCAAGATCACCAGCACCACGTGCGTAAACGAAGCTGTTGCAAAGGTCAGAATAGCTATGATAAGCATTGAGGAGAAAATACCTACATAAGGCAATACGTTGAATACACCTGTAATCAAGGCTAAAAGCAGACTGTATTTTACACCAATTAAAGAGAGACAAATAAAAACTAAAAGGGAAACCAAGCTCATCTGAATCAACAGACCGATCAAATATTTCTTAACCACATATTGAATCTGTCTGACCACATCCACAACAATTGGCCGGTCTTCGACACGATTGACAAATAAAAGGAACTTCACGATATGACCTCTATAAATCAGTAGAAAGAAAGTATACAGGAAAGTAAAAACAAATAAAATAAACAAGGAGGAGAGTGACACCAGTGCCGTTCCCAAAAACAGCGTACCTGAATCAACCGACTTTGAAGCCGTCTTATTGATGAATTCCATCTGTTCTTTATGCTGTATCCCAAACTGTTGACTGACCCAGCTCTGCAATTTACCTGCCCCATCCATGATCTGTTCTTTAAATGCCGGAAAGTCTTCTTTCAACAAGGTAAGCTGAGAGGCCAACAGGAAAAGACCGTAGCCCAATACCCCAAAAAACAGAATCACACTGAGTATTCCTGCCAATGTCCTTGGAAAACGTAGCTTACGTTCCATAAAATTGCTCAATGGAATCAAAAGTAGGGAAAACAGTAAGCCCAAAATCATCGGGATCAGAATGGTATCACCAATCTTGGCCAGATATCCCAGAAGCAGGATACTAATTAATACGCAGGCTAACTTGACATAGAAGGGTAAAGAGAGGAATCTTTTCATTGAATATTCTTTTGAATAAAAATAACAATTTCGGCTGACTTAAGTTTATGAAATAAAAAAGTCCCTACAAATGCAGGGACTTCTTCCTCATAATAAGCTTAAATACTTATATTTCTTATAGTCCAAAACCGATACCGACTGACCAAACGCGGTTTTTGATTGAACCGCTATTAGGCGCCAAGTTAGTTAAACCCAGGCCATAACCAGCATTGATCTGAAAACCATTGGTTAATTGATAACCAGCTAAGAAGTTTACACCAAAGTCTGTGCGTTTTAAATCTTTTCCTTCACCGCTACCAAATTCTAAATCTCTTTCGCTCTTAGCATCACCCAAATTTCCTTTTTGTTTTCCACTTAGACCAAATCCCACATAGGGACCTGCACCAATAAAGAAATTACCAGATCCACCTGTAGGTAATTTAGCCACTAAATTTACTGGAATGTCCAGCGACATTACACTTTCTTTAAGCTCTCCATTAGAAGTCTCAACCCATTTAGCACCTTTATTCTGTAATGACAATCCTGGCTGTACCGAAAAATATGGTGACACAGGCGCATCCAAATAACCTGTGACAAAGAAACCTGTGTTTGATTTAGTATCTCCCAAACTTGTCGAATATTTAGGAATATTTACACCCGCACGTAGTCCGTATCCCAATCCACCTTGTGCAAAAGCTCCTATTGAACCAAATAAAATTGTTGCAGATAATAATAGTTTTTTCATGTTTCCTAATTTAATTTACTTTGTTCTTTTATCATTTACTCTCATATATTTCTTGTATGAGATTTCTGACAGTCTCATTTGCAATATCTATTCCAAAATCCATAATCTGCTCATATACACTCAAAAACAAACGAAAAAAGTCGGGCCAGATTTTTTTTGAATGTCCTCTAAAAGATACAGTGGATCGCCAAAATTGTTACTTTATCCATATGCTTGCACGCAATGGCGAGACAATTATGAATGCGAAGTGATGACCGAGTCGAAAACTACCAGACTGGTTTTCAGAATAATGCTCAAAAACACAAAACTTTTATCACAAAGATTTTTTAATTCCAATTATAAGTTTTATTTTTGCAGACCTTCAAAAGGAAAAAAATAGGGTCGGATGGCCGAGTGGCTAGGCTGAGGTCTGCAAAACCTCCTACAGCGGTTCGAATCCGCTTCCGACCTCGTTTTATTTAAACAATAAAAATATTATCAAAATGGGAGTTACACGTTTAAAAAGAAAAGATAGAAGAAATAAAACTGTTTCACGTGTTGAAGTTCAGTTCTTGAAATTAGGAACTAACGTTGAGTTAGGTTCAAGATCAAAAATGAAAGCTGACAACCAAATCGTTAAAAACGATGCTATCTTAAATCAATTAGCTAAGTAAGCAAAAAGAAATTAGCAGCCTTTAAAGTTATACTTTAAAGGCTTTTTAATAAGTCTACCATTTGGTGGACTTTTTCTTTTGAGCTCATCCACTGTGCCTCATCCATTCCCTTGACCTGATCCTGTGCAAATTGCATCTTTGAAGGCTGGCTTTCTTTTGCCGAACTGTGTATAGCAATAGCCCCGGTCTCCGCTAAGATCGTCTGGATATTGGAAGAGTCCACTCCAGCTCCCGGCATAATCACAATACGCCCATTTGCCTGCTCGATCAATTGTTGCAGTAAAGGCGCACCCGATAAAGCTGAATTTCTCAAACCTGAAGTCAGTATACGATCAATACCCAAAGCAATAATATCTTCCAATGCACTAAAAGGATCTTCCACACGATCAAAAGCACGATGAAATGTCACATGCATAGGACGTGCGGCATCAACCAAACGCTTAGTATTGATCTTATCCACGGTACCATCTGCATTCAACACACCTATGACAACGCCATCCATGCCCAATTCCTTACACAGCTCGATATCGGTGATCATTTCCAACACTTCTTCTTCTGTATATAGAAAGTCTCCTCCACGTGGCCTAATCAGCACGTGAATACCGATATGCACAAACTCACGTACCAACTTCAATTGACCAAAAGAGGGTGTTGTTCCTCCATTCTCTAAGTTTTGACAAAATTCAATACGTGTTGCTCCACCTTTTTCAGCTTCGATCGCCGAAGCGACTGAATTGGAACATATTTCTAATTGATAATTTCCGATTGCTTTCTCCTTCATTCAATTCAATTTTTAACCTGTTTTTATGCTATGCGAATAACGTAAAAAAAAAGCAAATTACCTATTTTCCACTATTGAGAAAGTAAAGCCACTCTTTCTGGAATAAGCTTTAAATGGTATCAAATTTTCACAAAAGTAGTTGGCTTCTAACTCATATTGTGCCGCATTCGACAGATCACCAGTCTATTATTATTCATAATTGGGAAAACATTTCGCCAAACTATTTGTATATACCTTACATGCTTTTATTTAAAACATTAAGAACCAACATCATATAAACTTTAAGTAAAATATCATGGCTATTATATCAAGAAATATGGAGACACAGGAACGGATCATCAATACTTTTGAGGAACTCCAGTCCGCTATACATAGTCTAAAAAGTCAGATTGTTGAATTCGAAATGTTGTTTAACCAAGCATGTAATAGGCATATCGCATCTGATTTCAAAAAGGAATGGTTATTGGACCGTATTTCCTCCCGTCATACAATGATTCTGATTCGACACGATAGCCTACAACTTATTCAGGAAACGGTCTCAGCCTACCGCGACTATGATGGTTTTTTTCTGGATCACAAACAATTACTGGATGCGATCGAACTATTGATGCTCACTCATGCCGAAGAGGAAGAATATGAAATGGCAGCCATTATAAAAAAATGGCATGAAAAATTTGCCGATGCAGTTTATTTCCTCGCGGACCTCAGCTATTAAGTCGTTGTTTTGTTTTACATTTGCGGCACTGTAAAATATTGAATCATGCGCAAACCACCCGCTATAGTTGATCTACACGCTGATGCTTTCCTTGAAGATTGGGAAGACTACTCAGCTGAAGAACTTATGTTAGAATCCATTGATTTCCTGAGATCCAACTTAGACGCAGCCATTTATTGGGAAATGAACGAAATCAAATTTATCCACGGAAAAGGAAAAGGTACTTTAAAAAAAATGATATTTAAGGAATTACAGGACTATAAAGAAAGTGGTTCAATTGATCGGTACTATACTTCTTACCAAAATGAAGACATTGTCGTTGTCATCATTGGAGTTTAAAAAGAGACCACCTCGGCGGCAGTCTCTTCAATAAATCTTTTGTATTATTTGATTGCAGGTGTAACGACGACCTTACGGAACTCAACAGGTCCGTGATCTCCTTGGAAATACAATGGTCCCGGTTCGGCCTCCTTACTATCCAACGCACCACCGGTAATCCCCGGAATCTCCTGGTTGCTGATCACTGTTTTACCATTCGCTACAACCGTCACCAGACGTCCCACCAATGTAATATCATAGGTCTGCCATTCACCAGCCCCTTTATTCATCATTTCATTTGCTGCCAGGAAGCCATAGACCCCTGCAAAAAGTACAGCATTCGGATGTGCATCTTTTGGGCTATCCTCAATCTGCACCTCATAACGCCCTCTTAGATAGACACCGCTATTGCTTCCCGAAGGAATTTTAAATTCAACATGCAATTTAAAATCTTCAAATTTTTGTTCCGAAACAAGGTTAGAACCCGACTGTGGACTGGTCAAGATCCCATTTTTCACAATCCATTGATTTGTTTTACCTGTAGCTTTCCAACCAGAAAGATCTTTTCCATTAAAAAGCTGGATCGGTTTTCCCCATTTAACGGCAGCCGTTCTTTTTAATTCGGGTGCACGTACACCTTTGAAGCGATGCGTCTTTCCATCGGGTTCCGTTATTGTACCCTGTAATGTTCCATTTTGGATCTCACCTTCCACACTTAAGTTCATCTTTCCGCCTTCCCATTGTGGTGGTATCGCAAATTTAAACTTTCCATTTTCATAAAAAACTTGTGAAACAGGTCTTGCACTCCCCGAAGTACTCACATAGTGACCTACTAGCGTCTTATAACCTGACAATTTCACTTCAAGCCAGGAAGGTGCTGAGGTACCATTGACGTCTACCTCGATATCCCATCGCCCGATCAGTTCTTTTCCTTCAATTTCTTGGTTTTGAACAATTGATTCCTTTATTAAATCTTTAGCGAAAGTTGCTTGCGGTAGCGCAGCGGAAGCCAAAAGCCCTAAAAGAAATGCCGCTTTTCTTTTCATATTGTTTATGTTTATATTCTAATTGACAACAAATTTCCAGCAATTTAACTGTTTCGCTTCTGGTATCCAAGGAGTATCGTGTTAAAAAACGCTAAGAATACGATGCCTTGCAAGTTAACCGGATTTTAAATCCGATCCATAAAAACTCGATGGGCTGCTCGCCATGGGATCAATGAACTGATAAGTATTACCGTAGCAATTCCACCAACTAATGGAGAACGGTCGGCAAAGAAAAAGCACAGTACATAAAGCAACAGCGCAATAAAGGTGAGCGAAAATGCTATCATCTTCAATCCAAATTTATTCTGATTTTTCAGTGCCATCTCCTCTTCTTTATCAATCTGCTGTACAGCTTCCTTACGTGCGGCTTTAGTTTGTTTGAGTGCAAGGTATTCTGCACTTATCTTCCCGCGTGATTTCGCATACAGTTCGACACAAACCAACAAAACGAAGGGAAGTACAACACCAAGCAGCATCTCGTTGGCTCGACTAAGTTTATAGTTTATCAACAAAGGAAAAATAATCTTAAACAGCAGATTGATGCTTAAACTGACAGCAGTTATATATACAGTAGCCTTTCCTGTCAATCGCTTTGAAAACAACGCCCATATCGGTGGCGCCAATAATGGCCCGCCTGTAATGGCGCCTATACTCAGGGTGAACTCGACTATCCCACCAATCAATGGTACGATCAGCGCAACAATAATCATAAAAAATCCAAAAAACCAAGATGATGCACGAGCAATAAACATCAGCTTTTTTTCTGACGCTTGCGGGTTTAACGTTCCCTTATAGATATCGTTTGTAAAAACAGCTGATACAACATTTAAGGCCGTATTTGCGGATGCCGATGTAGAGAAATACATTCCTGTGAGCATCAATCCAAGCAATCCTGCAGGGAGCACCTGCTTACAAACCATAATGTAAGCCGTCTCTGTCGCCAAGCCGGTCAAATCCGGATTGATCGCTTTGTAAACCATTGGTGGGATCATCCACAAAATCGGGCTAGCAATATACAACGCAGCAAATAAATAAGCAACTTTGGACGCCGATCGTGGTGTATCAACACTGGTATACCGTTGTACAAATGTCCAGTTGCCTCCGATATAAAAAATATGATACAATGCAAAAGCTAAAATAAAACCCCAGGTATACTCACCGTTTACAACGTTGAAGAAATTATCTGGAACTTTGTCCAAGAAGGACTGTACACCACCAACTTCGTCAAAAACCAATGGAATGACAATTACAATCGCCGCTGTCAGGACGACAAACTGTAGAATATCCGTCACCATTACGGCCCACAAACCGCCGATGGCGGTATAGGCAATCATTAGGATTCCCAGCACAATGGTAACTGGAATCAAGGGATAGTCCAATGATTCGGAAACAAGTTTGGCTACAGAATACAACACTGAGCCCTTGAGAAATACCGAAACAATCATGAAGACATAGATGTAACACTTCTGCACTGTACTCCCCAAGCGCTCCTTAATAAACTCGGCCGCAGTAAGATTACCTGTGGCCTTCCATTTGGGTGCCAGATAAAGACCTGTAATCAACCCACCTATACACATAGTCCACTGAATGGTAATCGCTACCCAGCCATGACTATACGCTATTGAACCCCATGCGACAAAAGTACCCGCTGAAAAAAAGCTCATAAACAGGGACATCCCCCCTATAAACCAGGGCACGGATTCTCCTCCAGCAAAAAAGGACTTCAAATTTCTTCCGGTTCGTGAGAAGCTTATCCCAACCAGCATGATGAATACCGAAAAAACGATTATAACTACTGTATCTATCATCTTGTATCAACTATTAAATTACTGAATATTATCATTCTATAAGACTATGCATAACACCTGATAGCGAAAACGGCAGCTGGTACATCTGGAGAAGGGTGCTCAAGAGATATCATCAGTTGGTCTGTAACACAAGGTTCCGAAAGTTCTATCACATTTCTGGTCTGAAAGTTGCCCCGCTGCATATAAATAGTCTTCCCATTTCCATCTTCAATGCTATAATTCCGCACACAGAAGGGCATAACGGTCTCAGGATGGGTCATTAATACGGACTCCATCGCATGATCCCAGTCGGTATCAAAATTAATTTCTATCCTTCTTATGCGCTGCTTCTGCTTCCATTTAATCGAAATTATTGGCTGCTGATCGTCAGTTGCAGCGACCCAGGCATTCGGACGAATTGTGGGCCGATCAATACCATTACGCACATTTTCAATCCCAAAGACAGACAGTCCCGCTGTTAGCTGAATGGCGAGATTATGTCCTTCGGGCCGACGTTGTGGCGTCCAAAATTCAAATGAATCCACTCCAGATCCTGACAGGGCTACTTGTTTACCATTATTTGAAACCGCTTTATTCACTCCATTAAAAACAGAAAGCAATCCAGATATTCGCTGAGAGGTATAGGCCAATCGCACATGTTCGTTTTGGAGAAACGTAAGGAAAACATATTGATCCTCATGTATCTTCAATCCAAAATCCAATGTTACTGTCTGAACACCAGGTTTTACACTAATTTTAATTTTTCCCAGTTCCTGATCTGGCGTAAAACCACCTTTCCTTTCACTGCTTCTCAGCGCTACTTCCAATATTGTTGGCTGCATAGCTTCAATCTCCAAAAGAAAGATAGGCAAGGCACCCGCAACGACAGGAAGAAGTTGTGCGGCGGAAATGTCCAGATTTTTCCACAAAATATTTTCTTTGGAGAATCCCTTAAAGTCCAAATTGCTTGAAGAAGTGAGTTCTGCCTGCTGTACAAGATCGCTATTATCGGACAAATGAAAACCTGGTATATACTGACCTGCTCGTTGCAGTTCTTTTTGCAATTCGGTCATATAATAGGATTGACCTAGTTCCCGTGGTACAAGTTGATGCTGAACACATAGTTTTGCAGCAATCGCTACTGCCTGTGCGACATAAGCACATGTCGCCATTACCCGAGTTGCACCAAATGCGACATGGGATACACTGATCAGGCGACCCGCCAAAAAGAGGTTTTGAATATTACGACTATATAAACAGCGATAAGGGATATGGAAAATACCTTTACTATGCCATTGGTTGCAGGGTTGACGGTCGCTAAAGACACCATCCGCAGGATGCAGATCGATGGACCAGCCACCATAGGCTACGGCATCTTGATGTTGACGCTGCTCGACCACATCTTTTTGTGTCAGGATATAATCACCTTCAAACCGACGGCTTTCTCGCTTTCCGGGAACCATTCCAACCCACTCCAACGTCAGCGTGTCGGCTTCAGGAAATTGTCCTGAATTTTTGATATAATCCCACACACCATAGATGATTTTCCAAAGTTCCCATTTGATCTCTTCGGTATCGTGCACGGTATCTAGACGCCCACCATACTCCACCCACCATAACTTACAGCCATGCTCTTTGGCATTGAAATTTTTGAACCGTGGTATTTCTTTGGTAACATCCATGGCAAAAGCAGGGGCAGTATAAGACACTGATTTTCCGACATCTTTGGTATAGAAATAGAGTGTATGCCCCAAAAGCTCTCCATAGGAAATATCTGGTGCCATAGCCTCATCAAATTCTTCCCGTGTTTCAGCGCCCATGCGGAAAGCCGCTCCAGAGAGAAAACCGATTATACCATCTCCAGAAGCATCACAAAATAAAGATGATTCAAGGGTATATTGTGTGGAATTCTGGCTGCAAAAAGCACTTAATGATTTGATCCGTTCACCAGCTTCTTTGTGGACTTCATAGACACTGGTATTAAGCAACAATCGGATGTTGGGTTCTTGTTTTACCTTGTCAAGTAAAATCATATCCAATATAACGGCATTACCCTCGGGGTTGCGATACACATTTTCAACCAATATTTCGTCAATAACCCCACCTTCTCGACTCCAACGATTGTTGTTCCCCATATGAGAAGTGGCACCCAATATCCACAATCTAACCTCACTGGAGGCATTCCCCCCAAGTACAGACCGATCCTGTACCAACACCACACGCAAACCTTGCCTAGCTGCTGTAATCGCAGCGCACACGCCAGACATACCACCGCCCACAACCGCTAAATCGGCGGTAACAACTTCATTCTTTAATGTTCTGGAGGTTCCTCCCTTGCTATAAATCATATATACTTTCTTTTTTATCTAGTTTATCATCTTATTCAACACCCCTTATACTGGGGTAAATTCGTCTATTTTATAAATTCGGAAATCACATCTTTCCAAATAGTGTATCCCTCGGCGGTTAGGTGCAGACCATCCTCCCGATAGTATGCCTGAACTAAATCACCGTGAACATCCAGCATTTTAGAATATACATCCGCGTAGGCAGTCCCAGATTGTTGTTTTAAAAACTGTTTAATACGCGCATTAACCTCTTCGATCTGTATTTTATCTTTCAATCGGCGCGGTGAAGGTTTGATGGAGATATAAATTATTTCAGCATGCGGTTTGGTTTTTCGTATTTCACTAAATAAGGCAGCAAACTGCTCTACAATACGATCTGTAGACCAATGCAACCCAATGTCGTTGTCACCTTCATAAATAAAAATTTGCTTTGCATTATACGGTGTAATCAATCGGTCTCTATAGGTATACAGATCTATTGTCTTGGTTCCGGAGACCCCTCTATTCAGTACAGCCTGACCAACGAAATCGTCCTTGAGCGTTTTCCAATTTTCAATGGTCGAACTACCAACAAATAAGATGACATTGTCAGGTGGTGGATTTTGCTTATCCAGACGTTCATAGCGCTGTATCTTTTCCTCCCATTTCTGCTGCTGTGTCAATACAGCTTGGGCATAGGTAAAAGATATACTCAAACTGAGTAGTAGACAGCCGAATAGCTTTATTAATTGAATTGCTTTCATCTAATTATTTTTTTATTCATTACTCGATTTTCCCCTTTAAGGCATTATTCATCAATATTTATTTTCAATAGCATTCATGAGCTCAATCGTTCGGTTTACTCGGTTCACGCTGCTTTCAAATCATGATGATTTCATACTTCTTATTTTCTAGCAATATTTAAAATTGGTTTCCCGCGTAACAGTATCCGTCCTAAATAAATTACAGATGCGTCATATTTCTCGGGGTATTGAACAATATCTTCTTGTTGAGATGGTCCCAAAATTATCCTTTTATCGGCTTTCAATGGCGATATACGAAAACTGATTTCATGCCTCCCTTTTGGCAATTTGATCAAATCATATTGACCTCGATATCGATTATTACAGTAGGCATTAAAACGATTCAACAGAGTATCACCCTTATCCCCTATTGTCATTTCATAGGGCTGAAAACTATCTGACTGTAATTTCTGTAGTTTTACCTGATGACCATCTACCCATACTTCAAGCTGCCCCACCTCGGGTCCGCCAATATCAAACAGACCAAATATATCGCCTTCAAAAGTGAATGAACATCGCGCTCCCTCTTCCCCAGCTACCATCATCGTGTCAAACCATCCATTGAACGCCTTTAATTTGGATTCTTTTGTAGGAAGGACGGCCCATTTAGTATCAAAATCAGCAATATCAGTAGGCATGTACATCCCTGCGATATCCCATTCATCAGATATCAGCGGTTGAGGCAATGGATGTATATCCATTTGTGAACATCCTTTCATCTTCTCAATCCCACGGGCAATGGCTGCAGCGTAAAGATCACCACCTGCTTTCAGCGGGTGGATTCCGTCCGTAGAAAATAAAATACGTTCTCCTGCAGAACCTGCATCTCCCTTCCACAACAACTTGTCCTGAGATTCCAAGCGCGCAATCTCCATTCCCAAGTGTATTGTAGGAATACTATAATGATCAGCCAATGCTTCCAAAGTTTCAATATGTGACGGTATCTTTCCATTATTATATACCTTGGTTTGTGTAGCCAAGATGGCATAAATTAAACAGATATCGGTATGCTGATCATGTTGGATAATCTGCCTGACTATACCTTCCATGCCTGCTGCATAGGCGCCATTGACTGCAAAGTCTATGATAACCAGATCGGGGTGCTGTGTTAATACCTGCTCCTGAACTCTAAAGGCTCCCAAATCCGTACCTGTTCCAGATACGCCAGCATTGACCCACTTAAATCGGGTGGATGGATAACGTGCCTGCAAATAGGTGGAAATCTGCATCCGGTAACAATAATTTGCTTGTGTCAGGCTACCACCGATAAATGCGACGGTCACATCTTGACCATTGGCAATTTTAGCAAGAAAATTAGGAATACCACCGCGGACTATACACTCGTCATCTCGCTCAAAATCACTTGGATGAATAAGCTCCTCTTTATGGAGATCCACAGAAAATAATAGATGCGAGGCGGTACCTTGTGAAGCTGCAATCTTATCGAGCTCCCCGGTATTCTGCGCACTCAAATCAGTCATTGTAAAAAAAAGCAATAGGATCGTTATGATTAATTGATAGCTACGCATACCATTTGAATACAAGTTCTCGTAAAATATTTTTAACATCAATCTACAACAGTGATATTCGAAGTAAAGGAATTCGCGACGATATCAGATTGCAACATATTCCTGCCCCCGACCTTTACGTTTTTGAAGGTCACATCTTTAATCATGTGCTCCGCATCATAACCCTCGAAGGTTGCCGCTGTGGCACTGCTGACACAATCAATAAATCGAATATTAGAAATGGTTCCAGGTCTATAGACTGGATTTGAATTCGAGTTCTGCTTAATATACATCAGCACGAATCGTGTATTTCCGATGGTCTCATCACGGATCCCTTCGAAGGTGATATTCCTCACATCAGCCCAATCCGAATGTGGTATCGCCACAGAATGACCTCCCCAAGTCATTTTGGCTATATCAATATCTTTGAATGTGAGCTGTTCGACACTACTGGTTTCTAAGGAAGAACCTATACGAATACCTACGCCCACCTGGTTTTTCCAGATCAAACAGTCGTGGGCGCTACAATTTAAAAGTGGGGTTTCACCATCTGCAGCCGCATTTGTTGCGTGCCAACCAAAACCATCATCCCCCGATCCAATAAAACAGTGGGAGAAATGCACATCTTGACATCCTGAACCCAAATCCAAACCATCATTGTTCTGCCCAAAGCTCAATAGATTGAGATGGGAAACGTTGACATTCGACGAATTGACCATATCCACTTGCCACCCTAAAGCGGCATGCCGAACGCCAAATCCCCGAAGTTCCACATTTTGACTACGGTAGACTTTGACAAAGTTTCCAGCGACAGGAGCAGTACGATCATCAATATAACCTCGACCGATCAATTTGACATTAGACACATTTTCGATCAATACCTTTCCTCTTAAAATTGCTCCCTCTTCTAAATAATAGGTTTTATTAGACTCAAGTTTAAAAACTCCGTTTACGCCATAATGTATTCCCTTGGCAAAAACAACCGCCCCAGGTTTATAGGCACTGTAATCGGGAGATCCAAATAATAGCAAGGGTGCTCGACCAGGGATAGCTAACGCATAATTGTAATATTCCGGGATGGTAAATGTCAATTCATTTCCATTCTTCACAACCGGTATATTCAATCTTTTAGGCGAAAGCGTAAAATTTGAGAATGCACTGTTACAAATAATCTTGACCTGTGTACCTGGCACATAATTAAACAATGCGGTATGTACATCCGTCTGCCCACCATTTTGGGCCAGATCATAGCAGGTTTCTTGCCATACGTCCAAGGTATCATTGTTGACGATAACCTGATAAGCCAAACTTTTCACCATGGGTGAATCCAATTGCCCGGCAGCAGAGGCCATTCGTGCAAGTTTATGCTCTACTTGTTGTTGATTTTGCTGTTCATTTTGCTGTAAGCTCTTTTCGATCCCTGTACAACTTAAAACCGTAAACATTAGTCCAAAGAATACTGGTAAAATCCAAAAGTTTTTTAAGTCTTTAATGTTGCTATTCATACTATTAGTTGATTTTAAATGGTTATTGATAGTTGATTTTCATTACTTTTAGTCCCGTTGCCGGCAGGGTGATTTTCCAGACCGCAGATGCTGGCATTTCTATTTCATGTTCCCCATTGGCGTTGAGAAGATAGGCCTCCAGCTGACCTGATCCAAATAGACGCTGGGATTGGCCTTTATCCACCCTGAGCTGAATCTCCTGCTGATCCACACTATTGTTCAGCAAAACAATATAGAGCTGCTTATTATCGCTGTTCGTTGCCAGGATATAATCTATTTGTGCATTATCAAGGTTGATAAGTTCCTTTTTCATTTTCAAATCAACGGGAGTTCCAAATATCCTCCCTTTATCAAAGCCGTAGCTGCGGTGTGGCCCAACTTTAGGTGTTATAAATCCACTGGGAAAGGAGATTTTACCATTGGAACGAACCGCTGCTTCGGAGAGTAGATAATCGGTAATCCATCCCAATTGCCACCAGGCATGATGAGGAAATGGTCCTGCCCCTTTATTCATCGCATCCCAGTAATAGGAAGCGACTCCGGTATTGGCATCCACAAAAGCATCCCGTCCCCAGGCTGCTGCTCTTGCCATATCCAGCAATAGGCTGTCTTTCGTTTGCGCATAAAGTCTTACAAACAACCCCGCATGACTCGATAGCAGAATAGGACCATGATGATTTGCAGAGCCCATAATACCTCCATGTTCAAATCCCAGCCCCGCTTGACTGATTTCCCAATCTTGACGAGCAGTCCCATTCACGCGCTTGAGCTCCCGAGATGGGATGGGATGCGTATAGATCGATGTTGTATAATATTTGGCTACCTGATAAGCCGCTGTTTGATAGCGTGAATCCTTGGTCAATGTATACATGTCGAGGAGGGCCTGTATAGACTGTGCTGTTGCAAAATCAGGTGCAAATCGCGTATCACCACAGACACCCAGGAACCATCCTTTTTTTGCTGCATGTTCGACAAACCAGTTTGCGGCCTTAATTGCGCCAGCTCGATATTTTTCGTCCTTTAGCAACTGATGCGCAACCAATAGTCCATAAAATGTTGGTCGGAGATCGGATAGGTCCCCAAACATGGGACGGCCTGACTTATTATCATATGCAACCTCCCAATGCCCATCGGGATGCATTTTTGACAACAGCCAATCTGCGGCTTTACGCAAGGCTTGTTTAAGATCAGATCGATCTGGTTCAAAAAGTAATATATTGCCGATATCCATCAACATGTAATAGCTGGTGCCAATGGGCTCGCTATACGGCCCCCATTCTTCGGTAAACTGTTGACTGCGATATAGGTAATACTGCCCGGCAGCTGATCCATAAAAGAACCCAGGTTTCCGCTGTTGTTGCTGCAACTTGAAGTTTAGGGCTTCAGGGAGTCGTTGCTGTTTGAGTGTGGTATCTCCAGTCAGTCTAGCCAGCATCCACATCGCACCATAATCAGAGTTTTTCATGGCATCTTTTGCAGATCCATACACGCCACCCAGATAATCCTGAGCACCAATCACCGTATTCTTATCATTTACGGTCCGCCACTTGGAAGTACTATCTGCTAAGACATAATCATACATCGCGTAAAGACGATCCGTTAAGGAACGATTCGTCTCTTTCAATTTTAAAAAATCACTAAACTTATAAACATCTTTTATCACATGCCCTAAAACATTGTACCACGAGGTTTGCTGGATTGTATAGCGAAAAGAAAATGTTATCTCTTGTCCTTCGTTCAAGTAAGACCCAGCCTCACCCAGTACTGGATGATAGAGTGTCGGTGTAAGCTCGTTATTTCGATTCATCAATGACAATCCAAGTTTCCAGTCCGCATGAGTCTTTGTGTCTTTCAACCAGGGATCCCTTGCAGTTCCGGGTTCAGCTACGGTCGCTAAGGTCACTCCAGATTGTGTCGTTAACAGCGCCGCTAATGTAGAGGCTGTACGTTCTCGGACAATGACCGGACGATCAGGGATGCCATGTCCGTAAGCGTAGGCATCCACAAAGTCAGGATTGAGCGCTGCTCCTTGGAATAACCCCGGAATCACCGCCCACTGAAACTGCTTGCGATCACCAATCGCCAGTGATGGCGATGACAAGGAATAATAACCGCTTTGTTTCGCTTTTAAAATCATCTGTACACGGATATCATGCGTATGATCTGGATCAAGTTTCCATTCTTCTGACAGGGCAATTTTTTCGTTTTCGTATTGAAATCTCAACCCCGAGTGTAAAGTTGAAGTCACTGCAGTCGGTTGATAGTGCAATATTTCTCCTGCAGTATTCAGGCTCACAGGCGATAAACTTTGTGACCAGATTGGAATTACATAGCGATACTGAGAGTCTGGAAAATGAATGAGCTTCCCATCATGATCATAAACAGTTGCAGATTTATCTAGCGGCTTATGTTTAGCGTAAAGGATCGTTCGCTGCTGTGTCGCCATCGTTAGCTGCTTTTTTCCTCCCGCTCCATCTTTCAAGGCGAGGGATTGAAGCTGATAGCCATTTTTACCCTCACGCCAGATCAGTTGCATCACACTATTTTCTAGGCGTACATCAGCCTCGCTTTGTGCGAAAACACTTGCGAAGCATAAAAATGGCAGTATGATCATCGTCCTCCATACCCCAGCGCAATGACTGTATCCTCTATTTAACCGTTGCATATCGATCATGGTGTAATGGTTATTGTCACTTCGGCGTACCCTGCTTTACGACCACTGTACCAGTCGGAGGAGGTTTCAAACACAGCTTTATAGACACCTGGGGTCTTGTATACATATTTGTATTCCCGCAGGTTTGAGCTGATGTTTTTTAGTGCTATTCCTTTGTCCGCAATGGACTCCTTTACTTTAAAACCTTTGGTAATCACCCAATCATCATTGTCGGTATCGGATGCAACACCGCCATACATCAATAGCTGCGTTGCGGAAATCGTCCATACCTTACTGTCATTTAGAAAACTTACGGCATTCCAGCCCGCATTGGATATCGTAGCAACATTAGTCTGCACGCCTTCTGGCGATACCTTTACCGCATTAAAAGTGCGAATGACCCATCTGTTCTGTTGCGGCTTTTGGAAGTCAGTGTACTGGAATGCCAAATATGTTGATCCCGTGTCAACCGGATTGAGATACGATTTTAGACTTACGGTTCCGGAAGGCGTATTATCTTGCCCTGTGGAGAAAACGGCTTTGTCTGAAATATCGGTCCAAGTGGCTTTGTCAACCTCTTCTCTAGTGTATATTCCGCTAAAATTATTGGAAACGAATAGTTTTAGATTGTCATAAATAACACCCCATTGTACGAGTGTTTTGAAATCTACCTGTAAATCGTTATCCGCATAAAGGCGATCTTTCAAGTCATAGTTGTGTCCGTTCTCTCCAGAATAGAATACAATATTGTCAGGGGTTCCTTCAAATCGGAATACAACGGTATCACCTACCTTGTAACTTGAGGCATTCGTCCTGACCTCCATATCGGCACTGGCAATATCCTCTTTCATACAACTGGCACACAATACGGCCAGCATGAGATACATCATCGATATTTTCATCTGTGTCTATTTATTTTGTGATCCACCAGATTTACCAACCTGGATTTTGGACAATCTGTTTATTAATTGTTATCTCTGTATTTGGTATGGGAAACAGCACATTTCTCTCCGTCGTGTTCAGGCCAGCATTACCACCATACCGGTGTGCTGCGGGCGCATTGACTGAAATATCGCGTCCCAAGGCATTCATCGTAGGTATATAAATTCCCCAACGAATTAGATCATGTCTCCGGATACCCTCGAAACAAAATTCGCGCAGGCGCTCGTCTTTTATATAGTCCAGAAAGGCTATTTTATCCATTCCGCCAGGCGCATCACTATCTCCATTAACCTCATTTAACGCCTTAACAAAAGCTCTCCTACGCACTTGATTGATTGCTTGGTAGGCGGCAGTAGTTGGGGATTCGTTGACCTCATTTTCTGCCTCAGCTTTCATCAGTAATACATCGCTATACCTTATAATTGGAAAATTGGTTGAATTGGCACTTCTTACTTTGGTACCAGTCTCATATTCCCGTCTCCATTTTCCAGGGTTTCGATCATAAAGTTGAGCTCCACTATAATATTGTTTTTGCGTAACTCCCGCAGTAGTCACAAATCGGTAGGGGCTAATACTCCAATCGCGCCGCATCGTATCTTTCTGACCAAACAAATCGTATAATTTGGCTGTAATCCGCATTGCTCCGCCCGAATATCCAATACGTTCATCGGGACATTCTATACCGTTCTCAATACCAACCATACCAGCCTGATCGATGTTGCCGATCTTATTTCCAAACATGCCAACTTCCCAAAGACATTCTTTCGGTTCATTGATATCTTGTGAATGGTTGATAAATATTTGCTTATAATTGGGATTCAGCTGATGCTTTCCTGAAGCAATCACTTTATCCGTATATTCGATAACATTTTGATAGCGAGCGTGGTCATTGAGAGGCTGTCCTGCCATTTTTAAAAACACACGGGCCAGTACGGCCTGGACGGCTGTTTTGCTCACTCTTTCATTAGCCACTACTCCACTTTCGTGAACCAGGTTTTCGGCTTCCTGCATATCTTTCACAATTTGCGTATACAAAGCCGCCAGTGTTGCCTGAGCTGGGTAAGGGTCGTTGGGAGACTGCGTAGAGGACAGTTTTAAAGGTACTTTTCCAAAGAAATCGGTCAGTATATAATAGTAATATCCGCGCATAAAGAGTGCTTCGCCCTTGATGGCGTTTCTTTTGGTGATATCCATCTCAACACGATCAACATTTTCCAATAATAGATTTGCCCTATTTATCCCTTCGTATAAGGTTTCCCATAGTCTAGTAATGTCCAAATCGGCAGCGTCCATGACCATCACTCGAATATTGTTTATTGATATATTCTTGAAATAGGCCTCATCACTAACGACAAGATAACTGAAAAGTCCACGACTGTACATCCGCCCATAGGTATCGATCAGTCTGTTATAGACCCCATTGAGGCTATTCATTAATTCGCTTTCATTTCGAAAATATTTTTCAGTGGTCACAAAGTCAGGTTCTTTATCCAGCAATTTGGAACATGAACTGGTTAGACAAGCGATACATATGGAAAAAATAAAAATGCGTTTCATCTTGATCAAAGGTTAGTTTAAAAATTAATGTCAAGTCCTACGGTCATCGTACGAGGACGCGGATAAGCCGACCAGTCAAACGAAGGGGTCAATGCTCCAGGACGGGTGCTCACTTCGGGATCGAGCCCTGAATATTTTGTCCATGTAACTAGATTTTGTGCAGCCACATAGAGTCGTATGGATTTCATTCGTAATCTTCGGAGCTGATCAGTACTGAATGTATATCCTAAAGACAAGGTCTTTAGTCGCAAATAGGATCCATCCTCAATCGTTCTGGAAGAATAAACAGCTGGCCCCTGACCGCCGACACGATATAGTGCGTTGGTCTGGTTTTCTGGCGTCCAGCGATCAGCGAAAGAAGCAAACATATTCAGAAAACCACGAGCGACAGGATCTCCGCCTTCAAACTCAATGCGATTGGCATTTAAGATATCCCCGCCATAGCTCCATTGTAAAAAAACATTCAGATCGAAGTTTTTATAATTGAAGTTATTATTAAATCCGCCGATATGTTTTGGATTTGGATTGCCTATTATTGTCAGGTCATAATTGTCAACCTGCCCATCGCCATTGATATCCTTAAAGCGAATATCACCTGGTTTAATGCTTGCTCTGGGGACTCCGTTATTGGGTTGCCCCGCTTTTAGCAGATAGTTTCCGTTGACGAGATCAAAATCTGCGTACTGATAGACACCATCAAAAAGATACCCATAAAACAAGGCTATTGGCTGTCCGGGTATTGCGATATAGGGATATGCATTATTGAAATTTCCCCAGGTGACACGTGTTGCCAAACTCGGCTCTCCTTCATTGAGTTCAAGGACTTTATTTTTATTAAATGCAATATTAAAACTTGAACTCCATGAGAAATTTGGAGTCTGCACGTTTTTGGTCTCCAATGTAAATTCGATTCCGCTGTTAGATACCCGACCGATATTTTTGAAGCCTGTCAGGAATCCCATACTGGGAGCCAAGGTTGCATTCAATAATAGGTCACGTGTCTCCTTGTGATAATAATCTGTTGTAAGGGACACTCTATTCTTGAGTATGGAGAGGTCGAGACCAACATTGGTTTGAACGGTGGTCTCCCATTTTAAGTTTGGATTTCCAAGATTCGTCGGTACCATTCCCTGACCGGCACTGTTACCTACACTGTAGCCTGAAGCGGGATTCATCTGTAAGGCTGTTAGTGATGCATACTCTGATACACGATTATTTCCGGTAGAACCTATGCCAACGCGCAATTTCGCATCACTGATAATCTTGATCGGTTTCAAAAAGTTTTCCTCTTTCAATCGCCATGCAAAAGACCCCGAAGGGAAATAGGCCCATCTATTCGATTTCGGGAATTTGGAGGAACCGTCACTTCTGAAAGACAATGTCAACAAATACTTTGATCGATAATTATAATCAACCCGCCCCAGGTAGGATATCAGTCCATTGGATGCGTCAGTCACTGGCGCCATCGTAATCTGTCCTTCGTCCAGGCCTTTAATACCTAATGATTCATTGGGTACCAAAATGGACGTAAATCCATTGGTATAATTTCGGACATCTTGCACAGTGAACCCGACGACCGCCTTTAGCCGATGCCCCCCATTAAATTTCTTATCATAGGACAGAGTATTCTCATTTAATAGATTAGTGACTTCATTATTCCAAATAGAACCATTTACTTTATTGTTTGAAAAGGGATGTCCTGCTCTGGATTTTGAGTTAAAGAATACTTCCCGTCGTTGGTTTATACGGGTATAGCCACCAGTTGCCCTAAACGTCAACTCCGATCCCAATTTATATTCCAGATAACCATTAGCAACAAGATTTGTACTGAACAGGGGATTATACTCATTCTGCACAGCTAGATAAGGATTGATCCGTAAATCGGTACCTAAGCTCGGGTCCATATCCGGATCAAAAAGATCGTCTATCAAAGAAGCATCCGTCAACGCATTTCCAGTGATTGGCCGAAACCCCCAGAGCCCATACATCAGGCTCGCAGTCGGGCTAGGCTGAGATTCTGACACAACGGTACCATACCGTTTAAAGGCCGTATAGTTTAGATTCAAGCCTACTTTCAATTTGTTATTTATAGTCTGATCCAGCACTATTCTTCCTTGATATTTATTAAATCCACTGTTTAGGACTATCCCATCCTGATCCAATAATGATCCAGAGATTGCATATCGTGTACGATCGGTCCCCCCACGTATCGCTATAGAATGATTGTGGGTAACAGCTTTTCTAAAAACTTTGTCCTGCCAATTGATTCCCTCCATATTGCGATAATCTTCAAGAGTTTTACCATCCTTTAGGTATATATTTGTATACAGGGTGAGATTCTGTTCCAATTGATATTTCACAAATTCGTATGGATTTAGCAGTTCTTGCGTTTTTAGGATCTGATTGAGTCCTACCCAACCGTTGTAGTTAATGACCGGGGTTCCAACTTTACCTTTTTTGGTTGTAATAAGAATCACCCCGTTGGCTCCTCTAGCGCCGTAAATCGCTGTTGCCGAAGCGTCCTTCAACACCTCCAAAGATTCAATCTCTTCGGGATTAATGGTATTCCCAACAGATGTTTCGACCGGAAATCCATCAACGACATAGAGTGGAGAGTTATCTTGTGTGACCGAGTTATTACCCCGAATAACGATACTGAGTTCCGCTCCTGGCTGTCCATCATTTGAACTTACCTTAACACCTGCCACCCGACCGGCTAAGGCTTCCTCGAAATTGGCAACAGGGGCTTTACGCATATCTGTCAAATTAGCTTGACCTACAGCTCCTGTTAGATCGCGTTTGGTTGTTGTCCCATAGCCGATGACAACAACATCATCGAGTATCTGTTCGCTTCGTGAAAGCTGGATATTCTGGGAACGATCCAATTTGGCCGCATGTTTCACAGTAACATAGCCAACCATTGAAAAAAGTAATAATTCACCTTGAGAGATGGGCGATATAGAAAAATTTCCCAATGAGTCTGTGGAAGTTGTTACAGTTTTATACTGATTAGATACTGTAACTCCGACCAAAGGAAGCCCTTCTACATCCATCACTCTTCCTTTGACAGAAGTGGGCTGTTGTCCAAAGGAGGACAACGTTAGAAAAAAAATCCCCAATAAAAGCAGAGCCGCCTTTAAATGAAATAGAGTCATAATAGTATTTATAATTAGTTATCCGTTGCAATCTAGTCTGGTCTAGACTGGTTTGTTTTTATAAAAGTATAAATTATATTTGCCCCTGCAAAAAAAAAATAAAAAAAGATGTAGTTTCTTCTTGAGAATATCTTCAAGGGGGGAGAAAATCATCAAACTTATTCCGTTATCTGAATAATATCAAGACTTGCATATAAAAACAAGTTTATCTAAGTTTGACTCTATTATCGTAAATGACTATTCATCACATGTCCACTACAAACGAAACAGGCAACGGGTCTCGCATGAAGTATCTTCAATTAGTAGATCACATTCATACATTGATCGAAAAGAATGACCTACATATTGGAGACCGTATTCCCTCTTTAAATCAATTGCAGGATCAACTCGGCATGAGCAAAGAGACAGTCTTGAAAGGTCTTAATTATCTACTCGAAAAAGGGATAATTGAGTCTGTCTATCGCAAAGGATATTATGTAAAGAAAAAACAGGTGGAGCATTCTTATCGCATCCTGTTACTTCTGGATAAAATGAATACCATGCGCGAACAGATTTATCAATCTTTATTAGTTGAGACCAAAGGGACCGCAGCGATCGACGTCTATTTTCATCATCACAACTTTAATGTCTTTCGCAATATTATCACCGAAAACATCAACAACTATACGCATTTTGTTATTGTTACATTCCTGAAAGATGACCCAGCTCCGATCATCAATCTCATCCCTCCGAACAAACGGATTATTATCGACTACAATCAATTGGGACTCTCCGGAAATTATACGGCTATCTATCAGGACTATGAATACGATATTTATAATAGCCTTTCCTTATTGCAGAATAATATTCAAAAGTATCAAAGAATTATATTGATCGCACATCCTGAAGCTTTACATGCCGAACATGTCATCAAAGGTTTCGTCCGGTACTGTGAGGAGTCAAGCATCGATTATGACATTATCCCAGACGTAGATGAGACAAATTTTAAGAAGCATACGGCCTTTATCACCTTTAGTCGCTACGATTCGGATGATGTTTCCTTGATCAAATTGGCAAAGAAACATGGATTTACATTGGGCGAGGATATAGGCCTTATTTCCTATAATGATACTGACGTCAAAGAGATCCTTGAGGGGGGAATTACGGTAATATCTACCGATTTCCGGGCAATGGGAAAAGCGGCAGCTAAGGCTGTACTTCAAAAGAAAACTTTAAACGAACGCAATCCTACTCAAGTTATCATTCGGAAATCTCTTTAACACTGCGAGGTCGCAGGCTCATCCTAGCTAAAAACAAAAAAAAACCTAACTTTCGTTAGAGCTTCTCAGTCGGGGTGGCAGGATTGGCTCAGCCACACAATGCCCAAACACGACCCTGAGCCTCCTCCGGATCGAACCTCATGTCAACTTAAGAGGTCGCAGGATCTCTCCACGGCTAGAAACAAAAAAAGCTCTAACTTTCGTTAGAGCTTCTCAGTCGGGGTGGCAGGATTGGCTCAGCCACACAATGCCCAAACACCAACCCTGAGCCTCCTTCGGATCGAACCTCATATCAACTTAAGAGGTCGCAGAATCTCTCCACGGCTAGAAACAAAAAAAGCTCTAACTTTCGTTAGAGCTTCTCAGTCGGGGTGGCAGGATTCGAACCTACGACCTCCACATCCCAAATGTGGCGCGATACCGGGCTACGCTACACCCCGAAAAAGGTATCACCTTTGTTTTGTGTGGCACAAAAGTACACTAAAAATATGTTGTTTTCAAAATTATTTTCAACGACACGCTTAACCAACTGATATATTGACAAATAATTTAAAAAAGACCAATAAACAATATATTTACAAACGAAATGTCCTTAAATAAATGGTCAGCAGATTTTAGATTTAGCTACTGACCATCTGATCTCGTCTAGATTACCAACTTCTTTTAATTACCATCGTGGTTTTAATCGCCCCCTGCTGATTAACCAGTGTGAGCTTCGATACTGTAGAAACAATATTTTCCTGAATTTTATATTCAACACCATCAAAAATCATTGTTTTTGAATCAGGCATACTGTAGTCATAAGCTACCGCAGATTTATCTTTTTTCTTATGCCATGCACCATCTTTATCAAAATTAAGTGTCTCCCCCTGCTCCATCATTTCACGGGTCACATTTAACTCAGCAACACTATTTCCTGAAACGGTTTTAGTCCAGCGTTCCCAATTCCCGGTCCGGATTATATTCAGTGCAGCATCCCTTCCAATATTATCAACGGTTTCCTTACTGCAAGAAGTCATTCCCACCGCAATTACTCCAAGCAATAGCAGCATCCAATTCTTAAAACTCATTTTTAATGTGCTCATAATTTATTTTTTTGGGGTACATTTACAAGTATTATACCAAACTCTAACACCCCCTATAGTTACCTCCGATAAATTTGCCTCGCATTAGTCTTGGAGAAATGTTATAAAACTTTGATGAAATTGTACAAATAACCCTTTAAAAGAAAAAATATATTTGCATCACTGATACATGAAGCCATTGCGATTTGTCAAGCAACCTATGACGCAGACGAATTTGCAGGCAATTCAACAGATAAATTAAAACAGGTGAAAAAATTAGTCGTCATCTTTCTTTCCATAATATATTCGGTATTGGCCTTAGGTCTTACACAGTACCAGCATATTTGCAAAGGAACAGCTGTAAAACTGTACAGCTGGACGAATACAGAAAACCCTGACAACAATAAACCTTGCCCGATCTGTTCTTCAAAGGACAAGAAATTAAACGAAAAAAAGAAAGACTGCTGTAAACATCAGTCCAAACTGGTCAAACTCAACGACAGCATAAAAAAGCAATCTCACTTTGACTTTTCGGTAAAATTTTGGGGTTCGGCCATACCCAACCAACTGTTGGGAGCCTTATTTGATATATCCTTTGTCAATAGCGATAACGACAGTCACCTTACTTATCTATCCTTAAAAAGTCCCATCTGGAGCAATCCGCTCTATATCCTGCATTGTACTTATCGAATTTGATAGCACACATCTTGTAAAAGCTTGTGGTACCTAAACAGGTACCACCTTAATTCTTGATGTCTACTAACAAATTTTATTTTCGATGAAATTAAAACTCATTGCATCATTGGGTGTAATCTGGGGAATGAGTCTACATGGCTTTTCACAGACCTTAAAACTCAAAGATGCCCTCACACGTGCCGTTGAACAGTATGACCAGATAAAATCAAAGCAATTTGTTGCATCGGCAGCAAAACAGCATACTGTCTTTCAAAAACAACAATATCTCCCAGATCTCACTTTAGCAGCACAGCAGAGCTTTGGAACAATAAATGCCCAACATGGTCCTATGTATGCCTATAGCGGTCTTGCATCGGGCGCAACATCCATGCCCCTAGCGGAGCAAAATTGGAATGCCGCATTTGGATCACTCTATTTTGCCAATATCAACTGGAATGTATACACCTTTGGAAGGATCAAAAATCAGGTACTCCTCGGCTCAATAAAGGAACAGACAACCGAGGCCGATCTTGTGCAGGAAATCTTTCAGCACAAAATAAAAACAAGTGCTGCCTATCTGAATCTACTGGCGAGCCAACGGATAAAATATGTCCAGGAAAAAAATCTGGACCGCGCACAGGTATTTTATGAAATGACTACCGCTCGAGCAGAAAGTGGGTTAATCGCCGAAGTGGACGCCCAATTGGCCAAAGCGGAAGTTTCCAATGCAAAATCCCTACAGATCAAATCGTATGACAAGGAACTGGAGTACTCAAAACAACTCGCCATCTTGTTAAATGATGATTTTAAAACATATCAACTCGATACGACCTATAATACCAGCATCCCGAACAGTACAGTAGTACTACCTGAAGCTTCCGTAGAAAAACATCCATTCCTGCTATTCCAAAACAGCAAAATCAATGAGAGCTTACAAACCGAGGCGATCCTGAAATCCAATCGCATGCCCGCTGTTTCCGCTTTCGGCGTACTGCAAGGACGCGGCACCGGTTTCGACTGGAACTATATGCAGGATAACTCAGCATACTCTTCAAATTATTTTAAAGGAGTCGGTATAAACCGAGCGAACTATTTGCTTGGAGCTTCGTTAAGCTGGAATCTGACTAATATCTTCCGTTTCGATACCAGGAACAGGGAGCAAAAATTGTATACCCAGGCGATCCAAAGAGAATATGAAAAACATAAAAAAGATTTTATGGCGCAGTCTCTCCTCGCCGATTCTCAGCTGAAAAATGCCATTGACAATTTCAAGGAGACCGAAATTCAATTGTCTGCTGCTAGTCTTGCTTACAAACAGCATAATGCATTGTATGAAAATGGCCTGACAACCTTGGTTGATTATACCCAGGCATTATATAGTTTAAATAGAGCTGAGATCGATTATGAAATTGCGCAGAATAATGTTTGGCAGGCATTACTATTGCTGGCCGCCGCACAGGGTGATTTCAATATTTTCCTTCATCATTCTTAAATCTATCCTTTATGAATATCATCAAATTTGCCTTGCAAAAACCAATTTCCATCATGGTTATTGTCATTGGCCTGTTATTCTTTGGTATCAAAGCGACCAAAGATGTCAAAGTAGATATCCTACCCGAAATGGATCTGCCGGTCGTTTATGTAGCCCACTCTTTCAACGGCTATACCCCACAGCAGATGGAAGGTTATTTCACCAAAATGTACGTCAACATGCTCCTGTTTACCAATGGTATTAAGAGTATAGAATCAAAGAATACCCAGGGATTGACCCTCATGAAAATTGTTTTCTACGAGGGTATTGATATGGGAGAAGCAATCGCAACCATCAATGCATTATCCAATCGTTCCCAGGTATTTTTACCTCCAGGAGCGCCACCACCGTTCATCATTCGTTTTGATGCTTCCTCCCAGCCTGTCGGCCAGTTGGTCTTCCGCAGTAACACGAAAACCAACAATCAACTACAGGATATCGCAAACTTCAGTGCCCGACCATTCTTAATAAAGATACCCGGACTGACGACAGCGCCACCTTTTGGCGGAAGTCCTCGGACAATAGAGGTAAACATAGATCCTTACAAACTGCGGGCGCACAACCTGTCGCCGGAGCAGGTTGTTGAAGCCATCAGTAGAAATAACATCACCTCGCCTTCCGGAAATGTGTATATCGGTGACAAAAACTATCTAACACCGACAAACAATACGGTAAAGAAAATAGAAGAACTGGGGGAAATTCCAATCTTTAAAAGCACGGTAGACAATGTATACATCCGTGATGTGGCGACCATAAAAGATGGTGCTGATATCGCCACGGGTTATGCCCTGATTGATGGAAAAAGATCGGTTTATATTAACATCGCTAAAGCAGGAAATGCTTCGACCCTGGATGTTGTCAATAAACTTAAAGAACGCTTGCCCGAAATCCAGCGAAATATGCCTGACGATGTCAGCATTTCGTATGAATTTGACCAGTCGGTCTATATCAGCAATGCCCTGAAAAGCCTGGTTATCGAAGGAATTCTGGGCGCTGTCCTGACCGGTCTGATGGTGCTTCTATTTCTGAACGACCGCAGGGCAGCACTGATTGTAATTATGACCATTCCCATTTCGATTATTTCTGGCGTTTTATTTTTGAAGCTATTTGGACAGACCCTCAATATTATGTCCTTATCGGGACTGGCATTGGCCATCGGAATATTGGTCGATGAAAGTACAGTGACCATAGAGAATATCCATCAGCATTTTGCCCTCGGGAAAACACGTGCGCAAGCAATCTGGGATGCTTGTAAGGAAATTGCATTTCCGAAACTTTTGATTATGCTCTGTATTCTTGCCGTATTTGCTCCTGCCTTTATGATGACCGGTATTCCCGGTGCATTGTTTATGCCTCTTGCACTGGCAATCGGATTTTCGATGATTGTTTCGTTTTTATTGTCGCAGACTTTTGTACCGGTGATGGCCAATTGGATGATGAAACATGATCCCGAAACATGTCATAATCCCGCACATAAGAAAAACTGGTTTGATCGTTTTCGTGAGCGCTTCCTGCGTCTATTGTCAAATTTGGTCGCCAAACACAAGATAATTGTAAGCTTAAGTTTGATTTTTACATTTATAGCATGCTTTTTCTTATATCAAGGAATTGGTAAGGATGTATTACCTACAGTCAATTCCCGTCAGTTTCAGGTACGAATAAAAGCCCCTGAAGGAACGCGTATCGAAGTAACCGAAGGGAAAGTAAAACAATTTCTAACCCTTTTAAAAGATAAAGTCGGCTCTGATAATATCGCCATATCATCGGTTTTTATCGGTCAGCACCCTTCCACTTTCGCCGTTAGCCCAATTTATTTATACAATGCTGGGCCACACGAGGCCCTGATGCAGGTGGCATTGAAGAAACTCAATGGTAATTCGGATGAACTAAAGGATGAACTCAGAAAGTACTTTCATGAAAAGATGCCGGAAATACAGCTCTCTTTCGAACCCATTGAACTTACCGAGAAAATACTAAGTCAGGGCACCAATACACCTATCGAGATCCGGATCTCAGGGATGATGAAAAAGATGAATCGCATGTATGCGCAGAAACTTCTCGGAAAGCTAAAGGAGATCGACTACCTGCGCGACCAGCAGATCCCCCAATCCATGGATTATCCGGCCTTACAGATTAATATCGACCGGACAAGAGCGGCACAACTGGGACTCGATGCACAGGATATCGCAAAATCACTGGTAGCCGCTACCGCATCCACTCGCTATACCAATAAGAATTTTTGGGTTGGTGGAATGATGGGAATTGCCTACGATGTGCAAGTTCAAACACCACAAAATATATTAAACAGTAAAGAAGAACTGGAGAATCTAACACTTTCTAAGAATGCAGACCGTCCCGTTCTGGGCGATGTCGCAACCATCACAGCAACCAAAGAACTTGGTGAAAGTTATAATTTAGGAACAATGGGTTACACCACGGTTGCCGCAAATCTACATAAAAAAGATCTGGGACAGGCTTCACAGGACATTCAAACCGCCATTGCATCTTTGGGCGAGCTACCAAAAGGTATCAATATTGAAGTCGCAGGGATGGCACCTGTATTGAATGAGACGATGAGTAATCTCGCCACAGGTCTATTGATTGCCGTTGTGGTTATCTTTTTGATGCTTACAGCAACTTTTCAGTCCTTTCGGATATCACTCGTTATTCTCTCTACGGTTCCGTTTGTGATCTTAGGAGCTTTGGTGCTATTAAAATTAACCGGTTCGACACTCAACTTACAGTCTTACATGGGACTCATTATGTCTGTTGGTGTTTCGATCGCCAATGCAGTTTTATTAATCAATAATGCGGAATCGATACGACTGAAAAACCAGAATGCATTAACCTCCGCTATTGAGGCAGCCAAGCTCCGGATCCGGCCCATTATCATGACAACTATTGCCATGGTTGCGGGGATGTTACCTATGGCTATCGGTTTTGGTGAAGGTGGAGACCAAGTCTCACCCTTGGGCCGCGCTGTTATCGGAGGTCTTCTTTTTTCAACCTTCTCCGTACTGATCGTCCTCCCGCTGGTATTTGTATGGATACAGCACAAAGCAACAACAATCTCACCTTCTTTGGATCCTGAAGATGAGGAAAGCATTCATTTTGTTAAAACAAAAATCTAATTCTTTATGAAATTTAAGTCAATCATATTACCAGCAATTGCGCTATTATTTAGCGCATGTAACCAAGATACAAAAGAGAACAACGGTGCCGCAAAAGAGAACCCAAAAGCCGCGAAAATGGGATCCATGCCTTTGATGACCATCCCGATTGCCAAAATGAATCCTACTGTTCCGCTACAACTGGCGGGCGAACTAAAACCTGATCAGGAGACAGCATTATTTGCAAAGGTGCAGAGCTATGTCAAGACGATCCATGTAGATATTGGTTCGCAGGTCAGCAAAGGGCAGATACTAATGGTACTGGAAGCACCCGAATTGCAGGCTCAAATAGTCAATGCAAAAGCCAAGATACTTTCGCAAGAGGCGATTTACACCGCAACAAAAGCCAATTACGATCGTATGTTTCGGGCAAACCAGACCAAGGGCGCTATTGCCCGCGATGCTCTGGATCAGATTACCGCACAAAAACTTTCGGACGAAGCCAGTGTAAAAGCAGCTCGGGCCGCCTATACAGAAATACAGGATATCAATCAGTATTTAATTATCCGTGCACCCTTCAGTGGCATCATTACATCACGAAATACAGATATCGGCGCCTATGTAGGCCCCCTGGGTGGAACACCTTTGCTTGTCGTCCAAAATTCGTCTAAGCTCCGTTTAAACCTATCTGTTCCGGAAGCACATGTTCCTTATGTAGCCATAGGTGACACAGTCAACTTCACGGTAAGGGCACTTCCTGAGAAAAACTTCCAAGCAACAATAACCCGAAAAAGTGGTACGCTGGATCTGAAGTTACGATCTGAAAAGTTTGAAGCGGACTTTGTCAATAACGATCCGGATCTCAAACCTTTTATGGTCGCCGAAGCAAAGGTTCAGCTTAAAAATAACAAAGCAACTTTCTTTATTCCACGTTCGACGTTAGTCGAAGGCAACATGGGAATCTATGTCATCAAAAACGCCGCTGGAAGCGCAAAGTTTATCCCGGTAAAAAAGGGAAGAATACTCAATGATAAAATTGAAGTTTTTGGCGAACTCATGGAGGGCGACCAGCTGATAAAAATGGCCAACGAAGAAATCACAGAAGGAACACCTATTAAGTAGAAAAATATATGAAAATTTTAAGATCAATGCTATTTTCAGCGTTATTAATTATGTTGACAATAAGCTGTGGCAGTCCTGAAAACACAAACAACAATCCGGCTGAACCAGTTGCAACGCAAAAGCAATTTAGTTATGAAAAAGGACAGCAGGTCCCACAGGATATGGTCTGTATGGTCAATGACGAATTTATGGGCAAAAAGCAACTGGCAGTGCCTTTGGATGGAAAGATCTATTACGGTTGTTGCGAAAATTGCAAAGAGAGAATCCCAAAAGATGAGAACGTACGCTATGCCATAGATCCGCATACGGGATCAAAAGTAGATAAAGCAAAGGCCTACATCGTCCTTATCGGAAATGAAGGTCAGGTTGCCTATTTCGAAGATCAGGACAACTATAAGTTGTTCCTAAAACAGAATAAGGCCTTATAGCATTACAGAAAAGAAGATCAAAACGATGGGGCTGCATCTAGGCAGCCTCATTATTAAAGATCGCGCAACGGTCTATTTTATTTCAGCTTTAATTGCTATTCCTCGGCTTCTAACAGTTGAATAAACCGCTCACCCAAAGGTGAAATCTCGTAACCTACGGTGTGGATTATGTATTGTTCAACAAGATGGAAAATTATATTGGTTGTTGACTATGAAAAAAAGTTATGTACATCACACTTTTTCAGTCAGGTGGCAGTATTGGCTCAGTCCCCCCTTGCCCAAAGACTACCCTAAACCCTTTGGATCGAACCTTATAGCTCCTTAAGACGCAGGATCTCGTCCTGCCTTGAAACAAAAAAAGCCCTAACTTTCGTTAGAGCTTTTCAGTCGGGGTGGCAGGATTCGAACCTACGACCTCCACATCCCAAATGTGGCGCGATACCGGGCTACGCTACACCCCGAAAAAGGTATCACCTTTGTTTTGTGTGGCACAAATATACGCTTATTAGGCATTCCTTCCAAGCATAAATGTAAAAATAAAACTAATCAGCTGATCTATTGAAAGATATTACCTATTATTCATATTTAATTAAATAGTTAAATATAAAAGTAGTGCGGGAAGCAAGATAATCAAAGCGCTCATACGCTATATTCACTTCACAACGGCCGAGAAGGATCGCACACAAATAAATATAGAAATCGAAAACGACAACCTATTATTATAAAACACAACCAAAAAAGCTTTATGAGATAAAATTATCCCTTTAGTTATTCAAACATAAAGGAAATATTTATTTTTTTCGAAACACAGACCTAAAAAACGACACACAACTGAATTTAAATAAATTTGTAGCCTCTTGGTTAATAATACTCAAGCATTTACTACTTTTTTGTTAAAAAATCATTATCAAATTACCTTTATTGTTAAAAATATAATAGAAATTAACTACTTTTATTCCACCATAACAACCCTCCTATCAGAACCACTACGATTTTGATGTTTGTTATGGGATCTCCTGCTATTATATTTTCAAGATCATCAATGCATGAAAAATTTAACCATTATTGGATTAACGCCTTTTGAAAAGCCTGACGTCAATCTCATGCCCAAACTCCATCAAGCGGGTGCATTTCCCGTGTTAAGTTTGGGACACGACTTAGCCAACGCTCAGGAAGCACTGAATCAACTTGATCAGATTGCTATATTTACTTATGGAATTTATTTTCCAAATGATAAACTGCTATCCCTTGAAATTCCGGAGAAAGTAAGTGTCGTCATTCTTCCTTTTGGTACCCCAGCACCCACGGCTCCGCACCTGTCCATTGTGTATCAAGTAAGCAGTCTGGAAGAAGCCATACAAGCAGAACAGCTTAACGCAAAAGGAATTATCATAAAAGGAAATGAAGCTGGAGGACGCGTTGGATATGAATCCACGTTTGTACTCTTCCAACGAATTATCAAAGAAATTCAGTCCATACCTGTTTGGGTACAGGGCGGCATAGGTCTGCATACCGCTGCTGCTGCAAAATCCCTCGGTGCTACTGGAATTGTTTTGGATAGCCAACTTGCGCTGTTTCCAGAAAGTGCGGTTCCCCAGGACTTCAAAACGCTCTGTGGAAAATTAAACGGGACGGAAACCAAGATCATTGCCAACCATCGCGTCTTGGTGCGACCAAACTCGCCGGTGTTATCGGATCAGGTTGACACGACCGAACTCCGAACGCATTTTACTGACCTGAATCCTGCTACGAGTTATATCCCAATGGGACAAGATATTTCCTTGGCCATCGATCTTTATGAAGATTTCAGGACACTGAAAAAGCTTATTTTCGGATTTAAGGAAGCCATGTACGGCCATTTAAAGCAGGCAAAAGCATTACAACCGATTGACCGTGACAATGTATTAGCGAAACAACTAGGCCTGCGTTATCCGATCGCACAGGGTCCCATGACCCGTGTCAGTGATGTCCCTGCTTTTGCTAATGCCGTAGCGGAAGCTGGAGCACTCCCATTTGTTGCCCTGTCCCTGCTGCGTGGTGAACAGGCCAAAACCTTGGTTATGGAAACCAAACAGCTTGCCGGAAACAAGACTTGGGGAGTGGGTATCTTAGGCTTTGCCCCACAGGAATTGCGTGAAGAACAGACGGCTTATATCCTGGAAGCTAAACCTCCCGTTGTCCTGATTGCCGGTGGCCGACCTGCACAGGCTAAGGTATTTGAAAAAGCAGGCATAACCACGTTTCTACACGTACCATCTCCTGCCCTACTTGACATGTTTCTAAAGGAGGGTGCAAAAAATTTCATTTTCGAAGGTCGCGAATGCGGTGGCCACGTAGGACCACTTTCGAGTACCGTGCTCTGGGAAAAACAGATCGAACGCATCTTAAAAGAGGATCATCCAGAACAGATCAGCGTTTTCTTTGCCGGCGGCATACACAATGCTTTCTCAACAGCATTTGTCTCTATCATGGTAGCTCCCTTAGCTGCCCGGGGCGTAAAAGTCGGTGTATTGATGGGAACAGCTTATCTTTATACGCAAGAGGCTGTAAGTACAGGTGCAATTCAGGAAGAATTTCAGCTGCAAGCCATGCAAGCTAGGGATACTGTCCTCCTGGAGACAGCACCGGGGCACGAAACCCGTTGTTTGAATACCGCTTTTGCACAACATTTCAATCGAGAAAAGTCCAAGCTATTGACTGCGGGTGTAGATAAGAAGGAAGTCTGGGAAAAACTCGAAAAATTAAACGTCGGTCGCCTGCGTATTGCAGCAAAAGGCATTGACCGTCAAGGAGATAAACTGGTCAACATCCCTAAAAGTGAACAACTGGACCTAGGCATGTATATGATCGGCCAGATTGCAACCATGCAGAACAAGGTGATCTCCCTGGATGCTCTGCATCAACATGTCGGCGTCGACAATCAGCAGTATATCCATGAAGCAATATTACCGGAAGAACCACTTTCCAGCGAAAAACCGTTGGATGTCGCCATTGTCGGAATGGAGTGTATTTTTCCGGGAGCCAAAAATCTGGAAGAATTTTGGCGCAATATTATCCTTGGAAAAGATAGCGTTACCGAAGTTCCTGACGAACGGTGGAACAAAGCTATTTATTACAAACCCGATGCAGATGGTCCAGATGTATCACACTCAAAATGGGGTGGTTTTATTCCAAAAATTGATTTTGATCCCTTAGCTTTTGGTATTCCACCGCAATCGCTCGCAGCTATTGAACCGACACAATTGTTGACGCTATTGGTAGCAAAGCGTGCCATGGAAGACGCTGGTTATGGCGAAAAACAAATCAACCGCGAGAACATTTCCGTTATTATCGGTGCAGAAGGTGGCAACGACCTTGCCAACAGCTATAGCTTTAGAGGATACTACAAACAGGTATTTGGAGAACTTCATGAGGAAGTGAAAGAGGCATTACCTCATACCACAGAAGATTCGTTCCCAGGTATTCTGGCCAATGTTATCGCTGGTCGGATCACAAACAGGTTGGATCTTGGTGGTCGAAATTTCACGGTGGATGCAGCTTGCGCCTCATCCCTTGCTGCGATTGATCTCGCCTGTCAGGAGCTTATTCTGGGTAAATCGGATATGGTGCTTGCGGGTGGAGCGGATCTCCATAATGGAATCAACGATTACCTGATGTTTTCCAGCACACATGCACTCTCACGTAAAGGACGATGCGCCACATTTGACAGCGACGCGGATGGGATTGCCCTTGGTGAGGGGGTAGCGATATTGGTACTCAAACGCTACGAAGATGCTGTACGCGATGGCGACCGCATCTACTCGGTTATCAAAGGCGTTGGTGGGTCCAGTGATGGTAAAGCCCTAGGCCTCACCGCTCCCCGAAAAATCGGTCAGGTACGCGCACTGGAACGTGCCTATAACCAAGCGGGTATCAGCGCAGCATCCGTTGGTCTAGTTGAAGCGCATGGTACAGGAACAGTGGTTGGTGATAAAACAGAACTGAGTGCGTTGACGAATTTATTCAGCCGTTCAGGTGCCTTACCGGCACAAACGCATTTAGGTTCGGTCAAAACCCAGATCGGCCACACAAAATGTGCTGCAGGATTGGCAGGCTTGATCAAAGCTTCCCTGGCTGTATTTCATGGTGTTAAACCTCCAACACTTCATCTCCAACAGCCGAATGCATATTATAATGCCCAAACAAGTCCTTTCGCTTTCCACGCCGAAACTGGTTTATGGGGAGAAAAAAGACGTTATGCTGGCATCAGCGCCTTTGGTTTTGGCGGAACAAATTTCCACGCTGTTATTGCGAATCATCCGCAGGAAGAGAATACAATCGCATTGCAATCTTGGCCATCAGAACTATTCGTTTTCCGTGGCGACAGCTACGACGAAGCTAAGGGTCAATTGGGTCAGGTAAAAGCACTTTTAGATATCAATGATAGTCTCCCGCTAAAAGATATCGCCTACAGCTTAGCTGTTGCTTCTGAAAAAGCGATCCAACTCAGCATTGTTGCCGATACAGCCGAAGACCTGATGATGAAAATTGAATTGGTGTTATCTGGCATTGAAAGTAAAGACACCTTTATAGTCAATAAACGCGAAGGTAAAACAGCATTCTTATTTCCGGGACAAGGTAGTCAACGTATCAATATGGCCCGTGATCTCTTTGTCGTATTTCCAGCAATGCGAAAGCTGATCGCCCAGTATCCTGAACTGGAAAAAGTGGTCTTTCCTTCAACTACGTTTGATGCCGATTCTTTAAAACAACAAAAGGAAACCATCAAAGATACACGTCTCGCACAACCTCTTTTGGGTATTGTTGATTTAGCCTTAGCTAAGTTCCTTCAATCACTGGGTATCGTCCCGGATATGCTGGCCGGCCATAGCTACGGTGAATTACCGGCATTGTGTTTCGCTGGTGTATTTGACGAAGAACAATTAGTCGAACTGAGCAGCAAGCGTGCTCAATCCATCCTGGATTCGGTAGAAAATGGAGATCCCGGCACCATGGTTGCTATTAACGCAAATGCGGAACAGTTGAAGGCACTCCTCAATCGTGTGGAAGGCTGTTATCCGGTGAATTACAATTCTCCGACACAATGTGTTGTTGCTGGTAACACAGAAGCTATCGGGAAACTTATGGATCTGTTAAAACAGGAACGTGTCTCTGCTAAAAAGCTAGAAGTTGCCTGTGCTTTCCACAGTCCTTTAGTCGCTAAATCAAAAGAGCTTTATGCGAATGTATTGAAGGATGTCCCTTTCCAAGAAATGCAACTACCGGTCTGGTCAAACACAACAACAAGCTTATATCCTACTTCGGTATCCGAAATAAAAGCAAGACTGACTGATCATCTGGTTCAACCTGTCCGCTTTGTGGAGGAGCTTCAGGCCATGTATGCAGATGGCGCACGGATATTTATTGAGGTAGGTCCAGGTAAAGTGCTGACGGGCCTGACCAAATCTTGTCTTGAACAAGATCAACTGACCCTGTACGTAGAAGATAGTAACCGTAACAAATTGACGCATCTGCTCTGTATGCTTGCACAATATTTGGGAACTGGTCGCAATTTCGCTATTGATAAACTTTTTGAAGGCCGTCAGATTCAACCAATCCAGCTAGATCAACCAAACTTATATAAGAAAAACCCTACTATCTGGCGTGTCAATGGACAGACCGCACATCCAACGACAGGAACGCTACCTGTCAATGGCGCATTGCCAATAGTGAGCCCTATTAAAATGAGCAACCTTAACAACCCTATAGCTCCAACGACAGAACCACAACCTGCTGCTGAGCGTATGCTGCAAGAATATTTAAACAGCATGAAAATGCTAATCCAGGCGCAACGTGATGTCATGCTTTCCTTTTTGGGGCAAAACCAACAAGTAGCACCTATGCCGGTCTATTCAAGTCCCACACCAAATGTGACTGCAGATCGGTCAACCCCGATTATCGTTCAACCCACGCTAAGTGAAAATTCCGCTGTCGCAACAGCTGTACAAACAGCAACTAAAGACATTAAAACTTTATTATTACAGGTAGTAAGCGACAAGACCGGTTATCCACATGAGATGTTGGGTATGGAAATGGATCTGGAAGCGGATCTCAGCATTGATTCAATCAAGCGGGTCGAAATTATCGGAACATTGCGTACAGAGCTTGGAACACTAAAGTTCGATCATGCAAATGAAGATACAATCATGGAACAATTGGCTGCCATAAAAACCTTAAACGGCCTGGTTTCCTGGTTAACAGAATTCAGCGGTGCAACAGCAGTGCCAGCAACAAGCGCTCAAACAGCAGTATCGACCTCCACAACAGCAAATCAGTCTATGCTCTCCCTTGCGGAATTACAAACAGCAATACTGGATATCGTCAGTGAAAAAACCGGTTATCCCAAAGAAATGTTGGGATTGGATTTGGACTTGGAAGCAGATTTGAGCATAGACTCGATCAAACGAATGGAAATCATTGCTGAACTGAAGACCAAAATTGGTTTTGGGGAAGATCTCGAACATGCCGAAGATCTGATGGAAACCTTAGCAGCGATTAAAACCCTTAACGGTCTTGCATCCTGGATTAGCGAAGTTAGCGATACAGCTCCTGAACAGAGCCTCTTGTCCAGACTTCGTTTTGACCTGACACCTGCAGATAATGCAACGGCACAAGATACAGAAATTCTACAAGGCAAACGTTTTGCCATTGCTCCGGATCATGGGCAACAGACGATGGCCATCAAAACCATGCTCGAAAAACATGGTGCTATCGCTGAACTGGTCAATCCGGAAAATGATCTTGCTGTCTTCGACGGGCTAATTATCTCCGACATATTTTCAGCACCAGTACAACATAATATTATAGATCAAGTTGATCTAATCAAAAAAATGGATCTGGACAGGGCCAAATGGGTTTATTTAATCTCCGATATTCCGGCACATGTCGAAAAAACAAATGATACACATGCCTTACGCCATTACCAGGGTTACCCTGGACTGTTTAAAAGTCTAGCTCGTGAGTTTGAACAGACCAGCTGTCGATTGATCAGTTTAAGCACACCACAGGAAACAGATCAGATCGCTGAAATCGCACTAAAAGAAATCTTGACAACCGATAAAACCGTAGAGGTTATCTACAAGAATGATCAACGTCATACAGTCGATATCATTCCTTCACCACTGTCGACAGGCAACGAAGAAGTGCAAATCCAACTGGATCAAAAATCTGTTGTACTTGTACTTGGTGGTGGACAGGGTATCACCTCTGAATTGGTAAAACACATGTCGGCCTCCTACCCTTGTACTTACATCCTTGTGGGCAGGTCTGCAGATCCAAGAAAAGACATCCCGATTTCGAAAGAACTGGAAACAATGACCTCCAAGGAACAGATCAGAGCTCATCTTATTCAATCAGGGCTATTCCATGCACCAGCACAAATTGAGAAAGAGACCCTCCGTATCTATAAGAACAATCAGATCCTTCGGACGATCCGCGACATGGAACGTTTAGGAAACACTGTCGTTTATGAATCATTGGATCTCTGTGATGAGGCTGGATTAACGGCCTTGCTCCACCAGATTTATGAACAATATGGACAGCTCGATGGTGTTATCCATGGTGCAGGTTTGTTGGAAGATAAACTGTTCAAACAAAAAACGACCAGTTCTTTTGGACGTGTCTTTGATACCAAAGTAAAACCATTACGCGTATTGGCGGAACAACTACGTTCAGACTGCCAGTTCGTTGTCTTATTTTCAAGTATAGCATCTGTTTATGGCAACAAAGGTCAGACAGATTATGCGGCAGCAAACAGTGTGTTGGATGACTATGCCAATGTACTGAATAAACGCTTGAAAGGAAAGGTTATTTCGATCAACTGGGGGCCATGGAAAGGTGCAGGTATGGTTTCACAGACATTGGAAACAGAATATGAACGCCGAGGCATTTCGCTCATACCATTGGATGAAGGGAAAGAAATTTTCCTTAACGAGATCAGGTATGGTACGGAAAGCCAAGTGTTAATTATGTCAGGCAACAATTGGTAAACCGTCATATCTATTGATTATGAAGAAAACAGATGTTGCCATCGTTGGTTTATCTTGTGTCTTTCCGGGGGCACAGGATGCCAATATGTTCTGGCAAAATATCATCAATAAGGTCGATTCCACTGAATTTGCTCCAGCCGATCGCATTGACCCAATCCATTTTAGCGATGGTCCTGGAACGGTGGATCGCTTTTATTGCAAACGTGGCGGGTTTATCCCAGACTATGTGTTTGATCCAACGGCATTTGGCATTTTACCACTTGCTGTTGAGGGAACTGAGCCGGATCACCTGTTAACGCTTGATCTGGTACAGAAAGCACTGGAAGATGCCGGCGTATTTCAAAAACAGGTATCACTGGAAAAAGCGGGAATTGTCATCGGGAAAGGAAATTATACTGGCCCAGGGGCTACCCGCGCCATAGAAATCGTACGTACTGGCGAACAGATTTCCTCCCTTTTACAGGAACTTTTACCGCAGGTGCCAGCGGCTGATATCGAAAAGGTAAAGCAAGCATTCCAGGAACGCAAGGGGCGCTTTGCCGCTGATACGGCTATGGGCTTAATCCCTAATCTTGTGGCTTCGCTTGTTGCCAACCGCTTCAATCTTGGCGGTGTGGCTTTTACTGTAGATGCTGCTTGTGCCAGCGCCCTGATCGCTGTAGACCATGCTGTACAGGAACTGCAGCGTGGCCGTAGTGATATCATGATTGCGGGCGGTGTACATACGGGACAAAATGCTGCTTTCTGGAGCATCTTTGCGCAATTGGGTGCCCTTTCTCACAACCAGCAGATCAAACCTTTCAGCATGGACGCCGATGGCTTACTCATCGGTGAAGGCTGTGGTTTTGTTGTATTAAAGCGACTCGAAGATGCTGTACGTGACCAGGATAAAATCTATGCTGTCATCAAAGGTGTAGGCGTGAGCAGCGATGGTCATGGCACCAGTGTCATGAGTCCATCGGTGAAAGGGCAATTAAAAGCTTTACAACAGGCTTGGATAAATGCTGAACTGGACGAAAAACAGATCGGTTATCTGGAAGCACACGGTACAGGTACACCTCTTGGAGATAAAACTGAACTACAGACACTGTCGCAGTTTTTCGGTAAAGAAGAGGCTGCGCCAGTTGCTGGGATCGGTTCGGTCAAATCCAATATTGGTCATGCCATGCCTGCGGCAGGAATAGCGGGCCTGATAAAAACCTGTTTGGCGCTACATCACGATACACTACCACCAACCCTTTATTGCGAAAACCCGACCGCTGATATGCAGACAACGCGATTTGCTCCAGTACAGGAAGCAAAAAGCTGGTCAAAGACAGGTCTGCCCAAAGTGGCCGCGGTAAATGCTTTTGGTTTCGGCGGTATTAACGCGCACGTAGTTTTAACAGGCTATGATATGCCTAAAAAAGATCCCGTATTGTTACTTGCCCGACCAACACATGCGGAATTAATTTCTGCCTTACAGCATAACGACACAACAGTGGGTGAAGGCAATTATCGTCTCGCCCTATTTGATCCCACCCCAGAAAGGATTGAAAAGGCAATCAAAATCGTCTCTAAAGATAAAGCCTGGCGCAACAAGCAGGATATCTGGTATACCTCTACCCCATTATTACAAGAGGGTGGCAAGGTTGCCTTCGTCTTCCCTGGTTTAGATGGCTTAGCCAAGGGAGAGGTAGAGTCGGTCAGCCGTTATTTTGGACTGACAGCACCTATACAAACCGAAGGTGAAGGACTGCTGAATGATGCATTGGCTATTTTCAATTCTTGCAGCATTTTGGACAATTCACTAAAAAAACTGGGGGTATATCCGGACATGAATGCTGGGCATAGTTTAGGTGAATGGCTGGCGGGCTATTCTTCGGAACTAGCTGAAGCAAGTTCGGTCAAGGATCTTATTGATGTCCTTCACCCAAAGACTTTTGAACTCAAGGATTCCAAATTTATTGCCATCGGAACCGGGCTGAAGGAAATTACACCTTTGATTACCAACATTCCCAATATTTATGTTTCCAATGACAACTGTCCACATCAGGTCATTCTATGCGGCAGCAATACCGCTCTAGAAGAGCTTGTACCTCAGTTGAAAGCGAAACAGATATTTCATCAGATCCTGCCATTCCAGTCGGGTTTTCACTCACCTTTTGTGGCAGACAAGCTCGATCTGATCCTAGCAGGAATGGAAAAAGTACAGTTTCAGCCAACCAAGATCCCTTTGTGGTCGGCCACCACGCTAATGCCCTACCCATCGGATCAACAGGCCATCCGCCAATTGAGTGCCGAACACCTTGTACAACCGGTCCGTTTCCGCGAGCTAACGGAAAAGCTTTATGACGAGGGAGTCCGGTTCTTTATCCAAGTGGGTACTGGTGGACTGATCGGCTTTATTGACGATACCTTAAAGGGAAAAGCTTTCAGCACCCTAGCATCCAGTGTGGTAACACGTTCGGCGCTTGCTCAGCTACAACGTGTCGTTGCGGCTTTATTTGTAGAAGGGAAAACAGTGGCACTGGATTTTCTGGCGGTACAAAACCATATAAAAAAGGCGACAAACAAAGGCATGAAGTTACAGCTCGGTTCGCCTATCGTCCGTAATTTCGACGCGGTCAAGAGCTTAGGAAAATCTTTTGATACTGTACAGCCACAACTGACCTCGGGAACAGCTGTAAAGAGCAATCATCCATTGGTACAGGCATTTCAGGAGAATATCGCCGATATGATCCGGATGCAGGAAGAAGTATTGACACTCTTTCAGAACCGACCTGCTCCTAGCAGTGCAGTAACTGTCGCCAAACCTCTTGTTGTAGAAAAACCTGTAGACAGACATTTTTCAAAAATGCTGCAGGTTAATTTGGACAGCCATCCCTACCTGATCGATCATAGTCTGCTGCGACAACCACAGGGATGGCCAGAAGTAGCGGACATGGAACCGGTGATCCCGATGACCATGATTTTTGAATTGCTGGCCGAAATCGCTCAGGCAGAACAACGTGCTACCAAGATCCATAAGATCATGCACGTGAGTGTGTTCCAATGGATGAATGTAGCCAAACCTTTTGAGAAAATGGTCAATGGCGAATGGCGTTCCGCTCAACTTGCCTATCTGGATATCGAGAATTTTGCAAATGCAGAGGTAGCGCTGTCTACGGCATATCCCGTCGCACCAGAGTTTGATCTTTCCATAGGTGAGCCCCTGCCCATCACGCGTACTTCCGAAGAAATCTATGATAAGCATATGTTCCATGGAACAGCCTATCAAGGGATTATGGAGGTAACCGCTGTAGGTAAAAAAGGTATCATTGGCAAGATCAAGGGCAATGGTGGAAAGGGCTCGCTATTGGATAATGCGGGACAATTATTCGGTTTGTGGCTTCAGCTTACATTGACAAAAGATCGCATTGCATTTCCTGTTAAAATCAAAGAAATCGAGTTTTTCGACGATATGCGTGACCAAGATGGCCTATTCGAGTGCACCTGTATGTTGACTGATCTGAACGATGAATTTGCTATCGCAAATATAACGCTCCAACGAAACGGGAAAGCATGGTGCTCGATCAGGGGCTGGCAAAATAGACGATTGGAAATCGACGAAGCATTATGGAATGTTTCCATGTCGCCATTGCACAACCGTCTCTCAGCGGAAATCGCACCAGCTGTTTTCTTTTTCCACCAAGCCTATACCCGTGTAGCTTCCTGGGACTTTATCCTGAAACGCTATTTCAACCAAACGGAAAAACAGCACTACCAACAATTGTTGCCCAACCGCAGAAAAAGTTGGATGGTGAGCCGTGTTGCGGTAAAAGATGCTGTACGCCAGCTACTGAACCATCAGAAAAACCTTCCCTGCTATCCCATTACGTTTGAGATCCGCTCGGATGAAGTCGGTAAACCTTATCTACTGGGCGATGCGACTAAAGATATTCATGTCTCACTGGCCCACAAGGGAAAAGATGCCGTGGCTATCGCCCGTCAAGACAGACCTGTAGGTATTGACATGGAACTCATCGAGGAGCGCAGTGCAGGTTTTTACCCACTTGTCTTTACCGATGCTGAAATGGAATTGCTAAAAGACAGGGAACAGGCCGAATGGACAACCCGCTTTTGGGTAGCGAAAGAAGCTTACGGAAAATTTCTGGGGACTGGCCTACAGGGCAACCCAAAAAGATATGAAGTAGAACGCATCCAGGGAGATCATCTCTGGATCAATCAAATAGAAATAAAAACGATCAAACACCAAAATTATATTATCGGATGGACACTGTAAACACGACATCAAAATTGAATCACGAAGAATTATTCTCTTTATTAAAAGGCTTTATAACAGAAGTTATCGGCGAAGAATTTGTAGAAGAGATGGATATCACACCAGAAAGTTCCTTTACAAAGGATCTTGAAATGGACAGCATAGAAATTGTTTCTTTTTCAGAGAAAATCAAAGCACATTTTGGTGACCAGATTGATTTCACAGGCTGGTTATCTTCGATGGACCTGGATCAACTGATCAATCTTGACCTCCGCATGATCATCAATTATATCTACGAATGCCAATAATTACGGTCAACAACAGAAAGGTTCACATACAAGAACTAAATAAAGGTGCTGAACATACCGTGGTACTGATCCACGGCATGTTCAGCAACCTCTCTATTTACTATTTTAATATTGCTCCGATCCTAGCGCAGCATTTCCACGTGGTCATGTATGATCTCAAAAGTCATGGCATGAGTGAACGTGTATCGGAAGGCTATGATCTTGAAAATATGTCATCGGATCTGATTGCTTTGTTGGATAGTCTACAACTTCAAAACGTCCATCTGCTGGGTTACAGTTTTGGTGGACTAATTGCGCTTAAAACGGCATTGCAGGTCCCAACCCGTGTGGAACGACTCGTCGTTATGGAGGCTCCGGATCCACAGGATGAGAAAGCACGTAACATCATCGATGAGTATAGTAAGGAATTTTTGGAACATTATATTGCCAATTTTACCGATACAACAAAAATGAAAATGGGTAAGCGACAATTTGAAAAAAATCATCGCCTTTACGAGTTTTTATTCAACCAGACGAGCATCAAAGCTGATATGATTAAGGAAAAATATTTCCTCCATGAAATGGATGCAACAGCATTGCCACCGTCCACCTTACTGTTATATGGAGAAACATCAAACTGTAAACCAACGGGGGAATGGCTGCAAACAAAAATATCTGGTGCTCAACTTGAACTAATTCCGGGAGATCACAATATCCCCATACAAGAACCTACACAGATAGCTGAAACTATCGTTGATTTTTTATCTAACCCTTTATTACAAAACCATGGCTAAATTTGTGTTTGTTGTCCCCCCACTGACAGGTCATGTCAATCCGACGTTGAGCATTGGTGCTGAACTATTGGAAAGAGGACATGAGGTGGCCTGGATCAGTCTTGACAAAAACTTAACTGATAAACTTCCAGCTGGCGGAAAGCTTTTGCTTATTCAATATGACCAGACGGATGAAGAAAAAAAAGAAAGTGAACAGTACCTCGATATCATTTCAAAAAAGATCGTCTATGGTATTGATAGCATCAAGTTTCTTTATGAAGATGTACTTATCCCTTTAAATAGACATTGCTATAAAGGTATCCTTACCTTATTAGAAACATTTGCACCGGATCTGGTGATTGGTGACCATCAATTATTTGCGGCATCCATCGCTGCAAAAAAACTGGGACTCCGCTATGCGACCACTGTCACGGCTCCAGCAGCAATTAAAATTGTCAGTGAACTTCCAAAGGTACACGAATGGGAAGAAAAGCAGATCGTTGCTTTACAACAGGAACTCGGGGTAACGGGAAATAAATCTTTGGATTGCTCGGATTTGCTTACGCTTGTCTTAACATCCCGTTATTTCTTTGGTGAGATGGATCTCAGCTCAAACTATCAGTTCACAGGACCTGTCCTGGCTGAACGTCGGGTATCGGCTGCATTTGACTGGGATAAACTACATGCTAGTAATCGAAAAAAAATCCTGGTCAGTATTGGTACTACCTTTGATCACGACCATAAGAAATCATTTTTCCAAAAGGTTATCGATGCATTTGTGGGAGAAGAGCTGACTGTCGTCGTTGTTTCAGATCCGCAGCTATTTGATGCCTGGCCTGAAAACTTCATGATTTATCAACAAATCCCACAATTGGATCTGCTACCATATCTGGATGCTGTTGTATGCCACGGTGGCCATAATACGGTTTCCGAAACTCTTTCACAGGGTCTGCCACTTGTGGTCATCCCGATCGCTTACGACCAGTCGCATGTCGCGGGTCGCGTAGTGCGTACCGGCGCCGGTGAACGACTGAATTTCAATCGCTTTAAAGCACATCATTTAAAAGATAGTGTCCATACCATCTTGAATAATCCAACCTATCGTGAAGCTGCACATACCGTACGTCAATCTTTTGTCGATGCGGGTGGCACGAAAACCGCTGCAGATCTCTTGGAACAAACTGCCGCTCCTATCGCTTCAAGAGCGGATGTACCGGCTAAGTTTCTCTTTGTTGTTCCACCATTTTTTGGACACATCAGCCCAACATTAAGTGTAGGTGCAAGCCTCCTTGCCCGTGGGCATGAAGTCCGGTGGTTTGGCATAACGCCATTAGCTGATCATCATATCCCTAAAGGTGGAAGTTATATCTATCCTGAAGCGGATCTAGTACCTTTTCAGGAGGAACTCCAACAGCTATTGAAACGTCAGGATGATGGTCCCTCCTGTTCGGGTCCCGAAGTCATGAAACTGGCGTTGGAAGAAACCTATGTCCCGATCGCAAAAATGATGATGCCGGGATTGGAACGTCTTCTCAGCCATTGGCAACCTGATGTGATCGTAAACGACTGTATCACCTTTGGAGGCGCACTATTCGCGCATAAACATCAGATCCCTTGTGTGACAACAACGCCCGTTCCACCGGATGTCATGGGCGACACGGAGAAGAGTGCTCCTAAGATATTTGAGTGGCAGCAAAATCTGATCAAAGACCTTCAAAAGGTCGTGGGAATTTATGATGAAGGAATCTTTATACATTCTCATCAGCTCAACCTGATATTTACATCACAAGCCTTTGCTGGTTTTGAAACGGTACCACCACACATGAAATTTGTCGGACCGGTCAAAGGTCGTCCAAACAATACCCCTTTTGACTGGGAACGTTTGACCGCCAGTACTACTCCAAAAATATTTGTATCCTTAGGTACTCTACTCGTAGATATTCGAAAAGCATTTTTCGGCAAACTGATCGAGGCCTTTGCCGATCAGCCGGTGACAATTATTGCCGCTACTCCGCCGGAAATATTTGAAGAATGGCCTTCCAATTTTATTGTGAGTGGCTTTGTTCCCCAATCCGCTTTGATGCCACACATGGATATGGTCATTTGCCACGGGGGCTTCAATACGGTGAACGACACTTTTACAAATGGTTTACCCATGCTGATCACACCAATCGCCTATGATCATTTTCATACAGCCAAACTGATTGAGCAGGCGGGTTGCGGGCTTAGCATCCGATACAAACGTATGCGCATAGATGCGCTGCGGGACACCGTGTTTGAATTGTTGGAAAACCCCATCTATCGAAATGCCGCCAAGGAGGTACAGAAGACCTTTCTAACGGCTGGCGGTAACGACCATGCGGTAGCGCTATTGGAAGATTTTGTGAAACGAGAATGTTTGACATTGGCACAGGTGTAGGCGATGAAAAGAAAACTATTATTTGGTGAGCGCATGCTGTTGGGGGATGGAACTGAACCCTTCAACGCCGTCATTCCCTTTCGGCTACGTGGTGTTTTCAGCGAAGAAGATATCAAATACGCCTTGAGCCGATTACAGGAAAAACATCCCTGGCTGCAGGCACTTATCCAACATGATGAGAAAAATACACCTTGGTTTCAAGTTCCGGAACTAACCGTATCGATTCCGATACGGTTAGTAAACCGAAAAAGTGAAGTCGACTGGCAAGAGGAATCCAAAAAAGAATGGCATTCGACCTTCGATTATCAGACGAAACCTTTAATCCGATTTGTCTGGATTAAGGGAGAAGAAGTCTCAGATATGCTATTTGTTTTCCATCATTGCTTATGTGATGGTGGCTCGGCCATGGCATTATTGTATGAATTTCTAAAAGTACTGGACAATCCGGCCGCAGAAATCGGACTGGAAAATCCGATCCTTGGTATTGAAGATGTCGTACCCGAACATATCTTAAAGAGTGGTAAGAAGCGATTTAAGGCAAAAACAATTGGCCGATTAGCAGCTTTAGCTATTAAATGTATTCCGGTCGGCAGAAAAGCGGTCGATCGGCAGACGGACTATTTAATTCATTGGAAGTTTGACCAAGCCACCAGCAAGCAACTTATTTCTCATTGCAAGTCATTGGATGTCACCGTCAATACATTTCTGGGGGCAACGGTATTGGAGGCATTCCGGAAAGTACGTGGCTCGTCGGCATTCAATAAAGTTTCCTGTCCAGTAGATATCAGGCGTTTTGCACCACAGATAAAAGATGACCATATTTTTGCTTTCGGATTAATGATTGTCATGTCTTCAAACCAGAAAATGAGCTTTTTGGATAACCTCCGGTTGATGCAGGATGAAGTGGAACGCAAAACAGCGAAGCTCAATCCTTATATCACCATGATGGTCATGGAATCTGCCCACGATGCGCTAAAGAACTTTACCAGACTCTTAAAACGGGGCAAGTCATCCAATGACTGTATGTTCTCCAATCTGGGACGCATACAGATCCCGGACCAATATCGGGCATTCAGCCTAGAAACAATCTTCAGTCCTTCGGTCATTGGTCCTTTGGGCAATACAACCACCATGGTCACCTCTACCTTTCGTGGACAAATGGATTTCTCCTTTATGGGAAGTGAGGGTTATTTACCACAGGCGGAAGCATTGGCCATCCGCGATGAGATCATCCATCAGATCAAACAACAATTAGATTACCAGGTAGCATCATGATCGAGAGAAAACTAATGATGGTGGAACGGATCATGTATGTTGATACCGAAACACCCTTAAACTGTGTATTTGCTGCAAAGATCAACGGGGAGATCGCCGAAGAACATCTTCGGAATGCCCTCACCAAAATTCAGCAAAAACATCCATTGCTCCGATCGGCTATCTGCATAGAGGATGCGCAACAGCCCCGGTTTGCTGTCAAAGAGGATATGGAATCTATTCCACTCCATATTATCCAACGTCAAACGGATATGGATTGGCTGACGGAGTCGGAACGGGAATGGTATCGCCCTTTTAAAGCGGATAATAAGCCGCTAGCCCAATTGGTATGGATCAAAGGTAACTCCGTTTCGGAACTGCTTTGGGTATTGCCACATTGTGTCTGTGATGGAACCACTATTGTCACATTGATGCGGGAGCTACTTTGCCTATTGGATAACCCCGATAGGGAACTCGAGCCCTACCAGCTCTTTGAATCGGTTAATGAATTCCTGCCGCAGGGCTTTGAGCTTCAAAAAAAATCACGCAAAGCCAAGTTCTATTTGCTATTGGCAAGATTTTTCTTTTTCCTGCAACGAAAGAGCAGAAAAAGAAATTTAGGAAAAAACTATGCGATACACTGGAAACTGGATGCAGAAACAACGGCTGCCATAACCCAGAGCTGTAAAGACCAAAGCATTTCTGTTCATGCACTCCTATGCACGGCATTTATGCAAGCTTTTCGGGAGGTGCAACGTAAAGCTGCAAAAAATAAAGTGATCAGTCCTGTTGATATCCGGCACTTTATTCCAGAAATCAAACAAGACCACATGTTTGCTTTTGCACCAACGGTGGAGCTTTCTCTAAAAAAGGGGAATGATAATGTCGTGGATACTGCAAAAGATATCAAAACGGCGCTCACACAAAAAATAGAAAAGATGCAAGCCGGTGAGCTACTCTGGATGGGGGAACAGATGCACCCGCTAGTGGAGCGCATGATTTCTATGTTAAAATCGAGCCCAGGAGGACATGACATCACGCTATCCAATATGGGTAAGCTCCAGATTCCAAACAAGTACAACAACTTCGTTCTGGAGACCATATACAGTCCAACAGTGGCTTTCCCCTGGTTGAATTCAAATACCTTGGTTGCAACGACGTTCAATCAACAAATGGATTTTACGTTTATGTCCAATGAAGATTTTTTACCAAAAGAAGAAGCGATTAAAATAAAAGATAAGGCGATCGCAATCATGACCTTGTCCCTATAGCACTCCACATGACGAAGTTTACGGAATCAAAGAAAATAAAAAAAACAACGCTCAAGCGCTTTTTAAGGAAGCGCGCAATTTATTATATCCTGCCAAATGTATTCTTCAATTTCCTAGTTGCCTACGCCAGCTTTCAGGAGCTGGGATATACGCACTTTTTTGCTGGCCCACAAAGTTTGGCTCGACTGACACTACCGATGGCAATATTTTTGCCTGTTGTTCTTACAATGGATATTATCAAGCGGGTGATCGCAGCCATAGAACAGGAGTCGATCGCATTAACAGTAGACAGTGAACTGAACAGGAATAAATTTATTACGAAGCTGTGTATTATCCATGGCTTCGTAACGGGTATATTGGTATTCCTATGTCTCCTACTGGCACAACATAATCTATCTACACATTACAAGTTAAATGCGACTGCAATGGCTATTTTAGATGCGCTGCTCGCAGGTGTATTATCGATTTTGTTCACCTACTTACCGATCAGGAAATTAAGAAAATATTTATCTGAACCGTCGTTAGTCATGCAGGAAATAGAACGAAATTAGCTTCCCCTAATGGGAAGCTCGTCCTTCTGGCATTTGCTACCTAAAGTCAGTATATGCTTTTTTCTCGAAATAAAACTGCTATAATGTCTTGATCTTCGATTTTATTGACTGTTAGGATTAAACAAAAAGTGCCGTATCAAAATAGCTATTTTGATACGGCACTTTTTCAATCGCCAAAAAATTGCTATTACTTATTGTTCAATTTCTGTAAACGCTCTTTTGCTGATGGGACGATATCATCGTCTTTTTCATAATTTTCAATCACACTTTTCAACGTACTCTTCGCCTGGAAAGCATTGCCTTTACGCGCATAGGTATCTGCAAGCAATACGAAGCTCTTGGCCACCCAATATTCTTGGGTTTCCCTGTTGTTGATCACATCAAAAGCTGTTTCTTGGGCTTTATCGTATTCCTTGTTATCATACTGCAGTTGTCCCACACGGTATCGTGCCTCTGCACCTACCGCCGTTTGGCTCTTCAGAGCAGCCAGATTGAGTTCTTTCATGGCCGACGCTATATTCTTTTCTTTCAGAAAGGCCCTGCCACTATATAAGTGTGCCTTAGCAATTTCCTCCTCTGTTGCACCATCGTAATCCTTTATAAACTGTACATATTTGGCCATCTGCTCCATATCGCCGAGTTCGAAATAACAGATCATCAGGTTGGTTACTGCGTAGCCATAGTTTTTCTTGTATTCGGAATTTAGCTCCAATTTTTTGAGGTGCACAATAGCCTCGTTGTATTCCTTTAGTTCCAGATACAGTGCAGCCACCGTCAGCAAGGTATTCTCCGTATACTTACTCGTCCAGTCGTTCAGGATGATATTCAGATCGTGCAGCGCTTCCTGCGGATGCCCGGTCTTGTACGAACTCACCCCACGGATGTAACGTGCATATTTTTCTTGTTTGGGTTTCGGAAATTTATCAAAATAGGCGTTGATCGCTTCCACAGCTGCTCCGTATTCTCCTCTAGCAAAGAGGGATTGTGCTGCTTGGAAAGCCTGGTCATCCTGCTCTGCAGGGCTCAAATTACCGACATTGGAACCGATCGCATAGCGGATATAGCTTGTGGCATCGCCCTGGTCGAGGTAGATGTTTTCAATGAAACGCATTGCCTGTTCGGCCTCCGCAGTTCGAGCATATTTCTCCACCACCTGTTGGAAGGTGGCTTTGGCCGGTTCGGGTTCATCATTATTGTACTGCACGAGTCCAATAGTCATCAGTGCACGCGGGACATAGCTGCTCCGCGGATACTTCTCGATCATCCCTTGCAGTCCTTTGAGCGCGTTCTCATAATCGCCCATCGTGAAATAGGTGTAAGGGATCTCAAAGGCCGCGTCATCGGCATAGTTGGACGATGGAAATTGTTTCAGAACGGATCGCAAGGTGCTAAGCTTGGTTTCATTGTCGCCCTGTAGGCCAAAGATCACACCGCGCTGGAAGTAGGCATAGTCCTGATTAGGCGCTTTGCCGTTGATCAGTTTGTCATAGTAGCTATTGGCCCGGCCGTAATCGCGCAGGCACAGATACGAATCGCCCAGACGTGCGATCACGTCATACCGTATATTTTCATCCACTGTACTTCCTCCAGCCTTCAGAAAACGCTCAAAATAATCGGCCGCCAGCGCGAAACGGTTATTTCGGTAAGCAGCATAAGCCAGCCCATAATTAGCATAATTATAGACCTCGTTGTCTCTTGCAGCGGATAAGCTCAGAAAATGGGAGAAATTTTCCACGGCCTCCCCGAATTTGCGCACTTCATACATCGCTTCCGCTTTCCAATAGGTAGCCAGGGCTGCCATTTCTGCATTGATCGGGAATTTTTCCGAACGCATAAACATGGAAATGCTATTTTCGAAAGCACGCTCGTTATAAAATTCCAGTCCGCGGTAATAGGTTACCTTTTGATAGATCGCATCGACCTCCCGACCTCGCTTCTTCAGCGACTCCAGTAGGCTGACCCCAGCATGAAAGTTGGTCGTCCCACGCAAGATTTCAGCTGATAGTGATTCCGGACTTTCCTGTTTTTTTGCCCCCGGATCAGCAGGTTTATCTTCCTGGGCGATATATTTCTCGAGGACTTTTTGTGCGGCTTGGGTGGAGTCCATGGCAAGAAGGACTTTGGCGTAGTTAAATAGTGCATCGGCTTTCACTTGTCGATCGAGATCCAGTTTCGTCGCTTTGACAAAGGCATTACGTGCCGCCTGCTTGTCGCCCGTTTCCAGGGCTATATGGCCCAAGGTCATGATCGCTCCTTGATAAAAGGCATCCGAAGGTTTCATTGATTCCATCATACCGCTCGCTCTTTTGTATTCGCCGGCCCCATAGGCCAGATAGCTAATGCGGTAATTGTCGATATTGCTTTGCGAAGCGTCCGGATGACGTTTCATCAACTCATGGTAATATGCCTGTTTGTATTTTTGTTGTGCCAAATAGGTGCTGGTGGCGATCTGGCGCAGTTCCGTCTCGATCGCGTCGCGGTCGATAAGCTTCATATTCGGGCTCCGGCGCACCTTGACGGCATCGGCCAGCATCGGTCGGTAGTCGCGTACAACATCGATGGAATCCATTGTTTGAACTTGCCCTTCAATACCTTTTTGATTCTGTTGTCCCTTTTCTTTCTGCTGTTTTTCCACTTCCTGCGCATACCCCGTAACCAGCAAAGCTGAAAGTACCCCGGTAAACAGGTATTTCAGGTAATTGTCGCCGATTCTTTCTTTCAATATCATTGTTTGTTCGTATTTCTGAGTTTTTCCAACCTTTCCTTTGCCGAGGAGACAATAGTTTAATCTTTCACTAATTAGATAGCCAAAACTAAAAAATTCCGGCCACATTAGGTAAATTACCAGGAAAAAATCCATCTCGTTTCCACGATACCCGACTCCTTTGCTCGCTATCGGCAAAGAATTGATACAATAATGGAGCCAAGAAGAGAAATAGGAAGAAGGAGGTCACAGGCTCTCATCCTGCCTGGAAACAAAAAAAGCCCTAACTTTCGTTAGAGCTTTTTAGTCGGGGTGGCAGGATTCGAACCTACGACCTCCACATCCCAAATGTGGCGCGATACCGGGCTACGCTACACCCCGAAAAGGTATCACCTTTGTTTTGTGTGGCACAAATATCGAATCAATTTTTCAATTTGTCAAGACCTAAACTCATTTTTCACACTAAACCACTGATTAATTGCACAATATTTTTATCAGTTACATTTTAACCCCCCATTATCGAGGTCAAAAACGCGGTCGATTGGTATTATATAGGAATATTTAAAATAACTTTAGATTATCCATTTCATTTTCATATCTTTGCATCCGATTTGACTGTCGGTCGATAGTTTTTTCAAAAAGTATTTTCATATTCAAAAAATAAGTCGTAATATTGCATTCCGATTTTTACAGGATATAAATCGTTAATAATTACTCGAAATCATGGATTTAGTAAAATTTGTAGAAGAACAAGCGGTAGTAAGAAATGAAATTCCCGCTTTCAAAGCCGGAGATACCATCAGCGTTCATTATAAAATTCGCGAAGGAAATAAAGAGCGTGTGCAGGTGTACCAAGGTGTAGTAATCCAATTAAACAGCGAAGGTGCTAACGCTACTTTTACCGTTCGTAAAATCTCTAACGGTGTAGGTGTTGAACGTATTTTCCCTGTAAACTCACCAAACATTGAAAAAATTGTAGTAAACAGCTACGGTAAAGTTCGTCGCGCTAAATTATTCTATTTACGTGGCCTTACTGGTAAAGCTGCTCGTATTAAATCGAAAAGAATCTAATTACGACTACCTCGGCATAAAAAAAGGCTTTGATGAATTTCAAAGCCTTTTTTTATTTCCTATCCCCTCAAACACTGCTTTTCCTGAAACAAATATGCTCCCTCCCCGATCACTTGAATAGGAATATCAGAACCCGTGTAATAAAATTAAGACAATTGAACCTCATTTCTCAAAAAGAATCACACCTCTTTGTCTAGCTAAAACATTTTACTTACTTTTAGCGCTGCCAATCTCCCCTGTGTAAAAATCAGCGGGAGGCTAAAACTTTAGATAAACAGTGTAAGGATTGCACTCATAGAAATTTCTTGGCGGCTAATAGACATACAATATTTTGATGAAAACTGTTTTTTTTATACTTGCTCTTACTTTACAGACGATGACCACTTTTGCACAGCGAAATGTAGGTGATTTTCTCCAATTACAGTCTAAGCCCGAGACTTACTATGTCCAAAAAGCTCAAACTCCTATTAAAATTGACGGTAAAGATGACGAAATATCCTGGGAAAAAGCACCATGGACAAACGCATTCAAAGATATCGAAGGCACGAGTAAACCTACCCCATCATTTGACACGCGTATTAAAATGCTTTGGGACAATGAAAACCTCTACCTCTTTGCTAAACTGGAAGAACCTCATATCAATGGCTATCTCAGACAGAAAGACACCATTATTTATCATGACAATGATTTTGAGGTATTTTTAAAACCCAATCTCCAATCTCCGGAATATATTGAAATCGAAGTCAATGCACTGAACACCATCATGGACCTTCTGATGACCAAACCTTATCGTTTCGGTGGAAAAGCTAATTTAAACTGGGACACCAAAGATATCCAGAGTGCTGTCTACCATGCTGGAACAATAAATAACCCAACCGATAAAGATAATTTTTGGACCGTCGAAATGAAGATTCCGGTCAAAAGTCTAAAATACTTTGGTGAAGGAAATCAAATCAAGGCAAATGAAGTGTGGAAGATAAATTTCTCCCGCGTACAATGGCACTATGATGTCAATGGAAAAGGTTATATCAAAAGAAAGGATAATACTGGCAAGACACTCGCGGAAGAAAACTGGGTATGGTCGCCCATCGGTCTGATCAATATGCATTATCCCGAACGATGGGGACATATCAAATTTGTAGATCAGGATAGTAAACATTCCATAGATGACCAATTTTTAGACTTAGAAAAAACAGCTTGGAATATTTTTTACCTGCAACAGATTTACGGGAATGCGAATAAGCGCTATGCAACATCTCTTGATGAATTGAGCAAATTATATCCTGAAATCATTCATATCAGCAAGCATTATCACCTTGTCTTTTCCAATGCCAATAAGTTCTATCGCATTGAGATTAAGTCAAAATCGCAGTCCAATTTAAAGGTTACAATCGATAATCAGGGCAACATCTATTTTTAATTTATTTATTCAGTCGATCTTCAATTATAATATTGAATAAAAATTTGCTATCTTTGTATCCCGTACATAGAGCAACTATTATTGGTCGTTTTGACCACATAAAATTGAAAATCCTTTAATTGTTATGACTAAATATATTTTTGTTACGGGCGGCGTTACTTCGTCGTTAGGGAAAGGTATTATTGCAGCCTCCCTTGCTAAACTTCTCCAGGCACGTGGCTACAAAGTGACCATTCAAAAATTCGATCCTTACATTAACATTGACCCAGGAACATTGAATCCGTATGAGCATGGCGAATGTTATGTTACTGAAGATGGAGCGGAAACTGACCTTGATCTGGGCCACTACGAGCGTTTCTTGAACGTCCCTACCTCACAAGCGAATAATGTAACAACCGGTCGTATCTACCAACACGTTATCCAACAAGAGCGTGAAGGTGCATATTTAGGAAAAACAGTTCAGGTAATTCCACATATCACCGATGAGATCAAACGCCGTATGCAGCTTCTAGGTGAATCGAATGAATATGATATTATTATCACCGAACTTGGCGGAACTGTAGGCGATATCGAATCTCTTCCATTCGTTGAGGCTGTAAGGCAGTTGCGTTGGGAACTGGGGGCAAATAACTCATTGGTTATCCACTTAACTTTGGTTCCTTATTTGGCCGCAGCTGGTGAACTTAAAACTAAACCTACACAGCACTCTGTCAAAACATTGCTGGAATATGGTGTACAGCCTGATATCCTTGTATGCCGTACAGAACACAAATTATCACAGGAAATCCGTAAAAAATTAGCACAGTTCTGTAACGTTAACATCAATGCTGTTGTTGAATCTATCGATGCCTCGACAATCTATGATGTTCCTTTACTTATGTTGAAAGAGAACCTGGATAAAACGGCGTTAACGAAACTAAAACTTTCCAACAAAAACGAACCGGATCTAGAAAACTGGAAAAACTTCCTCGGCAAGCTCAAAAACCCAACAAATGAGGTTTGCATCGCTTTGGTCGGAAAATATGTTGAACTTCCAGATGCATATAAATCCATTACTGAAGGCTTTATACATGCTGGTGCAACAAACGAATGCAAAGTAAAGGTAAGCTATATTGCTGCTGAAAGTGTTACAAAAGAAAATGTTGCTGAAAAGCTAAAAGGCATGGATGGCGTGTTGGTTGCCCCTGGATTCGGCGAACGTGGTCTGGAGGGAAAATTAAATGCAATCAAATATGTGCGCGAAAACAATATTCCTTTCTTTGGTATCTGTTTGGGTATGCAGTGCTCCGTCATTGAATTCGGAAGAAATGTATTGGGATTGAAAGATGCCAATAGTTTCGAAATGGATGCGAATACCAGCAACCCGGTCATCAATCTGATGGAGGAGCAAAAAAATATCACTAATATGGGTGGTACCATGCGTTTAGGTGCTTACGATTGTGAAATTAAAAAAGGAACAAAAGCTTTTGCGATTTATGGAAAAACAAAAATTTCCGAAAGACACCGTCACCGTTATGAATTTAACAATGACTATTTAAAACAATATGAAGCAGCAGGAATGATCGCTTCGGGATTCAACCCGGAGACGGGATTAGTTGAAATTGTCGAATTGAAAAACCATCCTTTTTTCGTTGCGGGACAATTTCATCCAGAATTAAAGTCAACTGTTGCAAATCCTCACCCACTTTTTGTTAGCTTTGTAGCCGCTGCTTTGGCCAACAAGAAATCAAAGTAGTATTAGAAGGATAAAATTAATTAAGTTTAGTTATTAAAGATGGATAGAAATACCCTAATTGGTTTGGTCCTGATGTTTGCCATCATCACTGGTTCATTTTACCTGATGAAGCCTTCAGAATCAGAAATCAAACAAGAACAAGCGCGACAAGAGGCGAAAGCTCAGACAGCAAAAGGACTGCCTGTAACAAGTGACTCTATCGCGAAAGCTAAAACAGCGCAAACAGCAGTGATTGCAGATTCAGCTGAACTGAAAAAACCCTTTGGTGCGTCAAAATTTGGAACTGAAAAAATCATTACCCTTGAAAATGATGCTATCATTGCCAAAATCAGCACAAAAGGTGGTAAAGTGAAATCGGTCGAATTAAAAGGTGAAAAGAATTTCAATGGAAAACCTTTGATGCTTTTCGAAGGTGAGGATAATAAGTTTGGTTTCCAATTCAATGCTGCGGGACAAAACATCTCCACCAACGATTTATTCTTTAACACAGAATCTTCTGATATCCAAGTTTCGGGTGAAGGTAAACAATCGGTAAAATTAAAATTGAATTACAGTGCCGATCAATATATTGAATATGTATATTCTATCGCTGGAAAAGGTTACAACGTAGCTCTAGATGTTAATACAAAAGGTATTCAAAACCTGATCCCACAGAGTCAAAAAACATTGACATTGAACTGGAATACTGTTCTAAGACAAAAAGAGCAGAATATTGAATCTGAAAGACAAAAATCTACCCTTTATTACCAAGAAGATAATAAAGTAGACCATTTATCTGAATCGAAGGACGATGATGAAGCACTGGAAAAGAAAGTGCAATGGATTGCTTTCAAACAACATTATTTTTCAAATATCCTAAATGCTAAAAATGGATTCGTTAATGCGAAAATCGATGTAAAGCATGCAACGGAAGGTGATGTGGTGAAATTTTACAACACCAATGCTGAATTGGCTTTTGACAACCATAAAGACAACAATTATTCGTTGAATTTCTTTTTCGGGCCAAACCAATACAATGTACTGAAAGCAGAAGGCAATGATTACCAATCCATCATCAATATGGGCTGGGGGCCTATGCGCTGGATCAATCAATGGATCACCGTGCCTGCATTTAACTTCTTGGATGGTTTCCATATGAGCTATGGTATTGTCATCTTGTTACTTACATTATTGTTAAAACTGGTTCTTTCGCCAATGACTTACAAGTCATACGTATCTATGGCTAAAATGCGGGTGTTAAAACCGCAGTTGGATGAGATCAAAGCGAAAGTCGGTGAAGACAATCAGATGTTGATGCAACAGGAGCAGATGAAGTTGTATAAACAGGTCGGAGTGAATCCACTTGGAGGCTGTCTACCTCTTGTACTTCAAATGCCATTTACAATTGCTTTCTTCTATTTCTTTCCAAATTTATTTGAATTGAGAGGACAGAGCTTCTTGTTTATGAAGGATATGTCTACCTATGATACCTTGTTTACATTTGCACCTATTTTTGGATCATTCAACCACATCTCTTTGATGTGTATATTGATGACGCTAACAACGTTGTTGACCACTTGGTATAACAATGCGACTTCGGGCGCAACTGGTCAAATGAAATACATGGGTTATATTATGCCTTTGATTTTCTTCTTTGTCCTAAACAGCTTCCCTGCTGGTCTGAACTATTACTACTTCCTAAGTGCATTGTTTACATTTTTGACGCAATTAGTTATTCGTACGATGGTAAATGATGATAAAATCTTAGCTAAACTGGAAGAAAATAAAAAGAATCCAAAAGTTGAGAAAAAATCAAGCTTCCAGTCTAAAATGGAAGAAATGATGCGTGCTCAACAACAAGCTCAACAAAACAAAAATAAATAGTATTATTTATATAACTGATAAAGAAGGCTTCCCAATGGGAAGCCTTCTTTTGTTAATAGCCTTTTGTAGCACTTTGTAAAACCAAACGTTAGAAATGATGTTTTATATAAAAATTTAAAAGATGAGATTTAGAAACATTGTGGTATTGATGATGGCTGCCCTTGCTTTGGCGAGCTGTTCAGCACTAAAAAATAATTCAGGCAAACGGGATTCGGATAATGCATCCGCTACCATTGTTGGAAAAAAATGGCAATTAATTGAAATCGGTGGAAAGGCTGTCTCCGGACAGGTCAACGGTCGGGTTCCTTTTCTCAAACTGGAAGAAAAAAGTTATAGCGCCAATGGGGGTTGCAACGGAATAGGTGGCGAACTTATTTTTTCAACCAATGGAAAAATTAAGTTTGCGCAAGGGATGTCAACGATGATGGCTTGCCCTGACATGTCGATTGAGCAAGCATTATCTAAGGCATTAATCACAGCAGACAACTACAGCCTAAATAATGGTATTCTAAGTTTAAATAAAGCAAAGATGGCTCCTTTGGCAAAATTTAAGTTAATGGAGGAAAAGCAAAATTTAAGCGGAACTTGGGAGCTCGATTACATCTCTGGACCACGTATTGCTTTTGAAGGTCTGTATCCCAACCGCAAACCAACGATAACATTCAACATACAGGATGGAAAAGTGAATGGTAATAGCAGTTGCAACAATTACAATGCTACATTTAAGACAAACGATCAACAAATTAGCTTCGGCCCTATCATGTCTACGAAAATGGCTTGTGAAGGCAATGGTGAAGCAACGTTCTTTTCCACATTAGAAAAAGTGAACAGCTATGATGTCAATGGGAATACACTCACTTTTATCATGGGCGATATTGCCATGATGAGATTTCAGCGCAAGTAAAACACAAAAGGATAGGATTTTAGTGATACCAAAATCCTATCCTTTTTTATCAATAGTCCGTACTAAATGAATTTCGGAAAAAAGCTTTAGACAAAGGCACTAAATCCTGTAATACTTCTTCCAACGATCAACGAATTGATTTCCTTGGTGCCTTCATAAGAATAAATCGCCTCAGCATCTGCAAGGAATCTGGCGACATTATACTCTAGCAAGATGCCATTCCCCCCCATGACTTCCCTCGCCTTGGACACAATATCTCTTGTCCGTAAAGAACAAAACACTTTTGCCAGTGAAGCATGTTCATCCCGTAGTTGTCCAGCATCCTGTAGTTCAGATAATCGAAAAACTAGCGTTTGCATAGCCGTTAGATTGGATAGCATTTCAACCAAATGGTTTTGAATCAACTGAAAAGATGCAATAGGCTTGCCGAACTGTTTTCTTTTGCGTGTATAATCCAAGGCATTTTCATAGGCTCCTCGCGCGCAGCCCACAGCCATCCATGCAACACCTGCTCGTGTCATTTGAAGGACTTTACCTGTATCTTTGAAAGAATTCGCGTTTTGCAAACGATCTGTTTCGGGAATGATACAGTTGTCTAATGTAATCAATCCATTTTGCACAATCCGTAAAGCCATCTTATCTTTAATCTTTTCAACCGAGAATCCAGGATTATCTTTACGTACAATAAAACCTTTTACTTCTCCATCGTCAAGATCCCTGGCCCACACAATCGTGATATCAGAAAAGGTGGAGTTACCAATCCATTTCTTCTGACCATTTAAAATCCAGCCTTCATCAGTCTTCTTACAGGTGGTTGTCAATCCGCCTGCTGCTCCGGAACCAACTTCCGGTTCGGTTAGACCAAAAGCACCGATTACCTCCATCTGCTGCATCCTTGGCAACCATTCTTGTTTTTGTTCCTCCGATCCACAGATATAAATCGACCCCATGGCCAAACCACTCTGTACACCAAAAAAAGTAGCAACGGATGCATCTACCCGAGCAATCTCTGCAGCAATGATACCTTCCATCAGCGAACTTCCTCCCATACATCCGTAGCCCTCATAGGTATATCCGCATATATTCAAAGCAGCTAGCTTGGGTACTATTTCAAAAGGGAATTCATCTCTTAACCAATATTTATTGACGATAGGCTTCACTTCGACCTCCATAAACTCACGCACCTTCAACTGGAGTTCGCGATCTGATCCATTCAATTTGCTATCCATATCATAGAAATCCCCATTGATAGGCGGTAATTCCTTTTTTTCTTTCCCTGGGTTTAGCATTTTCATTAAACCATGAAGCTGTTTATCATCCATTTTTGAGACCGCGTCCATGACAGCACCTAGGTCCACTTTTTTCGAGATTTCCTCCAATTTGCCAAAGTCAATTGATTTTGCCAAATCCATTATATTCTTAACTTTATCAAACATAATCGCAATTTCTTTTTTACAGGGTTTCCTCTTAAAATAATAAAAATATTTGAAAATTGTTTGTGTACCCCCGATACGCCAATCTATTCAAGCCTGTTTCCCCCGTACTATAGCTATCTAAACAGTTTTATCTATCAAATCGTTTGCACCTATTTTTTAATTTCTTCTATTAAATGAACTATCTCGCTCAATACAACGGCAGCAAGCAAACAAAATAAACAGCTGATTTAAAACACATTATACATAATTAAAAAAAATATATTTTTTTTGGGTTACCTTTTGGGGTTCCGTGTATTAAGAGATGAAAAAGAAAATATTTCAATTTAAATTAGAAAATTAGAAAATGAAAAACGCATTAAAATTCGGTTTCTTAGGTTTAGCTTTAACTGTAGCTTTCGCATCTTGTAACAACACAGAGAAAAAAGCTGAAGGTGCTACTGATTCAGCATCTGCTTTAGTTGATTCTGCTGCTAACACTTTGGATTCAGCTGCTAATAAAGTTGATTCAGCTGCTCAAAAAGTTGATTCTGCTGCTACTAAAGTTGATTCTGCTGCTACTAAAAAATAATTTTAGAAACTGAATAACGTATTTGGAGAGGCTTTTCGTAAGAGAAGCCTCTCTTTTTTTAAAAAAAATTGGGCAGCAGGGTTACCTTTTCAATTTCCCCGTATTAAGTCTTAAATAACAAGATTTAGAAATTACTTTTAATTTTAATAAAATGAAAAACGCATTCAAATTAGGTTTCTTAGGATTGGCTTTAACTGTAGCCTTCGCTTCATGTGGTGAAACTGGTAAAAAATCAACTGATGCAGTTGATTCTGCATCTGCTTTAGTTGATTCAGCTGCTAACACTTTGGATTCAGCTGCTAACAAAATTGATTCAGCTGCTCAAAAAGTTGATTCAGCGGCTTCTAAAGTTGATACTGCTGCTAAAAAATAATTCTTCGAAACAGAATTTCAACCAGTATAGAAATGCCTCCTCAATAGGGAGGCATTTTTTTATATCTCACCCAATTAAATTGCTAAGCTCCAAGCATTTTTTTACCTTTGCCAAAAATCATTCAATCTATGGCTTTATCATCCTTAACAGCAGTCACGCCTATTGACGGACGCTATTACAATAACACCAATGAACTTTCGGCTTTTTTCTCCGAATTTGCTTTAATAAAATATCGAGTTCGTGTTGAAGTTGAATATTTTATTGCATTAAGTGAATCGGGTATAGCTCAATTGCAGCATTTTGACAATACATTGAACGAAAAATTGCGAGATATCTACCGTAACTTTTCCGAAGAAGATGCAATCTGGATCAAAAACACCGAAAAAGTTACCAATCATGATGTTAAAGCCGTTGAATATTTTTTAAAAGATCAATTTGAAAAACTAGGACTACAGGATCATCTTGAATTTATTCACTTTGGTCTGACTTCTCAGGACATCAACAACACCGCTATCCCTCTCTCATGGAAAGAGGCAATCAAAGAAAGCTATACACCGATCATTGAAGAATTGCTGCATGAGCTTAAGTCTTTGGCAACCTCTTGGTCGGACATTCCAATGCTTGCCCGTACACACGGACAACCAGCATCTCCGACTCGTCTAGGTAAAGAACTCTATGTCTTTATCGAGCGTATTGAACGTCAGTTACAACTTTTACATACCGTACCTTATTCAGCTAAGTTTGGTGGGGCAACAGGTAATTTCAATGCCCATCACGTGGCATATCCAGAGACCAACTGGGTTGCCTTCGGTAATAACTTCGTTAATAATATTCTAGGATTGGATCGTTCCCAAACTACGACGCAAATTGAACATTATGACAACTTTGCTGCAAGCTGTGATGCATTAAAACGAATCAATAACATTATCATTGACCTATGCCGTGATGTATGGACTTATATCTCCATGGAATACTTTAAGCAGAAAATCACTGCTGGTCAGATCGGATCTTCTGCAATGCCACACAAAGTCAATCCTATTGATTTTGAAAATGCAGAAGGAAATTTAGGAATTGCCAATGCGATATTCGAACATTTAGCAGCTAAATTACCTATTTCACGTCTTCAGAGGGATCTTACAGATTCGACCGTATTACGTAATATTGGGGTTCCATTTGCACATACCCTAATTGCTTTCAAATCGACATTGCGAGGTTTACGTAAGTTGATCTTAAATGAACAGGCGCTTGCAAATGATCTTGAAAATAATTGGGCGGTTGTTGCCGAAGCGTTACAAACGATCTTACGCAGAGAAGGCTATCCAAAACCTTACGAAGCATTAAAAGATCTAACACGTACCAATACGCATGTGACCAAAGAGACCATTGCCACGTTTGTAGATAATCTCAACGTATCTGAAGAGGTAAAAGCGGAATTAAAGGCAATCAGCCCTTCTAATTACACAGGTGTCACTTTATAAGCTTTGACTTATAGATGACCTTAACAACGCTTGTTTTGATCTATCTTTGTTAGGAATAAAAATAAAATTTAAATGGCTACTATCAACGTATATACAGAATCTACTCCCAATCCTTCAACTATGAAGTTTTTGGTCAATAAGTTATTGATCAATGGTAGTGTGGATTTCCCAAATAAAGAAGCTGCACAAGATTCACCTTTCGCGCTGGAATTGTTCAAATTCAATTTCGTAAACGGTGTATTTTTTGCAAGCAATTTTGTTACCATTACCAAAACAGAAGATGCGGAATGGGAAGATATCGAAGCTTTATTGAAAGACTTCGTAAAAGGTGCTGTAGAATCTGAGCTTGCGGTGAAAGCTGTACATCATGATACGGAAGTAAACTTCGAGGGAACAGAAACAGAAGTGAAAATACAACAAGTATTACATGATTATGTAAGACCTGCTGTTGAACAAGATGGTGGTGCTATTCATTACAAATCTTTCAACGAAGGTATTGTAACTGTTGAGCTAAAAGGCTCTTGTAGTGGCTGCCCTTCATCAACGATCACATTAAAAGCTGGTATCGAAGGTTTATTGAAACGCATGGTTCCAGGTGTGACAGAAGTTGTTGCCGAAGCAATGTAATCATAGAGATACGATAAGAATTTTTAAAAGGATTCAGCAATATGAAATTTTGCTGAATCCTTTTTCTTTTTATAGCTATTTGTATTTAGTATGCCCCATAGGGGATATATCTTTTGCACAAACAGACGCTATGAGCATTACTCTTTAGTCACATCAAATGAATCTTTCAATGGTAGGTTAGCGGATGAATTTCCAATAAAGATTTCAAATTCCCCAGGCTCTACAGTCCATTTATTGTATTGATCCAACAACTCAAGGTGAGCCGGTAAAATTGAAAACTGGACAGACTTTTTCTCACCGGGATTTAATTCGATTTTTTCGAAACCGCGCAGATCCATCTCGTAAGTTGTTACAGAAGAAACAACATCCTTGACATAAAGTTGAACGACCTCTGCTCCTTTTCTTTTTCCGATATTCTGTACATCCACGGTAACTGTCAGCGAGTCTGTTGGTCGAATCTGCTTTTTATTCAGACGCAAATTTGAAAATTGAAAATCGGTATAACTTAAGCCATAACCAAACGGATAAAGAAATCCAACAACCCGACTATTTCCCCAGCCATTGGGACCAACACCGGGTTGCCCCGCTTGTGCCGCAGGCTTGGTCGGGAAATTCATTTCGATCTGTCCAACAGATTTAGGAAATGAAATCGAAAGCTTTCCGCTCGGATTATACTCACCAAATAACATATCTGCTACAACATGTCCAGATTGACCACTTAGAAACCAAGTTTCGACAATGGCAGGCAAGTATTTATTTTCCCAATTGACAGACAATGGACGTCCATTAACGAGTACCAGAACGATGGGCTTTCCTGTTTCTTTTAACTTCCTTAGGTAATCACGTTGTTTACCCGGTAGATTGAGATCTGAGCGAGACCGGCTTTCTCCAACTTCACGTTCCGACTCTCCCATGACAGCAATAATCAAATCAGACTCGTTCCCTAGGCGTACACCTGCAGTCATGTTTTCGATTTCCTCTTTAGAAAGGTCTGTTGGAATAATCTCACTTTCGGGCCAGTTCTTATCGACAACATCCACCCCTTTTGTGTAGTTTACTTGAACTGCTTTCCCTTTAGCATATTCGATAATACCATCCTTAATGGTTGTAATTGGGTTATTGGATGGACCATAGCGACTTGTTGTATAATTCGTTGCTTCGGCCATAGGGCCTGTCACCAAAATCCGCTTATACTTACTGACATCTATAGGTAATAACTGCTGCTCATTCTTAAGCAAAACAATGGATTCTCTATTCACTTGTAGGGAAATATCTTCATCTGCCTGTGTATGGATTTTCTTGTCAGCCAATGTTGTGTTATCGATAAGCGGATGATCAAATAATCCTAATTTAAACTTAACAGTCAATACCTCTCGAACACGTTGATCCAATACGTTCATATCAAGCCCGCCTTGGTTGATAAGTTCCATCAATGGTGTCAGGTACGTACTCGGTGGATCGAAATTCGTCCGGACATTGAGTCCTCCCTCTAAAGCTTGCCGTATTGCATCTTTATAGTCTGCAGCAACATGATGTTTACTGCTGATAAACTCCAACGCCTCACTATCCGAAACGATATATCCTTCAAACCCGTAATCCTTCCGTAGCAAATCTTGCAGAAAATATTTACTTGACGAGACTGGTACACCATCATAGTCATTGTAGCTACTCATGATACCCATTGGTTTGGCCTCTTTGACAACCCGTTTAAATGGGTATAAATGAAGTTCATGCATTTCACGAAAACCAACATGCGGATCTGTCCGCGCATTTCCATCTCGCCCTCCTTTAGGTACAGAATAGACGGCATAATGTTTCAACGTTGACGCAACACCATTTTGCTGAATACCCAATACAGCCTGTTTACCCATTTCTGCGATATGAAAGGGATTTTCACCATAAGTTTCCACAACACGTCCCCATCTTGGATCTCGGGAGACATCCAGAATCGGGGCATAGACATTGGTATATCCTAAATATTTCGCTTCTCTCCCCACTATTTCACCGGCATCTCTCACCAATCTAGTATTCCAGGTGCTTCCAATATTAATCGGAGCCGGTAATGGCGTCGCCCGATCATGGTTGAGACCGTGTATTCCCTCATTGGTAAAATCAACTGGAATGCCCAACCGGGTATGTTCGATAAACCACTTTTGTACATTATTCAATGCAACAGCATGGCGGCTGAATGGATAAGAAAAAGAACTTTTTGCGGACTTATTATAGGCAAGACTATTTAACATTTCGTCTATATTAGCCAATCCATGTTTCCAAATGTCGTTGTCCCAAGCTGCGGTAGGCTGTTCATCTTTCAATACTCTTCCATAACCATAGAGTGTAACGGTCTGATTGGCCTTTTCCTGCGTTGTCATCTGACTCAACAGATCTTCCACCCGACTTACTATGGATTGTTTGGGATCTTCATAAATATCCTTTTTACCATTTTTGTTGAAGTCAATCCAATCTTTATGGTAAACGGATTTATCCTGAGCAAAAGAATAGAAGTGTATTACGGAAAATGTCGCAACAAACAGAAAACGTTTAGATTGATTAGGCATCGTCTTGAAAATTGTGGGTTTTATAATTAAAAGCAAGGTACAAAAAAAGTCAACATTAAAAGGTCTAAAATTGCAATGGCGTCCATTCACAAACCAGGGACTTATTCGAAAAAATAGCGCTGAAATCGTCACATACGCCATACTAAATAAAGAAATTCACTTTTTAACAAGCATCTAGCTTAAAAATAGTTAACTTTACGACCAATTGTGAAACCAACAAAAAAAATGAGTGCAGATATTAACAAACTAGAACAAATTGCATCACAAGTAAGACGTGATATCGTACGTATGGTACACGCTTGTCAATCAGGACACCCAGGTGGTTCTTTAGGTTGTACAGATTACTTTGTGGCGCTTTATTTCAATGCAATGAAACGTAATCCTTCCTTTGATATGGATGGAAAAGGAGAGGATTTATTCTTCTTGTCAAACGGACACATTTCACCTGTATTTTACAGTACATTGGCACATGCGGGTTATTTTGAAGTAAGCGAATTGGCGACATTCAGAAAAATCAATTCCAGACTACAGGGTCACCCAACGACACACGAAGGTCTTCCAGGCATCCGTATTGCGTCAGGATCTTTGGGTCAGGGATTATCCGTTGCTATCGGTGCCGCACAGGCAAAAAGATTGAATAAAGACAATAATCTAGTTTATGTATTAATGGGTGATGGTGAATTGCAGGAAGGCCAGGTTTGGGAAGCTGCAATGTATGCGCCACACAACAAGATTGACAACTTGATTGCGACTGTTGATTATAATAATGCACAGATAGACGGATCGACAGATCAGGTGCTGTCATTAGGCGATCTTCGTGCAAAATGGGAAGCTTTTGGCTGGGATGTGATGGAAGTGACTAAAGGAAATGATATGGCTTCAGTAGTTGCGGGCTTAGAAGAAGCAAAATCACGTACCGGAAAAGGTAAACCAGTGGTTATCTTATTGCACACAGAGATGGGAAAAGGTGTTGATTTCATGATGGGTTCTCATAAATGGCACGGTGTTGCTCCAAATGACGAACAATTGGCGTCGGCATTGAATCAACTTACTGAAACTTTAGGAGATTACTAGAAATGAAAAAATATACTTACACAGAGTCAAAAGATACACGTTCAGGTTTCGGAGCTGGCTTATTGGAAGCTGGAAAACAAAATGAAAATGTAGTAGCATTATGTGCTGATTTAATCGGTTCATTGAAAATGAACGATTTTATCAAAGAATTCCCAGAACGCTTTTTCCAAATCGGTATTGCTGAAGCAAACATGATGGGCATCGCGGCAGGACTTACTATTGGTGGTAAAGTTCCTTTCACAGGTACATTTGCCAACTTCTCTACAGGTCGTGTTTATGACCAAATCCGTCAATCTATTGCGTACTCGGGTAAAAATGTAAAAATTGCTGCTTCTCATGCAGGATTAACCTTGGGTGAAGATGGTGCTACACACCAAATTTTGGAAGATATCGGATTGATGAAAATGTTACCTGGAATGACTGTAATTAACCCTTGTGACTTCAACCAAACAAAAGCCGCAACTATTGCGGCAGCGAAATTTGAAGGTCCGGTTTATTTACGTTTTGGTCGTCCGGTAGTTCCTAACTTTACTCCAGCTGATCAAGAATTTGTCATCGGAAAGGCAATCTTATTGAATGAAGGTACAGATGTAACCATCATCGCTACGGGCCACTTGGTATGGGAAGCCATCCAAGCGGGTGAAAAATTAGCAGAATTGGGTATCAACGCCGAAATCATCAATATCCATACGATCAAACCGTTGGACGAAGAAGCGATCTTGAAATCAGTTGCTAAAACGAAATGTGTCGTGACTGCTGAGGAGCACAACCGTCTTGGTGGATTGGGCGACAGCGTTGCACAGGTATTAGCCAAAGAATTGCCTAGTCCGCAAGAATATGTAGCGGTAAACGATAGTTTTGGCGAATCAGGTACTCCAGCACAACTCATGGAAAAATACGGTTTGAACGCTGACGCGATCGTTGCTGCGGCTCAGAAAGTAATCAAAAGAAAATAAGAAAACTACACAGGTCAATATATGGATGACGCTTTAATTATAGCAAAATTCGCCGAAGAAAGTACGCGAGAAGAAGCTTTCCGTTTATTGTTGAAAAAGTATCAACAAAAGATTTATTGGCATGTGCGAAGAATGGTAATCGATCATGATGATGCAGATGATGTCGTTCAGGATATTTTCGTCAAAGTATGGAAGAATCTCGGGAACTTCCGTGAAGACTCACAATTGTATACTTGGCTATATCGAATTGCAACAAACGAATGTATTACATTCTTAAATAAAAAAAAGCAAAAGCAGAACGTGTCGTTGGATGACGACACGACTGCTTACTTAGCAGAAACACTTGCGGATGGCAATTACTTTAATGGCGACAAAGCTCAAATGAAATTGCAACAGGCTTTATTAACATTGCCAGAGAAACAGAAATTAGTTTTCAATATGAAATATTTTGAAGACATGAAGTATGAAGAGATTTCTAATGTATTAGGCACAAGTGTTGGTGCATTAAAAGCATCTTATCATTTGGCAGTAAAAAAAATAGAGGCTTTTTTTAACAACCACGATTAAACCTTTTAGCGAAATTCGGTTCTAACAAATACTATGAAGGAAAATAGCACATATCATGATGGGCTGGAATCTAATCATCTTCCAGAATCATTGCGTGAAAATCCTTTTGGCGTGCCTGAAAATTATTTCAGTGATTTAGAATCTAAAATAATAGCGCAAGTCAAATGGATAGAATGCAAAGATGAATCTGTATTTGAGGTTCCTGAAGGATACTTTGATTCGCTCCCTGATGTTGTGTTGAGCAAAATAGCAGCAGACTCTCTCAAAGCTCAAGTCACTGTAGATGGCTTCGCTATTCCTGAACAGTATTCGGATAAATTGACAGGAGACATTTTTCATCGAATTTCGGAAGAAAACTTAAAAGAAAAAATCAAATCGGATGGCTTTGCTGTTCCTGTAGATTATCATGCGGATCTTGAAGATGCTATTTTCTCTCGTATTGCAGAAGCAGAATTGAAGGAAGTTATCTCAACGGATAGTTTCGCTCTTCCTGTAAATTATCATGCAGATCTTGAAGATGCTATTTTTTCTCGTATTGCAGAAGCAGAATTGAAGGAAGCTATCTCAACGGATGGTTTCGCTCTTCCTGTAAATTATCATGCAGATCTTGAAGATGCTATTTTCGCTCGTGTTGCAGAAGAAAAATTAAAAGATACGGTTCCTGTCACAGGTTTTGACCTGCCACCACATTATTTTGATACGCTTTCAGACAAAATTATCGGGGCTATTCAGGACATAAAAGAAGAAAGAGATTCAACTCCGATCCGTCGCTTAGGAAAACCAAAAAAATGGTATACCCGATATGCAGTAGCAGCTTCGTTCACAGCCATGTTAGGTCTAGGTGGATATTGGGGCTATCAATTCCAGCAGCAAAATACGATCGTACAAGATAATGTAGCCGAAGAACAGCTCAGTCAACATTTATCTGAAATACCCAAGCAGGAAATTATTAATTACCTTTCGGCATCGGCTTCAGGTGATGACATAATATATATGTCCCAATATACGGATGAAACAAATCTTCCAACGAAAGGATTTGGTACTAACATATCTAAACAAGAGATAGAAGATTATCTAAACTATACCTTATAATGATGTTCAACAAAAAAAACATATGGATAACATTGTTCTTTAGTATATTTTCTATTGCCTTGGGCTTTGCGCAAGACAAAAATCGATTTCAAGCTATTGAAAATGAAAAGATAGCTTATATTACTAAGGAACTAGATTTAACACCCAAAGAAGCACAGCAATTCTTTCCACTCTATAATGAATATAGCCAAACATTATGGGATATCCGGAAAGAGAAACTGAATGGAGCCCCTAAAAACAGTTTTAGAGGTGGATCGAGGGATGTATTGCAATATGATGCCAAAGAAGTACAGATAAAAAAGGAGTACCGCGCAAAATTTGCCAAGGTGATAGGCAACGCCCGAGCTTCACAGTTTTTTGAAGTAGAACAGGAGTTCAGGGAGCATCTCTACAAATCTTTACAAAATAGGCGGAAATAATCTCAAAAATAAAAAAGAAGTCTTGAAGACTTCTTTTTTATTTTCGGACATTTGTAAAATCATGCTAAGCAATAGAGAATTATTTTTGATGAACACTGCTCAAACCTCTAGCTCACCTAGGTTGGTTGAAGTGGTTAAGGCCGAGGGTGTCTACCTTTATGGGCCAAATGGGGAAGAATATATGGATCTTGTCTCCGGTTTTAATGTGAGTAATATCGGACATCGTCACCCCAAGGTACTCGAAGCAATAAAGGCTCAGCTCGATCAGTATTTGCATGTCACTGTTTATGGTGAATTTGTACAAGCCCCTCAAGTCCAGTTTGCAACAGAATTACTTGCGGAATTACCTACAAATTTTCAATCAGTATACCTGACCAACAGTGGTGCGGAAGCTGTCGAAGGGTCTATGAAAATAGCCAAGAAATATACTGGACGGAGACAGATTATCGCTGCAAAAAAGGCCTACCATGGAAGTACACAGGGTGCACTTAGCCTTATTGGAAACGATGATTATCGTAAGGCTTATGCCCCACTCCTTCCAGAAATAGACTTTATTACGTTTAATGACCCGCAAGACTTAACGAAAATTACAACTGAAACAGCCGCTGTGATCCTAGAGGCTATTCAAGGAGAGGCTGGTGTCAGGGTCCCAGATATAGCCTATATGCAAGCGGTAAGAAAACGTTGTGACGAAACTGGCACCCTTTTAATTTTCGATGAAATCCAGACTGGTTTTGGTCGTACAGGAAAACTGTTTGCCTTCGAACATTTCGGTATTGTACCTGATATACTGATGTTGGCCAAAGGCATTGGTGGCGGTATGCCATTGGGCGCCTTTGTTGCCGCTAAAGAAGTAATGGATGTCATTAAAGACAATCCAATGTTGGGTCATATCACCACATTCGGAGGACATCCCGTGAGCTGTGCTGCCGCACGTGCATCGCTCGCAGTGATCAAATCCGAAAAACTGGTTGAACAGGTAGCCCATAAGGCCAACTTATTTAGGGAAAAGCTCAGTCATCCAGCAATTAAAGAAATCCGGGGCCAAGGCCTTATGATGTGCTTACAATTGGACAACTTTGAGCAGGTTTATAACGTCAGTAAATACTGTGCAGAGCATGGTGTTATGATTGACTGGTATCTTCACTGTGAAACAGCACTTCGCGTGGCTCCACCATTGACCATTACGGAAGCTGAAATTGAAAAAGCCTGTAACATCATTATAAAAGGTTTGGAAAAGTATGCTTAAAGTATGTAACTTTAAGCATAACAAAAACCTAATAATGAGCACAAACCGCAGATCATTTATCAAAAAAAGTATCATTGGCGCCGGTCTTTTGACTGGAGCCAATTTATTGGGCAACGAAGCTTATGCCCATGAAGATAGTTTCAAATCTTCAAAAATAAGTTTGAATGACGAAGATGTCATCCTATTTCAGGGGGATTCCATTACGGATGTAGGCCGCGATAGGAATAACAGAAATCCCAATGACACCAAAGCCCTAGGTCAGGGGTATGCCTTGTTGGCCACAAGCGAATTATTGAATAAATATGCCGCAAAGAAACTGAAGGTCTATAATACTGGGATTAGTGGCAATCGTGTTCCCGACCTTCAAAAACGTTGGGCGGAGGATACATTGGCATTCAAACCAACAGTATTAAGTATCTTGATCGGCGTAAATGATTTTTGGCGAACGATAGACCGCGGCGCCAAAACGACCGTTGAAGAATATAAATCGCAGTACCAGCAATTGTTGCATGAGACACTACAAAAACTTCCGAATGTTAAACTGATTATTGGAGAACCTTTTGCTATAAAAGGTGTAGGCCATATCACGGATGCTTGGTACCCCAAATTTTTAGCCTATCAAGAGACTGCACGTAATGTTGCGAAAGAATTCAACGCGATACTCCTTCCCTATCAAAAAATCTTTGATAATGCCCAAAAGACTGCCCCAGGAGCCTATTGGGCAGCGGATGGTGTGCACCCTACTCTAGCTGGAGCACAATTAATGGCAGCAGCCTGGATGGACTGTATCAAATAGTATAAAAGAGAAAATTGCCCAAAAAGTAAAAGCCCCCTGAGAATTGATTACTTCAAAAGAGGTTTTAAGGGGATACGAATAATACTAAAGAAAAGCGGGAGTATCCAACCTTTTTGGACACTCCCGCTTTTTAATATATCATATTCTAAATCTCTTTATAGGGCGTTTTCTGTAGATTAGGAAGAAAATAGGCGACGACACCGATTAAGGGTAAATACGAACACAGATGGTAAATAAATTCGATGGATGTATGATCTGCCTGCCATCCGAGTACGGCAGACCCGATCCCTCCCATGCCAAATGCAAATCCATAAAACAAACCAGAGACCATACCCAACTTCTTAGGCAATAACTCCTGTGCATATACAATAATTGCAGGAAAAGCGGATGACAATATTAATCCGATGATCACAATCAGTATCCCGGTCATTGTAAGACCAACATAGGGTAAGGCCAAAGCGAAGGGAGCTACGCCTAAAACGGAGAACCAAATCACATATTTCCTTCCAAAACGATCCCCAAATGCTCCCCCTAATAAGGTGCCAACCGCAACGGCGATCAGAAAATAAAACAAGTAAACCTGTGCCTCCACCTCATTGATGCCAAATTTTTTCATCGTGTAAAACTGAAAATAATTAGTAATACTTGCGATATAGAAATATTTAGAAACGATTAACAACAATAGGATAATGACAGTTGCGACAATACGTGAATTGGGAAGATCTGGAACACGAATATTCCTTTTTGTTGATCTCGAAACATTTGCAAGACGACGCTTATACCAAGTGCCGATATAATAGGAAATAAACTGGCCAACAATTGTAAATAAGCACATCCAAGCAATAGCCTGCTGCCCTCGAGGTAAGACCAGAAAAGCAACTATAATAGGTGCTAGAGCTGTCCCTGCATTCCCACCGATCTGAAAAATGGACTGTGCCATACTCCTTCTGCCACCTGAGGCCATGTAAGCCACACGTGAGGACTCCGGATGGAAAATTGAGGATCCGATCCCAACGAGAAAAACGGAGAACAATATCCATGCATAGCTATGTGCCTGGGAAAACAACAACATGCCTACAAGCGAAAAGGACATACCGATAATCTGTGAATATGGAACAGGATGTTTGTCCGTAAATGAGCCTACAACAGGCTGAAAAATTGAAGCGGCAATCTGATATACTAATGTAATCATCCCCACCTGAGAAAAACTCAAGTGATGCTCTTCTTTTAATAAAGGGTATGTGGCAGGAATTACAGCCTGAATAAGATCATTCAGCAGGTGCACCATACTCACGGCAAACAAAATAGAAAAAATAGGTCTAGTTTCTTTTTCTTTGATCATGATTTCGCTTTAAATTAAAAAGGTCGATTTATTCAAATCAACCTATATATCTGCATTTATTTATAATACGCGTACCAACAGTCCTTTGAGGTATTCTCCCTCTGGAAAGGAGGCCCTAACAGGATGATCTTCGGGTTGATGGAATTGTCGAATAAACTGTATCTCTTTACCTGCGTCCAATGCGGCCCAGGCAAGCACCTGTTTAAAGGTGTCCATATCCATCGCTCCAGAACATGAGAATGTCGCCAATAACCCACCGCTATTCAACAGCATTAAACCCCGACGATTTAAATCTTTATAAGCCCGTGACGCTCTTTCCAAAGCTGAACGGGAAGGTGCATACTTTGGAGGATCCAAGACTATCAAATCGAATTTTTCACCCTCATCTACAAACTTACGCAATTGCTTATTGACGTCAGACAATATCGCTTTATGCCGACTTGGCTCAAATCCGTTTTCGGCTACATTTTTTTCAAGAGTTTCAATCGCCAACGCAGAGCTATCTACGGACACAACTTCACTTGCACCAGCTTTTAAGCTGTTCAATGTAAATCCACCAGAATAACAGAAACAATCCAATACCTTTTTATTGATAACATACTGCGCTGTCAATAACCTATTCTCACGTTGGTCACAATAGAAACCTGATTTTTGCCCATCAATGATATTTACCTTATAATGAAGGCCATTTTCGATGACGTCCACAAATTCAGGTGGTACCTCTCCCGACAAAAGACCATTTGTATCTGGTAGGCCCTCATGCTCACGAGATTTCAGATCACTCCGCTCATAAATTCCAGTAGGATTTAGCAACATATTTAGCTCCGCAATAATGATATCTTTAACTTTTTCTACTCCTACAGAATGGACCTGAATAGAAATAAAATCAGCATACTTATCCGCAATTAATCCAGGAAGAAAGTCTGCCTCGGCAAAAATCAAACGAACGGTATTGGTAATGCCTTCCTGCAGCAAATGTTGTCTAGCTGCCACCGCCTTTTGAATACGGGTGCGCCACCAATCCGCATCAATCTGAGCTTGTGGATTCCATTCCAGTAAACGGATGGCCACCCGCGAACTATTGTGAAACAATCCATACGCAATAAACTCACGCTCGGCATTGTAAACCCCTACAATTTCGCCATCTTCAATCTTATCGGACAATGATTTAATTGCTCCAGAAAATACCCAAGGATGCAATTGCCAGGCAGCTTTATCCTTACCCTTATTCAAATAAACTGATTTCATTACTGCAAAATTAACTTATTATTTCGACATCCAAATGAAACATACGATATAAATAGCATAAGCAACAAAAACAGCTAATACCTAAGCCATCATCGATAAGAGCTAGTTTATAAAAACACTATCCAAAAAGTGAAAGCCCCTCAAAGAATTAAAGATTTGAAAAGAGATTATGGGAGGAGTTACGAATAGAGAAAAAGGGGGACGTTCAAAAAGATCGCCCCCTTCGGGTTTAGTTATGGTTGATTAGATATCTTTTGAACGCTTCGAAGTTTACCGCCAAAGGTTCCGCTAATTTTTCTTTTCCCTGCAACGCTTCTGCACCGTCCGGCAATACAATTTTTGCAAATACATCAGCATCTATTGCATCCGGAAATTTACAAGGATGTGCCGTCGATAAGAATACCGAAGCGTAAGTACCTGGATATTCCTTCGCATAGGCTTGTGCTCCCAACCAAGCAATGGCAGTATGAGGACAGGCGATATAATTTGCATCTTTAACAAGCTTATCCATCCCAACTTTTGTTTCCTCGTCAGTAAAGGTATAAGAAGAGAGCATAGCTTTTAACTCCGCTAGATTAGCTGCAAAAAGATCCTGAATCCGTACCCAGTTGCTTGGGTCTCCAACATCCATAGCATTACTCAATGTCTGAACAGAAGGTTTAGGCTCATATTGTCCCGAAGAAAGGAATCGTGGTACTGTATCGTTGACATTTGTCGCTGCCACAAAATGTTTGACAGGAAGCCCCATTTTGTAAGCCAATAAACCTGCCCCAATATTCCCAAAATTACCACTTGGCACAGTAAATACGACTTCATTGATCCCTTGGGATCTTAGTTGCGCGTAGGCATAAAAGTAATAAAAGGTCTGTGGGATCAATCGGGCAATATTAATTGAATTGGCCGATGTTAACCGCAAAGTCTGATTGAGTTCCCCATCATTAAAAGCCTGCTTCACAAGTGCCTGACAGTCGTCAAATGTACCATCTACCTCTAATGCGCGTATATTTTGCCCATTTGTAGTCAACTGAAGCTCCTGCACCTCGGAGACTTTGCCTTTGGGGTATAATATTGTAACGCGAGTTCCCTCTACCCCTAAGAAACCTAAGGCTACAGCCCCTCCTGTATCACCAGAAGTTGCGACAAGTACGTCCAGCAACTTATCGTCGGCTTTAGAAAAATACCCCATGATACGGCTCATAAACCGGGCTCCAAAATCCTTAAAGGCATAAGAAGGCCCGTGAAATAGCTCCAAAACAGCTGTACTGTTGTTCAGGAATTTTACGGGTGCCTCAAAATTAATCGCTTCATCAACAATCTTCTTTAGATCTGGTTTAGGAATATCATTGCCCAAAAGAGTTGAAGCAACCTCCAAAGCAATTTCCTGTAGGGAATATTGTTGTATATTTTTGATAAACAATGGATCCAATTGCGGAATTTGCTCGGGCATATACAACCCTTTATCCGCTGGCAGCGAATTAAACACTGCATCTTTAAAAGAAACAGCTAATGTCTTATTATTTGTACTGTAAAATTTCATCTTTTAATACTTATTTGATGTACATTTATTCTGATTAATCAAAAAGAGCACATTATACGATTTTTATGCAATCAGTAAGATACTTTGCACCTTGCTTAGTTTTTACACGCATGGTACAGTAAAATCTCTAATTTAACACCCTTGGTCCTTCGATATTTACCTTTGACACATAACCGAAGCTGTCGATTTCATTTTCTTTGAGATGAGCCTGAATTCTGTCTGCAATACTTTTTGCGATCTGCTCATCCCGTGTGATCGCGACTACCGAGGGACCTGAACCGGATATCCCGAAACTCAAGGCTCCATGTTGTAGAGCGATTTCCTTCATTTCATAAAACTGTGGAATCAGGATCGCGCGCGTAGGCTCAATTAGGATATCTTTCATACTTCGGGCAATCAAATCATAATCTTCCATAAATAATGCTGCGACCAACCCAGCAATATTGCCCCATTGTGTTACAGCATCTTTTAATAGCACTTTATCTTTAATTAATTGTCGGGCATCACGTGTAGGGACATCTACTTGTGGAAATACGACGGCTGCCACTAACTCCTTCGGTGAAGGAATTGAAATAACATCTAAAGGTTCGTTTCCTCTGATCAACGTAATACCACCATAAAGCGCTGGTGCAACGTTATCAGCATGTCCGGTGCCACAGGCCAACCGTTCCCCCTCGACACAAAATGGTAAAAGTTCTTCTTTTGTCAATGGATTACCAAGCATAACATTAATCGCAAAGAGCCCAGCCACCGTACTCGCGGCACTGGATCCCAAGCCAGATCCGATTGGCATGTGCTTGTGCAATTCAATTTCAACACCTACTTTCGAAGCAATATTTAGCGCCTGCAACAGGTACTGAACACAAGCCGAAACGGTATTTTTGCTCGGATCGAGCGGGAGTCTACCGTCATCTCCTGTAATTTGCTTTATAGTCACGCCGGGTTGCTGCTTGCGTCGCATGATCACCTCATCTCCTGGCTGCTCCACAGCAAAGCCCAGTATATCAAAACCACAGATCATATTCGCTACAGTTGCGGGAGCAAATACCCGAACTTCGGGTAACATCTTGTCTAAATCGATTACTTTACCTTTTAGATATTCTACATTTAAATTATTGGCCATTACTTCAGTCGTTATTTCCTCTAAAATAGTTTTATGCACCTACGTTAACTAAATCTGCAAAAACACCTGCTGCAGTCACTTCCGCTCCAGCACCTGGGCCTTTTACAACCAAAGGACGCTCTTTATACCGTTCTGTCGTAAATGAAATAATATTATCACTACCAGACAGCGCATAAAAAGGATGATTTTCATCCACAAATTGGATCGCAATGGAAACCTTTCCATTCTCCAGTTTTCCGATATATCGGATTACTTTGTTCTCGCGGGCAGCGCGCGCTTTCATCTCTTCAAAATAGGTATTCTCCTTTTGTAGTTCAGTGTAGAAGGAATCTACAGTCTCGGCTTTCAGGCAGGCTTCCGGAAGAATTGGCCCGAGATCTACATCTTCCGCTTCAACAGGATAACCAGCGTCTCTGGCTAAAATCAACATTTTACGCATAAAGTCTATTCCCCCCAGATCGTCCCTTGGATCCGGTTCGGTATAGCCCAATTCTTGTGCTTGCTTTACAACATTGAAAAAAGTAGCATCGTCTTTGAAATTATTGAAGATGTAAGATATAGTACCTGAAAGAATAGCCTCGATCTTTAAGATACGGTCACCACTGAGCATCAAGTCTTTAAGAACCCTTACGATAGGCAATCCGGCCCCAACATTTGTTTCATAGAAGAAATCCACTCCATGTTTATGTGCAGTATCGCGAAGCGTCTTATATTGCGCATATTTTCCAGAATTTGCGATTTTGTTACAGGTTACGATGGAGATATTGGATTTAAAGATATCTTCATAATATGTTGCGGGCAATTTACTAGCCGTATTATCAATGAAAACACAGTTTGGCAAGTTCAGGGCTTTCATTTTTTCGATAAATAAAGCCAGATCTGCCTCGGAACCATTTTTCTCGAGTTCAGCTGACCAATTATCTAGTTCCACACCTTCGGTATTGAACAACATTTTACGGCTATTGGAAATTCCAACAACTTTGATCTCAATATCATTTTTATCGAGCAGAAAATCATGCTGATCCTCTAATTGTTTAAATAGCGTCGCACCGATGTTACCTGTACCGATATTAAACACATGCAAAGTCTTTTTCAACTCCGCAAAAAAAGCATCATGAACAGCATTAAGTGCTTTAGCTAAATCTTCTTTGCCGATGATGACCGAAATATTGTATTCGGATGAGCCTTGTGCTATTGCTCGGACATTGATACCATTCCTTCCAAGTGCAGAAAATAACCTACCGGACATTCCCGGAGTACGTTTCATATTTTCACCGACAATGGCCAATACAGATAGATTTTCCTCGATAGCGGGGATGACTAATTTATTCGCCTGAATTTCTAATTCAAATTCCATTTCGATCAGCTGGATCGCGCGTTTCGCATCCGATGGGTTGACTGCAAAGGTGATACTGTGTTCGGAAGAAGATTGTGTAATCAATACAACATTGATTTGCTCCCTAGCCAGCAGTGTAAAAAGACGTCCGCTAAACCCTGACTTGCCGATCATTCCTGATCCACTTAGATTGATCACAGAGATATCCGAAATAGAAGAAATTCCTTTGATTGGTAGCGCGGTCTTTCCACTATCAAATTGGATCACCGTACCTGAGAAATCAGGTTCAAAAGTATTACGAATGACAATTGGGATTTTTTTCAAAAATGCAGGGATCATGGTGGGCGGGTAGATGACTTTAGCACCAAAATAAGATAGCTCCATTGCTTCAGTATAGGAAAGCACGGGGAGTGAGAATGCTTTTTTCACGATCCTGGGATCAGCGGTCAGCATTCCGTTAACATCAGTCCATATTTCGATCGCCGTAGCATCCAATATCGACCCAAAGATAGCGGCTGTATAGTCCGATCCGCCTCGTCCTAAGGTGGTAATGCGGCCATTCTCGTTGCTACCGATAAAGCCGGTCACAAACAGCAGTTTGTCACCATGGGTGATATACATTGATTTCACAAGCTGCTCGGTCAATGCCTCATTTAAATGGGCATTACCGAAATTAGAATCAGTCTTTACATAGTGTGAGGCATCTATAAATAAAGCTTCCGGTATGTACTGTTCCATGACCTTAGAAACCATATAATTGGAGCAACGCTCACCATAGCTGAGAATTAAGTCTTTGCTTTGATTGCTCAATTCTCTCAGTGCAAAAATCCCCTGGAGAAGATCCTCGATCTCATTGAAAAATAACTTAAGTTTCGTGAAAACAGGATTTTGAAACTTCACTGCGAGAAGTTCTTTCACGACTGCAAAATGTTTATCTTCCAAAGATTTAAGTCCATCCGAAAAGGACTTCCCTTCAGCTGCGTCTTCTGCCAATTGGGTTAGTAAATTTGTTACACCCGACATCGCGGATAATACCACAAGGGGCTTTTCCTTAGCGTCGTAGGATTTTTTAACAATACTTAAGACTGCTTTCAGACTTTCTACTGTTCCGACTGAAGTTCCTCCAAATTTTAAAACTTTCATACTGATCTATACTGTTTGTTTAGTTTGATTTATGTGACAAAAAAAAGCGCTTTCCCTTTTGAGGAAAGCGCTTCGAAATATTGTGTCTACAATTATATACAATGAAACTACTTCCTCCTGAGTTTTATCCCGGTGGTAATAATAATCGTTGTAATAATTGTGTTTGTGTTCATTGTTTTTGCTTATGTATTGTAAATATAGAACAAATATTATCACATTCCTAAAGAAAATTAATATTTTTTTTCAGTTTCACAAAAACGAGCCTTAAAGAATAGTATTCTAGCATAACACCGCTATTTTTGAGAGCCTGAAACCACCACCTGCTTGTAGTAAAAGTTCGATAGACCGATTAAATTTCGATATCTCCAAAAAGCGTTAAGGAAGATGTTAAAATTGTTAAAATTTCGTTAAATAGCTTTAAAAAAATTTGACCTTAAACTGATATTGTATTATATTCGCAACAGTGCTGTCCAAAATAGATGACAGTATTGAATTTTAAAAGTTAAATGTTGTACAAAAAAGCGATTTAATGAAAACAAAGAAATTTATAGCGTCAATGCTATTTATCGGCTTATGTCTAGTGTCGCAGGCACAAACCAACAGAAACTCCAAACCTGAATCAGATCCTGATAACCTTGCCAAAGAATACTTCTCACAAATTATGGGTGTTGCAGTCTCGGCAACAACAAACACAAAACTTTATCAATTTGTTTACGAATGGCTAGGTACTCCATACCGTTTGGGTGGGGATTCAAAACGAGGCATTGATTGTTCTAAATTTTCTTACGAATTATATGACAAAGTATTTAACACGTCATTGGGTTACAATAGTCGTAACCAGTATTCGCAAGTAAAGACTGTAGAGAAGAATGAGTTGAAAGCGGGGGATTTGGTATTCTTCAAAATCAGAAGTAGAAGCATTACACATGTGGGTGTTTATATTGGTGATAATAAATTTGCTCATGCTTCTTCCAGCAAGGGTGTTATGATCAGTAATTTAGACGAACCTTACTGGAGACGCTATTATTATAATGGTGGACGTTTACCGGAAGACAATAAATCGCTTACAGCCGAAATATTGAAAGCAGAAAAAGATAATAAACTGAACTAGGGATTCAGTTATCGACATAAAAAAGTCCAAAGCTTTAAACGGCTTTGGACTTTTTTTATACAATTTAATATCCTATTTTTACCCTATAATCATTGAAATACTATTATGTCTTCAAAGAAAACGCTCATCTTAAATAAAGAACAAATAAAACAGAAGTCTATCCGTATTGCCTATCAGATTCTAGAAGACAATTTTGAAGACGAAACACTTGTTTTAGTGGGGATTGCAGATCGGGGTTATGTATTTGCGCAACGCCTGCAGGCGATATTAAAGGATATCTCAGACAAGGAAATTCTTTTGATTAAAGTTACCATGAAGAAAACAAGCCGGTCTTTGAGTGCTGGTACAGATTTACCTGTTGATATTGCAAAAGACAAAACAATCATCCTAGTTGATGATGTATTAAATAGTGGTCGAGCACTGGCCTATGGTTTGGGTGTGTTTCTCAATGTTCCATTAAGGAAGATGAGAACAGCGGTATTGATTGATCGGAGCCATCACAAGTTCCCAATCTTTAGTGACTACTATGGCACCAAATTGTCTACTATCCTAAAAGAGCATGTCACTGTTACCCTAGAGGAATTTGATAACGAAGAAGATGCAGCATGGTTAGTATAACCATGTTGCTATTTCTTTGATACTTTCAATTTCATTCCCGGTTTGATCCGGCTTCCATTCAGATCATTATCACTTTTTAACCGGCTAACAGATACACCATTTTTATCAGCAATTTGGGATAAGGTATCACCCCTTTTAACCACATAATACGCTGTACGGCTAGCAGCTCGTTGTTGACTCTTCTTAACCGATTTTTCAGCATTATGCGCTAATTTCGCATTGACAAAATTATCTTCCTTCTTGATCAATAGATTTTGCCCCGGTACGATTTTATTTCCGCGTAGGTTATTCCAAGACTTTATATCCTGAACAGTAACCTCAAATTTCTCAGCTACTGAAGCAAATGTTTCTCCGACTTTCACCTTATATTTTCCATCTTTTAAAAGTTCGGTAGGCTCGTTAGTACCCGAACTAGCCATCACTGAAGTGGGTATAGGTGTATTAAGGGCAGCATATAGCTCCTCGGTAGCTATTCTCTTATCCAATACAGGCAAAACTAATCTTAGTGGAGCTTCCTCTGTACCATTTAAAATATTCTTCTTAAAGCTAGGATTTAGTGCGCGGAGGGTTTCTTTAGATACATCTAAAGCTGCTGCTATCTGATTTAACGAGATCCGTTTATTGATGTCTAATGCTTGGGTTCTCAGAGAGAGCTCTGTATCAGCGGCATTTATATCGTTTTCCTCGGCATACTTCATCGCATAAGTCATAGCAATGAATTTGGGAATATAGTTTTGTGTTTGTTGTGTCAGATAGGGAGCGATATCCCAAAAAGTAGGTTTATCTTTACCCGAACGTTGAATCGCCCGTCCAACAGCACCTTTTCCGCCATTATATGATGCGATTGCCAAAAGCCAGTCACCATATTCGTCATAAGCTTCTTTCAAGATTTTCGCGATCGCGTAGCTGGAAGCGATGGGATCCATACGCTGATCGGTATAACTATCTACGGTCAGGTTGTAAGTCTTTGCCTCATAATACATAAGCTGCCATAATCCGGTAGCACCAGCACTTGAAATATCACGCGGATTCAAAGACGATTCGACCACACTCAGATATTTCAGTTCTCTAGGCACCCCCACCTCATCCATGATGCGATCAAACATTGGAAAGTAATATTGTCCAAGTCCCATCATTCTACACATATAAGGATTGTAATTGTTGGAGGTGTATTTGGAGATCAGGTTTTTCACCTGTGGAGAGTAATTTAAGGGCACTTCTCGTTCGATTGCTTTGAGTTTGCGAACGAGCTGTATTTCTTCTTCGGTAATGGTGGAATCATCTTGTCGATTATTTCCCGAAGATTTGACACTGTCCAGATATTGATAAATCTCCTGCTTTTCTCTGTCAATCCTTCCTTGAATAACCTGATGTGTGGCCTCTCTCATACCTTCTACAGCGCTTTCCTGAGCCATGATAGGCAGCACGTAGCATAGCCCTCCTAGTATTGAAATTAACGTCTGTTTTCTGATCATAAATTTACTGTTAAATCCAGGTCTGATTTTCCTTCTTAAAAAATCAACAATAATTTAAACGCTTAGAAATGGATTTTAGTATAAAAATGGTTTGGCCTATTCAGCTATAGGTCCAGGATAAAACAAAATACGATTTTGTTCCTCACAAAATCGTATTTATGCTATATGGGATAAAATTATCCTTATTTGTTATCTTCTACTTCAGATTTCTTTTCAGCCGAAGAATCTTCTTTTTGACCTTCTTTGAATTCTTTCACCCCCTTACCCAATCCGCGCATCAACTCAGGAATCTTCTTACCTCCGAATAATAGTAACAATGCTATTACAATGAGGATAATCTCATTCGCTCCCAAACCCATGATTAAAAATGATGTTGACATATCTATAATTTCTTGTTTTTCAATTCTTTTAAACTAAATCTATTCTCCCTCTTTACAAATGTAGTGATAATTATTAAATATAGTAATTATTTCTTATCTAGCCAACCATGACATCGGATTCAATGGTGTTGATCCCTGATAAACAGAGAAGTCGACCATTGGTACACCTGTATCTGAATCCACATCTGCCGTACCGATTGTTTGACCTGTACTTACCTTCTGTCCCTTAGAAACACTTACACTACCTAAGTTATTATATACTGTAAAGTACTCCCCGTGTTTAATCATCACAATACGTTGCCCATACATCGTCAACACGCTACTTACCTCGCCTGCAAAAACAGCTTTAACTGCGGCACCACTAGACGTTTGTATTTTCACAGACTCATGATCCCAGTTCACATTTCTACCGACGCTTTCACCACCAAAACCTTGCATAACTTTCGCATTCGAAACTGGCCAAGGCAAACTACCACGATTAGACCTAAAATCATTTGAAAGTTTGATCGCTTCGGGTGTGCTACGTAAAACCTCAGAATCTGATTTCCGTGCGGTATTACTACTTTTTGTAGTCGTATTGCTTTTACCTTTCGAAGCATTTGCAGACTCATTTGCTTTCCGATTACGTTCTGCGGCTGCTTCGGCAGCACGACGAGCAGCTTCTGCACGTCTTCTCTCAGCTTCAATCTCTCTTCTAATGATTTCTTTGATGGCAGCATTGATGCGACGCTCTTCTTTTTGTTTTTGCGTGATATCTTTCTTCACACCACGTTCTGTAACAATGAGGTCACTCAATTGCCCAGAGTAAACAGAGCGTTGTTGAGAGATCGTTCTCTTCTCCGTTTCTTGCTCTTTCATCAGTGCCACCTGCTTATTTCGATCGGCTTGCAATTGCGCAATTTTTTGCTCGATCTGTTTCTTCGTATTCTCGATATCCGCAGCCTTTAATTTCCTTGAATCATTAAATTGCTGTAAATATTTTACGCGTCTAAATCCTTGATTAAAATCCTTCGAAGCAAAAATAAACATCAATTTATTGTAGGCATTGCGATTACGAAAAGCAAACATGACCATCTTTTCATAATCACGTTTCATTTTTTCCAGTTCAGCCTTCAATTTATTTACTGCCGTCGTATTCGCATTAATATGTTTATTGATGACTGCTACCTCAGAAGTGATTGTATTTATTTTTTGTTCACGTAAGTTGATCTGCTTACTTAAGGCTGTTACCTGTTGCTGTGTCAACGATTTTTCCTTGGCTATTTCTTTCACAGTATTCTGCAATTCAGCAATTTCACGAGTAAGTTTCTCCCGCTGTTTTTCCAGCTCGGCTCTCGTCTGAGCAGCAGAAATACCAATCATCAAAATGAATGCTACTATACCAAATATCGTCTTTTTAAAGTTCATTTACAGTACTATTTATTTAGTGTTTGCTACTTTCCTAACCCCATTTTTTTCATTTACAATAGCAAACTAAATGCGAAAGTAATAAATCTAATGGAAATAGATAACTTCTTATCGGATTACTTTATATCGCGATGACACTGAAAAAGGCATTTCAACAGGTTCATTAAATGTCACTTTGTTAAAATTAATCTCTGTTTTTATCTCCTGACGTCCATCTGAAATAATCATTTTTAGCAGCATCGGAAATTCCTGACCGGAAGCCATTGCATATTCCCCATAATTCGCTTCCAATAGTTGTTTTTTTGACAACTGTGACAGCCTGAACTGGTAGGGGCGATTATTGTTGTTCAATTTATATAAGAAATCAAGTTCATTCAGTTTTCCATCCAACTGCACAGAATTTGGATCCTGTTTCAAATTCACCGCATCGATATCTGACAGAAGATTAACGGATATATTCGCCAAAAGTAAATCCTGCAGGTTAGAAAAAGTAAGATCAGGGCTTGCGAAACGATAGAGATAGTCAAATGGTTTGACCATATACTCATTCTGAAACTTATTCAGAATCTGTACGCTATCCGGCGTAATTAAAACGCGAGCAACTTCGATCCCAAGGGTCGCCGAAATCGATATCCAGATCCTTTTATCTTTTTCGATCCGGATATTAGAAGTAACGTCAAACTTATCCTTACCCAGATCGAGACGCATTTTCGCCTTTCCCGAAAACGTCGAATAGCTTAAATTGGTCAAAAAAAGATTACGCAGCGAGGTTTTCTTTGCTTCACGTGTATTATCTTTGATGACCAGTTCATTTTCTGATTTGAGACCTGCTCCTTTCAATAGTTTCTTTTTGGAGCTACAAGAAGAAAGCAGAATCACCAGAATACCTACCCAAAGAATTTTATTCCACATAGCTTTTTGTCTCAATCTTCTTTTTTATTTTCTGTTTACTTTCATCAGAATCCAGACCTTTTTCCAGTGCTAGATTCCATTGTTTGAGCGCTTCACCGGTCTTACCCAATTTGACCAAAATATCACCATAATGCTCAAGTAAGACTGCTGTCGGTGGATTTGTATTTTTCATCGCTTTTTGAATCCAAACCAGCGCATCTTCATATTTACCGTCGGCAAATAAAACCCAAGCATAGGTATCTTCAAATGTTCCGTTGTTGGGCTGCAATTTAGTAGCCATTGCTGCATATTTCGTCGCTTCATCCAGCCGCTCTTTTCTTAACGATAAATAGTACGCTAAATTGTTCATGGCGGTCACATTTGTGCTGTCCAATCTAATCGCCTCCATATAGGCAGCATCCGATTCTTTATACATCTTTAATGTATTGTAGATATCACCCAGTCCTCCATAGATATTCGCTTGTAAAAAAGGAGTTTCGTCCTGCGCATTATTCAAGGCTGCCTCCATAAACTTACGGCTATTCTCTGTATCTTTTTTCATCAGGTAGGCCATACTTGTGAAATAGAGTATGGTAGAATTATTGGCCACATAATGTAGGGCTTCTCCCCCATGGGCTATAGCTTGATCAAATTCTCCTTTATCCATATCCAGGCTCATCAACATCCGCCACGCATCGATCTGATAAGGATTCATACTTACTGCTACTGCCAGCGAGCTTTGTGCTGCTGTTTTATCTTCGTTCAGCCACAATACCTGCCCTTTGGCCATATGGCTTTCTGCAATGCGCGGGTGCACCTCAACTAAAATATTGGCTAATTCCAAAAGCTGCGCATTGGAATAGGGACTCTTAGGTCCCAACAAGGTCATGATAATTCTATTTTTGTCTCCGAAATCAATTTTTTTAGATTGAAATCCTTTTTTTAATGCATCAAATGATAATTTGCTTTTCTTATCTATCCGGTACAGGTCGGCTAAATCAAAATAAAGGAAGTCCTCCTGCGAAGTTTGAATTCCCTTATTTATATATTCCAATGCAAGTTTTGAGTTTTTAGAAAGATTATAAGCCTGTGCCAATTGTCCGTATACCTGAGCCAATTTAGTACCTTTATCAGCCCAAGGTTTCAGGAGACCGATTACAGCATTATAGTCGCCAGCGTCATTCAACAGCACACTACCCACCATATCAAGCGTATCGGAAGGAGTTTCGATTTCTTTTGTTTTAAGAAAATATTCGAGCGCTATGTCTTTATATCCCCCATTAAAAAGCAACATGATACGTTCACGTTTCAATGAAGCTGTGTTATTTTCATCTATGTTGATCAATTTATCCAGATAGATCAGTGCACTATCCGCATCATTTTTACTTTTAAAAGCATCGACTGCGAAACTTAGATACTCAGGCTTCTGTTGGATTTCTAGGGCTGCCTTTATGGCATCTATTGCGGCATCTTGATTTCGCATTTGAGCGAAAAGGATAGCCTTCGTGAAATAGATCTCATCTGCTTTTGGGTAATCCGCTAATATGGCATCTAAAGAATCTACACCAGGACCGATTTTCCCTTGCTTTAATATTTCTTGTACATTTTTGAGCCGCGCGTCATAGGGCTTGCTCTTCTTCTCCACTGACTGAGCCTGCACTAGGCTGACTGTACCAAAAAGAAATCCAACAAAACTTAGAACAACTCGTTTATCTAAAAAATTCAATCTCATCTACTTCCACTAAATAATTAAAAATTCTTCCTGCAATATACTAACTAATGTAACAATATTCATTCGAGGAAGTTGTAAAAATATTGAGATTGGCCCATCCAGTTAGAAACTTAGCTCGTTTTCAATAAAATAAGTGAAATAGATTTTAAAATATAGAATAATAGATGTACCTTTGCAGACCCTTGTGATAAGGGGAAGATAAATAAAAATTTACAAATTATTTAAACAAAAGCAAGTGAATACGTTAAGTTACAAAACTGTCTCTGCCAACAAGAACACCGTTAACAAAGAGTGGATCGTTGTTGACGCTGAAGGAGAGATTTTGGGGCGTTTGGCGAGCAACATCGCGAAAGTAATTCGTGGTAAGCACAAGCCTACATTCACCCCACACGTAGACTGTGGAGATAACGTTATTGTTATCAATGCAGACAAAATTAGATTGACAGGAAACAAATTAGGCGACAAAGTTTACGTACGCTACACTGGATACCCAGGTGGTCAACGTTTCGTTTCTCCTAAAGAGTTAATGGCTAAATTCCCTGAGCGCATCATTGAGAAAGCTGTTCGTGGTATGCTTCCTAAAAACCGTTTAGGTCGTCAATTGTTTAAGAACCTTTACGTTTATGCTGGTACTGAGCACAAACATGAAGCACAAAGTCCAAAACCAGTTAAATTTTAAGGAGCATCGACATGTCAACAACTAACACTTCAGGAAGAAGAAAAACTGCTGTTGCCCGCATTTACTTAACTGCTGGTAGCGGAAACATTATCATAAACGGTAAAGACTACAAAGAGTATTTCCCAACATTACCTTTGCAATATATCGCTACACAATCATTGAGCGTAGCTGGTGAATTAGCAAACTTTGATGTAAAAGTAAACGTTAACGGAGGTGGTGTTAAAGGTCAAGCAGAAGCTGTTCGCCTAGCGATCGCAAAAGCTTTGGTTGAGCTTAACCCAGAAGTTAAACCTGCATTACGCGCTAAAGGTTTAGTAACACGTGATGACCGTATGGTTGAGCGTAAGAAACCAGGACGTCGTAAAGCTCGTAGAAGATTCCAATTCAGTAAACGTTAATCAAAGGAGGATCAAAAAATGGCAAGAACTACTTATCAAGATTTATTGGATGCAGGTGTGCACTTTGGTCACCTTACACGTAAATGGGATCCGAAAATGGCTAAGTACATTTTCATGGAGCGCAACGGTATCCACATCATTGACTTGAACAAAACTCTTACGAAATTAGAAGAAGCTGCTTCAGCTATCAAACAAATAGTAAAATCAGGTCGCAAAGTTTTATTCGTAGCAACGAAAAAACAAGCAAAAGAAATCATCGCACAACAAGCTAAAGAGGTTAACATGCCTTTCGTGACTGAGCGTTGGTTAGGTGGTATGCTTACAAACTTCGCTACAGTTCGTAAGTCTATCAAAAAAATGTCTAACATCGACAAAATGCAAAAAGACGGTACTTATGATGTATTGTCTAAGAAAGAAAAGTTGATGATTCAACGTGAGCGTATCAAATTAGAAAACCTTTTAGGAGGTATCGCTGATTTGAACCGTTTGCCAGCTGCTTTATTCATCATCGATGTGAAAAAAGAACACATCGCTGTTTCTGAAGCAATGAAATTGAACATCCCTACTTTCGCGATGGTAGATACAAACTCTGACCCTTCAAACATTGATTTCCCAATCCCTGCAAATGATGACGCTAGTAAATCTATTAGCTTAATCGCTAGCATCATTGGTCAAGCAATCCAAGAAGGTTTGGACGAGCGCAAACGCGACAAAGAAGAAGAAGCTGAAAAAGATGCTGCTGCTGCAAAAGCAAAAGTTGACAATAGTGAAGCTTCAGAAGCTAAACGTCCTCGCAAAGCGAAAGACGGAGAATAATATTTTTATTCCAAACCGGATAGCGTAGCGTTAGTTTCTGGAAAAGATTACTTTTCTTGAACTAGCCTATCTCTCCGGTTTTTTGGTTTAACAACTCTCGATTATCAAGGAATGTTAAACTTCATATTAGCTTAACATGTTTTAAGTTAATATTGTACAAAATTTTCAGTAGTAAACAATAATAAAAAGAAATAAACATGTCAGTACAAATTTCTGCATCAGATGTAAACAAATTGCGTCAACAAACTGGCGCTGGTATGATGGATTGTAAAAAAGCTTTGGTTGAGTCTAATGGTGACTTTGAAGCTGCTGTAGATTACTTGCGCAAAAAAGGCGCTAAAGTAGCTGCTAGCCGTCAAGATCGCGACTCTAACGAAGGTGTTATCATCGCTAAAGCAACTGCTGATGGTAAATCAGGTATCGTAGTTGAAGTAAACTGTGAAACTGACTTCGTAGCTAAAAACTCAGATTTCGTAGCTTTCGCAGAAAAAATCGCAGACCTAGCGTTGAACAACAAACCTGCTTCTTTGGAAGAATTGAAAGGTTTGGAAATTGATGGCAAGAAAATCGCTGATGCTTTGATCGAGCAAACTGGTGTAATCGGTGAGAAAATTGACGTTTCTAAATACGAAACTATCACTGCAGAGAAAGTAATCGCTTACATCCACGGTAACTACCGCTTAGGTGTATTGGTAGGTCTTTCCGCTGATGCAGCTGGTGCTGAAGAAGCTGGTAAGGATGTTGCTATGCAAATCGCTGCTATGAACCCTATCGCAATTGATAAAGATGGTGTTGATCAAAACACAATCGAGCGTGAAATCGCTATTGCGAAAGAGCAAATCATTGCAGAAGGTAAACCAGCAGAGATGGCTGAGAAAATCGCTCAAGGTAAATTGAACAAATTCTTCAAAGACACTACGTTGTTGAACCAGGAATTTGTAAAAGATTCTTCTAAAAATATCGCTCAATTCTTAGACTCAGTTTCTAAAGGATTAACTGTAACTGCTTTCAAACGCGTACAATTAGGCGCATAAGCATATTTCCTTTCTAGTAATAGATCGGAAAAAATAAAAAACAGGGACTATTTTGTCAATAGTCCCTGTTTTTTATTTATAGGCAGTCGACCTTACAGTTCTATTTTCCTATCATTTGTTAGTTACATCCTTACCTTCCCCATCATTCCCGCTTTCCCTATAATTTGTCTTCATCTTCCCTATGTTCGCCTATCATTTGTTAGCCTACCCCTATCATTTGCTACAATCCCCTCACCTCCCCTGTCTTTCATTCACCACTTTTATTTTCATTCAAATTTATGTAACTTAATCATACATAAAAACGAAACAAGATATGGGCATGTTAAAAGAAGGTGCACTAAAAGGCAAACGCATTTTAATTACAGGTGGCGGTACTGGGCTAGGAAAAGCGATGACTGATTATTTCCTGGAACTAGGTGCCTCTTGCCTAATCAGCAGCCGAAAGGATGATGTGATTCAACATACAGCAAAAGAACTATCCGAAAAACACCAAGGCACATGCCTGGCGATAGCTGGTGATGTGCGTAATTATGAAGATGTAGAGCGTGTAGTAGCTTATGGCTACGAACAATTGGGCGGGATCGACATCTTAATCAACAATGCCGCAGGAAATTTTATATCTCCTACCGAACGGCTGAGTCATCGTGCTTTTGAGTCTGTCATCGGAATAGTACTTCAGGGTAGCATAAATTACACCTTAGCATTGGGCAAACGTTGGATTGAAAATAAGGACCAAAATAAAACGGTGCTTAGCATTGTAACGACTTATGCCTGGACAGGTTCAGGTTATGTGGTCCCTTCCGCGACAGCCAAGGCTGGTGTATTAGCAATGACAAGATCCCTTGCTGTCGAATGGGGAAAAAAAGGTATACGTCTAAATGCAATTGCCCCTGGTCCCTTTCAGACTTCAGGTGCAATGGAACGTCTACTACCAGGTGAATTGGGCGAGCTCCTATCTCCTACAAAACGGATCCCACTAGGACGTTTAGGACAATTAGACGAGCTGGCTGATCTTGCGGCATATCTTGTATCGGATTTTTCCAGCTACATTAATGGCGATGTCATAACAATAGACGGTGGAGAGTGGTTAAAAGGCGCAGGAGAATTTAACGGTCTGGATATTATTCCCGAAGAACAATGGGATAATATCGAAAAAATGACGCGAAGCGCAAAAAGTACTTAGCCCTATTTCTGGGACCTGCAACAGTACACTGTTTTCTTTAAAAAGTCAAAAGATATAATCAAAATAACGATATTTGGTTGTCATATTGATTATCATTCGATAAAACAAAATTTACAACTACACAATGAATTTATCCTTTCTCCCCGAAAAAATCAAACACAAACAAAAGATTGATCTAGGCGAACTAGGTTTTGATTTTGCATTGGCTTATATTTCGGAAGGCACGTTGGTATCAAAAAGCAATGGTGCAAAATTTCTCAAAGAAAATCTACTTTTCCTGAATACCGCATCAGAAATACTTGAAAGTAAGAAAGATTCGAGTGTATTTATTTTATATTTTTCAAGCCATTACTTTAAAGATCTGCATCATATACAACAAAATTTTTGCTTATCTTACAATCCTCAGGATATTTTCAATTCGGAAACACTACGCAATAAAAGCCTGTCTCTTAAAAAGGAGAATAGAAAATTAATAGAAAAAGTAATCTCCTTAATTTATCAACAGGGAGAATCTGAAAATGCAGCGACCTCTACCTTTGTCTTTCATCAAGTGATGTCACTCTTCGCATTAATCGAAAATATATTAAAAGATCTGGATCTTCCAATCAATGAGTCCCGTGACATGTCCCAAGAAATAGAAGTTTATATCCAACAAAACATTTATTTCCCTGACAAGCTACAAATAAAAAGTATAGCTGATCATTTTCAGATTTCGGCCAATTACTTTGGCGCCTTTTTTAAGAAAAAATACCAGAAAAGTTATAAACTGTATATAGACGATATTCGTACCCAGCTTATCGAAGAAAGGTTGGCATCGAGCCAATACACCATGAAACAGATTGTGGATGAACTAGGTTTTAACGATGAAAGTCACCTGACCAACTTTTATAAGAAAAAGAGAAATATAACCCCAAGTACTTATAAAAAATCTAGAAAAGCAGTCAGCTAGTTGTCAAGTTGAATGACACCATTGAGGTCATTATTTAACGAACGTTGGATCGCTTCGTCAAGAATCAATATCTTCTGACCCTGGAGTGTACGTTCTTGTGCGCTACTTGCATTTGTCTGTGTCGAATTGAATGATTCCAATTTCATGGGGAAATAAATTGGGTTCTCATCTTCTGAACGCCCGATGGTCAATAAGATATTATACCCCTGTAGGCGCAAACTCTGTAATGTCTGATAATTTAAACGCTTGAAAATCATAATGGGCAAGATTTACTGTTACTATTAGTAACAATAATATTTTCAATTTGTTTGCATTATCAGGTAGAATTTTATCCTTTATGATCACTATTTCAGCGAATTTATCAATTGCTAAAAAAAATGTACTCCATCACTAGTATTGTGATAATTTCTAAAACTTTTCACGCTGCTGCCTGTTGTATTATTTGGAGATAAATCATAGAATTATGGCTAGCACAGGACACAAAAAGACGAAGGGAAAAGTCGAAGCTGATTACCCTGATTCGGAGCAAAATCTAGCTTACAACAAGGATATGGACAGTTATGAGATGGATGTGGACGATAATGATCCAGATTACGATCATCCGGCAAATTATGACACACTATCCGAAGGTGCAATAGATGATGACTCTACTTATGATAATTCAAATCCTTTTGTCGGTGATGAATACGCTGATCGCGAAGATTTAGAGGAAGATGCGCTAGAGGATGCACATATGCGAATCGAAAGTTTCAAGCACAATAGGCTATCTCCTTTAGATAAAAAGCTGGCCCAAAATGAAGAGGATCTCAGAGATGATCTTGATGAAGAAGGATATCCAAAAAATGATAGTTAGTTTTCCAATTATAAAGTAGTTTTGAAAGGAGTCTTAGGACTCCTTTTTTCTGAATAAATAAAGCCCGCAACTCTATATTTTTATGTAAGTTTACCTTAAAAGATTTAAATATATGGAAGGTATGTTGCCGCTCATTCGTATTGTTGACCTAAAAAAATCATACGGAACAAAAGAAATTTTAAAAGGGATCAATCTGGATATATTTCCAGGTCAGGTCATTGGCTATATAGGTCCCAATGGCGCAGGAAAGTCTACTACAGTCAAAATATTGACCGGATTGATTGAAGATTTCACTGGTAAAGTTGAGATCAATGGCATCGATATTCAAAAGGATCCGCTTTCCATAAAATCTCAACTCGGGTATGTTCCTGAAAATGCGGAGCTTTACGAAGTATTGACCCCAATGGAATATCTAGATTTTGTCGGAAAATTATATGGTATGGAGGATCATACTATCCAGGAACGTTCCCTCAAATTATTAAGCGCATTCGGTCTAGCCGTAAATGCTAATAATAGAATGGACACCTTTTCCAAAGGTATGCGTCAGAAGGTGCTCCTTATATCCGGTATTATCCATAATCCGCAGATCATCATCCTGGATGAGCCCCTGTCTGGGCTAGATGCCAATGCGGTAATCTTCGTAAAGGAACTCATATCGTTACTCGCCAAAGAAGGTAAGACTATTTTTTACTGCTCACACATGATGGATGTCGTTGAAAAAGTATCCGATCGAATCCTACTGATCAGTCAGGGGAGTATTATTGCAGATGGAACAATTGACGAATTGAAGTCAAATCCCAACGAATCACTTGAGCACATATTTGCAAAATTAACCAATACCGACAACGATGCACTGGATGCATCTGACATCATCACCGCTATTCAATAATATGGAAAGATATATCTTACGATTTATTCTTCTATTTAGGGGAGTCTGGGAAAATTTGGAGGTAAACTTTGCACAGTTTAAAATTATTCTAGAGACTAAAGTTACCCTAGATAACAGAAAGCCAATCACATTTAAGAAACGGAATACAGGAAAGTCTTCATCTTCGTCCTCTATTATACAGTTTATCATGTATATGGTCATTGGCTTGATGTTCATGGTTATTCTAATTCTAATTCCGGATCGCTACTTAGCTCTTGCAATTATGCTGCTTTGTTTTATCAGCATGCTGAGCATTACATTAGTGTCGGACTTTTCACCCATACTTTTGGATACCAGAGATCAATATATCATTATGCCCAAGCCGGTCAACGATCGAACGATAGCATTATCGCGAATAACATTTATTGCCATTAAACTTTTCAATCAGGTCATTGCATTATGCTTGCCACTTTTGATCTATGTCCTCTTCAACTGGGATATTATCGCTATTTTTCTACTGGTTGTACAACTGCTATTAAGCACACTTGTTGCATTGGTATTCGTCAATGGCTTCTATCTAATAAGCATCAAATATCTACCCATCCAAAAATTTAAAGATATTATTACCTATCTACAAATTGGGCTTTCAATGATCATTTTTTTAGCCTATTACCTTGGCCCCAATCTGATTCAAACGATCGTCGAGTCTCAATTGACCATTGAACAGCTCAAATTCCTTTGGTTATTTCCCAGTACCTGGATTGCTTCTTTTCAATCTCTGCTTTTGGGTGACCATAGTCTACAGATCATCCTATTTTCTGTTTTGGGTATAGCTGTTCCATTCTTTGGAATCTACGCTTGTACACAGTTATTTTCTAGGGGTTTTAACGCAAAAATAGCCGCTCTAGCCAGTGCAGATGCACCTTTACCTGAATCAACAAAGGTGATTTCGCAAAACTTCACAAAACGTCCGTTATATAAAAAATTAGGAACAAAGCTGTGCTCATCTCCACTTGAAGAGGCGGGGTTTAGTATCGTATGGCTTATAAGTTCAAAAACAAGGGAATTTAAGCAGCAGCTTTACCCCTCTTTGGCCTATTTACCCATCTATTTTATATTTCTATTTTTACGGACTGGTGAAGGCTTGCCGATAAGAGAAAAACTGGTTAAGTTAGGGGAATCTGGCTTATATATCGTTATGTTTTACCTCTCACTACTAACCATATTAACTGTATTTCAACTGATCACACAGAGCAATAAGTATAAGGCCGCTTGGATCTATTATGTCACTCCAATAGATCGCCCGGGACAATTTATGACCGGTGTACTTAAAGCATGTCTTATTAAATACGTACTACCATTTTATGTTCTATTTCTTTGCATTTGTGTTCCTTTATTCGGTATCAGCTCCATAAATGACTTATTGCTTTCCTCAGCTGTTGGTGGAATCGAAAGTATCCTCATCATGCTCTTCCTTGTAAAAAACTACCCTTTTTCCAAAGCGAGCCAATCAAGTTCCAAAGCGCTGGTCAATTTATTGATCTTAGGTCTGCTCGGACTTTTGGGTTATTTTCATAAAGTTATCTTTCAGTATGAACTATTGATTTGGGTGCTGGCGACACTCGGTTGGATATTATTTTTTATCATGCTCAAATATTTACAAAAAGAGGATTGGAAAAGTCTGGCCTTTGATGATAATTAAAAAATTGCTATGAATACACAGGCTCCAGAAATGGGACCTGTGTATTTCACGACTACTTTTTATTGATCCGTCCTTTAAATCGACTGATACCATCCATAAAAGCTTCAACAATTATCCTTCCTTTAGGAAGATGATTAAGATCATAGTTGAATATCGCATTTTTAACAGCTTTATATTCATGCTTTTGCCATAGCACACCATCAACCGTTATCCGCACGGTCATATCGCTCTGCTTATTGGATACCACATTTAACTGCGTTTGGTCAACCACCGATCTTGGATACAGGGAGAATGCATATTGAGCCTTTGTTGTATCCATTTCAAAACCCGAAACAGCCTTAAAACTAAACATTTCACCCACTCCACAATCACTTTCAAATGCATGAATAAGATTTCCTTTCAGGTCGAAGATACGAAGATAACCATCTCCGTTTTCGGGTTGTGCCCAAAACTGTAGTCCATTTCCAGCGGTATCTATTAGGTGAAAGGAGTAATTACCTGCAGCAAGGCGTATCGTATCAGTATAAAGTGTGAGTGCAGTCAACTGTGCTGCCTTCTTTTGAAAAACGGTATCCTGCTGAGCATTTATTAAAGAAATACTATTGTCTTGAGGTGCTTTATTTGTAAGAAATTTCACAACAAATTCATTCGGAAATTTCTCTGATGCTGTAAAAACAACTTCCATTTCATTGTCTTCTGACCAAGCATCTTTCTTACCATTCGGTTTGATAAGCGCTACATGAAAGGCATTTTCACCGTCTTTTTCCTGAATTTCCCCTGGTAGCATTACATCTGCCACTTGATTAAAAGGGAGATTTCCCATCCAATGAAATGTTTTGGAAGGAAAACCCTTAGTTCCATACACAATTGTAAGCGAATGCAACGGATCTGCCCCAAGGTTTCTAAAAGCTATCCGTGGGCCAGAACTGGCTGGGTTTAATCTCGAAAAACGTTGCTCGTCGTTTGGTACCATAATAGATTCAACGGCCGCATCTATTTTTTGCTTGGGTTTCGAATAATGAAACAAGTAAGCTGAGATATTTTCAACAGCTTGTATATTGCTTGAAGCCGTATAGGGTTCCATTCGCAATGCTGCAGTATGGCGGCCCGGCTTTGTGAATACATCGATTACATCAGGTTGCTGCAGATCACCGGGACACCAATACGCCCGGTCAAAGATCCATGTCCCGCCTTGTGGGTATAAAGGGTTATCGCCACACTTTTTCCACATATCCCGCAAGTCAACGACCTTTCCGTCGAGCATGAGTTCACGCCATCGTGTACAAAACTCGCTGCAACCACGAGGCTTGTCCATACCATGTCCCGTATGTTGAATACGTATACGGCTTAAGTCCGCTTGCTCCAGCGATTCGTAGGTTACAGGCAATAAATTCTCTTCTATCTTCTCATTGGGATCGCCGTATTTATAGCCCCTATTCCACAAAGTTGTTATACCCATAGGTATAACAACTGGAGGTCCCGATAGAATTTCAAAATCTATACTAAGTGCCCAACCTACTGTTTTATCCTCAAAACCCGAATGTACATATACAATCTCGACACTATCCCGCAAAAAAGGAGCAAAGTCAGTCACATCTACCTGCCACTTCCAGTTCCACCCTTTGTTGTAAATGCTCCCATAAGGGGTAAGCATCCGGCCCAATTCATAGTTAAGCGCCTCTCCCTTCGCTCCTCCTTTACGTCTCAACACGATATGATCCAGATAATCCCAATGTGCAGTGTTCAAGCTATCAGGACTTCCCAAAGTAACATGCATGGTTATTTTTCTTACAGGGTATTCGGCCTTGGGAAATATCCCCCATGCTGGATAAGGGTTTTCACCTTTAGCAGCATCACAAATAATAGTAGTACGGTTGTGCGTGACAACATGGCTTACTGCTTTCTTTTGCGCAATAGCATGATAACCGATGATAAGCCACACTAGAATAAGAATAGGCCTGAAGTTCATTATAGTAAAAAATAATAGGTAAGAAACCGCATAAATATACATGAATTTAACGTCACAACCTATCATCAGGGGCCATCAGGCATAACATACACGGAAATTGTGCTACAAAACAAAGCTTGATCGCTAACACATGAATATTGTTAGGCCTTTAGGACCGAGTCATTAGCATATACATAGGGTCGATAGCACAAAAGCCTTAAAGGATATCAGACAGTGGATCTTTTAGCGTCTAAGTTGTTGGAGCCTAAACAAGAAACACTCCTAAAGACAGTTTCCAAAAACTGATCCCAAAAAAATAGCTTGTTAATCAAGAGTGGTTAAAAAAAAAGGAAAATCTGTAAGTAGACTTTCCTTTTTAAAAGTAGCGGGGAGCAGGATCGAACTGCCGACCTCAGGGTTATGAATCCTGCGCTCTAACCATCTGAGCTACCCCGCCGTTTCGGTATGCAAATATACCACTTCGCCTGTCAATTCAAAAGATTTTTTTATTTTTTTTAGCGATTTATCCTATTCAAAAATCATTATACCACACAACAAACTCATTCTTAACGAAGTAAAATTACGTTTCAATCATGAAAAAAGTCGGGACAATATTTGGGCGATTTTAAATTCAAATATTTGCGAAAAAGCTTTCAACTTTTCACAAAAAAACTTGCAATAACAAAATAAATATGTATTATTACAAATAATAAGTTTATGCAATAAAAAGCAAAATGGGAAGAGATTTGTAGCGGGGAGCAGAATCGAACTGCCGACCTTTGGGTTATGAATCCAACGCTCTAACCATCTGAGCTACCCCGCCATTTTGGGAATGCAAATATAGCTTATTTTTGATTTAAACAAACTAAAATTTAAAAAAACATTTTTATGGCAGATAAAATAAAATTCCAACTAGAATATATCATCAACTCTTCACCTAGAATTTTATTTCCGTATTTGCAAGAACCAAACGAACTGGCACAATGGTTTGCAGACGATGTAAACTACAAAGACACTGTTTATACCTTCATTTGGGACGATGAACCGCATCGCGCAAAAATCGTAGCATCAAAAGAAAACAAATCAGTGCGTTTTAAGTGGCTCGATGATGATCCTTATTACTTCGATCTAGAGATCGATCAAGATGAGCTGACAAACGATGTCGCACTTAAAATAATAGATTTTGCTAAAGAAGAGGACTTGGAAAATAGAAAATTAATCTGGAAAAATTCAATCGTCTATCTTCAAAGTGTTATAGGTGCATAAAAAAACCTATCTTTGCAATATATTTTCACCAAGGGCTCTAAAAGAGCTCCTTGGCTGGAAGATGCTTTAATGTAAAGGCATCAATTTGCTTAGCGTCACGGATGAAAAAGGTTCATTTACTTATTCTTCAAGCTTTCATTAAACCATTCATTGTCACATTTTTTATTGTGATGTTTGTGTTATTGATGCTTTTCCTATTTAAATACATCGATGATTTGATTGGAAAAGGATTTGAATGGTACACCATTATGGAACTTATTGGGTATCAATGTATTGTTCAAATTCAAATGGCAATGCCTTTATCCATGTTATTGTCTTCCATTATGACCTTTGGAAACCTGGGGGAAAGCTATGAGCTTGTGGCCATTAAAGCAGCCGGCGTATCTTTACGTAAAGCCATGACTCCCCTATTTATACTTGTGGCGATTTTTGCTACGAGTTCCTTTCTATTTTCCGATTACATTTTACCTGTGGTCAACCTAAAAATGGGAACCTTGCTGACAGACGTACGGAATAAAAAGGCTGACTTTCTGATCAAACCCGGTATTTTCAACAATACAATTCCAGGATACTCCATTCGTGCAAGAGGCAAAAATAGGGAAGGAACGATTCTCTATGACTTAATGATCTATGATCATCGAGGGGGCAATACAGCCAACAATGTACTAATGGCAAAAGAAGGATACATTTATAATTCACCGGACAATAGTTATATGATCCTCAAATTGAAGGACGGTATACGCTATGAAGAGTCGCGCACAAAGAACTCAAAAACATACGATCCACGCCAGCAATTCACACGCTTTAAATTTAAGGAAACGGAGCAGAAGTTCGACATGGGTAGCTTTCAACAAGGTAAAACAGATGAAAGTCTTTTCAAAAGCCACCATGCGATGTTAAATCTTAGGCAACTGGATATGTACATTGACTCCAACCATGTTAAAATAGACAGTATGGGTAAAGCAATTACAAGAACTCTTGATACGCGGTATAATATCTATTCGAAGTATTTCAGTGCAAATCAACCTGGCCTGCCAAAGGTTAAAGAAGCCAAGATCAAACCTTATAAAGATTTAGTAGCCGATCTTGTACCTCCGGAGCAACGGACACAGATCACCATGAACGCATTGAGCCAACTAAATTATTTAAAAGAGGATCTCAACAGTCGCACCCTTGAATTTAAGGATTACAAAACAAAAGATATCCGTTATCGCATCGAATGGCATAGAAAGTTTACTTTGGCCGTATCTTGTCTACTTTTATTTGCTATCGGAGCACCTCTAGGTGCCATCATTAGAAAAGGAGGTCTCGGACTTCCGGTCGTTATGGCTATTATTTTCTTCTTAATCTATCATATCATCTCCACAGTGTCGGAAAAAACGGCTAAAGATGGTGCTATATCTTCGGCTGTAGGTATGTGGATGGCTATTATCATATTAACTCCCCTCGCTGCATTTTTAACGTATAAATCGACTACAGATTCGGCTTTATTTGATATCGATCAGTACAAATTAAAAGCGGAAGCTGCCTGGAAATGGATCAAAGAGAAATTTGGTAAAAAGAATAAATTAAAAGAGTCACATTAGATTTGTGACAGCGCTATTATAAATAAAATTAGATTCTACACTAACTTTGTATCAATACAATATAACAATTAAATGGAATTTAAATTAAACACGATCGAAGAAGCGATCGCTGATATACAAGCAGGAAAAGTAGTTATCGTCGTAGATGACGAAGATCGTGAAAATGAAGGTGATTTTATCACCGCAGCTCGCAACGCAACTCCCGAAATTATCAACTTTATGGCGACCCATGGTCGGGGTTTAGTATGTGCTCCTATCACCAAAGAGAGAGCAGATGCTTTGCATCTTGACCTGATGGTGGGACAAAATACAGCTGTTTATGAGACTAATTTCACCGTTTCTATTGACTTACAAGGATACGGTTGTACAACAGGGATCTCTGCATCTGATCGTTCAAAGACAATCAAAGCGATGATAGACCCAAATATTCACTACGAAGAGTTGGGTAGACCTGGTCATATCTTTCCATTGATAGCTAAAGATGGCGGTGTACTACGTCGTACAGGACATACCGAAGCAACTGTTGACCTTGCTCGTTTGGCAGGTTTTGAACCTGCAGGTGTATTGGTCGAGATCTTAAAAGAAGATGGTGAAATGGCTAGACTACCGGAATTAATGGAAGTAGCCAAAAAATTTGATTTAAAAATCATCAGTATTGAGGAGCTTATTGAATACCGCTTAAAACACGATTCATTAATTACTGAAGAGGTGACTGTCAATATGCCTACACAATATGGTGATTTTCAAATGAAAGCCTTTACACAAAAAGATACGGGTGAACAACATCTTGCCCTTTATAAAGGTGAATGGAACGAAGATGAACCTATTCTTGTTCGTGTACATAGTTCCTGTGTGACCGGTGATATTTTCGGATCTTGCCGTTGTGATTGTGGACCTCAGCTTCACAAAGCGATGGAGATGATCCAAAACGAAGGAAAAGGTGTGATTGTCTATATGAATCAGGAAGGCCGTGGTATTGGACTGATTAATAAATTGCATGCCTACAAATTACAAGAGAATGGATTGGATACCGTTGATGCCAATGCTCAACTTGGATTTAAAGCTGATTTGAGAGATTATGGTGTTGGTGCACAAATCCTTAGAAATCTAGGGGTAACAAAAATGCGCTTGATGTCCAATAACCCAACAAAACGTGCAGGATTGGTCGGCTATGGACTGGAAATCGTAGAAAACGTTCCTATTGAGATCACCGCGAATCCTTACAACGAAGAGTATCTGCGAACAAAAAGGGATCGTATGGGACATACCATTATGAAGAACTTGTAATAAAGATCAAAAAAAATATTTCAGAAGTGGTGTTTTTCATAGAAACACCGCTTTTTTTATGAAAGTGTTTTTCATTGAATAAATCATGATGATTTCATTAGGGCATCAATGAGCTTGCTACGCTCGGCTTATTGGCCAGAAAAAACCTTCAATAGATTTTCATTGTTGTTGATTCTTGTTAAAGCATGAAGGTTTTATGAAAGATGTGATGTTATCATGGCAGTTCTTTCAGTAAATAGAAGTAACTTTATATTAATGAATACGCAAGGGAAACATATCATCTTTTTTGACGGTGATTGCTTAGTTTGTAATCGTTTTGTCCAAATTCTATTGAAAATAGACTCCAATAATAGGCTTCTTTTTAGTTCCTTACAATCTGACTTCGCTAAAAATAATTTACACACTATTCCAAAAAATATAGATTCTATTGTTTATATGTCTCCTAGCGGTACTTATTTAAAAAGCGAAGCCATATTGAACATCTGCAAAACATTGGGTCTTCCCTATTCAATCGTCTATTTCCTCAAAATACTACCGAAAAATTGGCGAGACGCGGGCTATGACTATTTTGCAAAAAATCGCTACAAATGGTTTGGAACAAATAAGTATTGCGCGGTTCCCAACGCACAGCAACGGAGAAAATTCGTCTAAGCAAAGCTTCCCATAAAATTGCCTGTTTGCGAAACAATAGGCAGACGAATATTGTTCCAAAAACAGCTGATATACCAAACAGCCAAGGTAATACATCAGCAAGAATAAATAAGTACAGGTCACAAATAACAGCAATGGCTTGTAAAAACAAAAATAATGACTCCAATGAAAAATCCACTTTTAATTAACAGAGCTTATATAAACGGAAAATTTATCACATCAAAAAATACGTTTGATGTTGTCAACCCCGCCACTGGAAAGACAATTGCAGCATTACCGGATCTTAAGGTAGCAGATTGCACAAAAGCGATACAAGCTGCAGATAAGGCTTGGAAAAGCTGGAAAAATACAACAACTTCGGAACGATGTACTATTGTTCGCAATTGGTATAATCTTATTCAACAAAATAAAGACCTGCTTGCTGAAATTATGACACTAGAGAGTGGAAAACCGCTCAATGAATCAAAAGTAGAAGTAGATTATGGGAATTCATTTGTTGAATGGTTTGCTGAAGAGGGTAAGAGGGCTTATGGGGAAACGATCCCCACTCAGAAAAAAGGCACACGAATGATGACCATCCGACAAGGTGTCGGGGTCGTTGCGGCAATTACGCCTTGGAATTTCCCTTTGGCCATGATCACCCGAAAGGTCGCTCCAGCACTCGTGGCAGGTTGTACAGTTGTACTCAAACCCGCATCCCAAACACCTTTATCCGCGATCGCATTGGTCAAACTAGCCGAAGAGGCAGGTCTGCCAAAAGGTGTCTTTAATGTCATTACCGGAAAGGACAGCGCTGGTATCGGAAAGGAACTTGCCACAAATGATCTTGTACGTAAACTTTCTTTTACAGGCTCTACTGAGGTAGGTAGGATATTGATCGAACAATCAGCCTCAAACATTAAGAAAGTCTCCATGGAACTCGGCGGAAATGCTCCTTTCCTTGTATTTAATGACGCAGATATCGACGCCGCAGTGGAAGGTGCTATCGCTGGTAAGTTCCGAAACGCTGGGCAAACTTGCGTTTCAATCAACCGCTTCCTAGTCCAGGAAGACGTATACGATGCTTTCGCCACAAAGCTCACTCAAGCTGTAAGTCAACTAAAGGTGGGCAACGGCTTAGACAAGGGGGTTCAAGTTGGACCTTTGATCAATGCCAAAGGTTTGGAAAAAGTACAGCATCACGTCCAAGATGCTCTAAAGCATGGAGCAGAACTGGCTACAGGAGGTAATGTGATCAAAGACCTCTTCTTCCAGCCAACTGTAGTGACCAATATCCCTAAAGAGGCCCTAATATTCCATGAGGAAACTTTCGGTCCAGTCTGCGCATTATTCAGTTTCAAAACAGAAGAAGATGGTATCGCCATGGCCAATCAGACTGAATTTGGTCTTGCCTCCTATTTCTACAGTACCAATATCAATCGCTGCTTTCGTGTGGCAGAACAGCTTGAGGCGGGTATGGTAGGCGTTAACACAGGATTAATATCGAATGCTGCAGCTCCATTTGGTGGGGTAAAACAATCTGGCGTTGGTCGTGAGGGATCAAAACATGGAATCGATGAATACATGGAATGGAAGTACATCTGTTTCGCCGAATAAATACGATCTAGCTTAACTTAAAGGGGCTACTCATGCCACAAAATCCATTGTTTCGTGGAAATTTGGCGCAAATAGCCCCTTTGTTCATACAGCCAATTCTTATTTAATTTCATTCATAGGCAATTGCAGTTGAAAAGGCTAATTTCAATCCAAACCTACACGCAGCTAACGTTGAGTTTTAATAAATGCTGCCAATTTTTCCCGAGTTGAACTAAATGACAATGCATCGCCTACCTTATCGTAGTTCTCTTTGTCCATACAGCTTGGATAAGCGTATTTAGCAAAAGCCAATTTATTATCGTCTCTGATAAATAGTTCCATGAGATCTATGATTTCGGTACTGTGCAATCGCCTATTTTTCAATTCCTGCGCAGCGACCTGCAAACGATCTTGATCATTTTCTTTTTGATTGAGCAGATCATTCAACTGGTTCGCATCATTTTTATCCTGATAACCAGTATTGTCGATCGGATCTTCCTGATATTGTTGATTATTACTTCTATCATCCTCAGACTGGCCATATCGCTCGTATTGTTGTTGATCCCGATCGTATCTATCCTCATTATTATTATCGTCATTGTAGTTATCACCGTTTCGATAATTATCGTTATATCGACCAACAGGATTCATCGATTCAAGTACAATTCCCCGATTTCCACCACGGCTGCTTACTGAAAACACAACATCCATATATTGACCATCTCGGTTGACAAGCTGCACACCCCTTCCGTTTAAAGTTCTCTGCTGTCTGTTTGCAAATACGATACGGAGATTATATCTCGGGTTTTGCAAATTTGGCACACGAAGGTCAATCGACGGTCTATTATTGTACAAAACATTATTGATATAAAGAAAGAAGGGAGCATCAGTCGAATAAATATTTAATGTTCCGCCATAAGGTCTATAACGTTGGGCGAATCCTCCAGTTGCAATAGCAAGCAACATAATTACAGTCAAAAGTCTCTTGTACATATTCCTTTTCAATTTATAATCGTTCGACTAACGAGAATAGAAAAGGATTAAGAAAACTAAGAATTTAACGTATTATTTGAATTGTTTTTATTTCTGATTTTTTTGTAGAGTTTCACAGCCATCATCAGGGAGATCGACAGTATTAAAAGTCCCAGAACACCAAATATCCAATTGAGAGCAGACTTTAATACAACGGTAAATACGATTGCAAATAATAAAACGGTTGCCAGCTCATTCCAAAGACGCAATTTGGTCGAGGACCAAGTCGATGATTCTCCTTTTAATTGAAACATAATACGTTGGCAGGCGAAATGATAAAGAATCAGTCCCAATACAAAGGTGAGCTTGACATGCATCCAGCCCATGGTCAACAATCCCGGATTAATATACAGCATGACGAGGGCCGCCAGAATAGTAAGGTACATGGCTGGTGTTGTGATGATCCACCATAATTTACTCTCCATCAGTATAAACTGTTTATGCAAAACCCCATACTCTTCTGCAGATTTGGATTTAGCTTCGGTATGGTAAATGAATAAGCGAACAATATAAAATAATCCAGCCATCCAACAAACCACAAAGATAATATGAATTGCTTTTGCGTATAAATAGACCATGGGTACAAAAATAAGAAAAGTTAGGGGCAATCAATAAAGCTAGGCTTCAATTAGATAAATCTTACATATAGTATACAAAAAGACAAAAGTCCATCTCTATTACATAACTATAGTTTTCAGTAATGCATATTAAATAAACAACGCTTCAAATCCGGCATAGATCGTACAACTTACCAGATCCGAAGTGTTGTTATCTCTACTATTTTCAACCTATCTATTTTTTCTGCTGAGAAGTTTTCAGTTCCTTATATAACAAAAATAAGTGAGCAGCAGACCAGCTAAAATGGGGTGCTTTGAGTCTTTTACCCGTGCGTGCCTCATAGTTTTCATGAATTGGCCCATTATCGGATAATCCCTCCAATCGCGCAAAGACTTGTTTGGTATACAGATCGGCTTCCTTTTGATAACCGTATTTCCTTAAACCAGAAATGGCAAAATAGACTTGATCCAACCAAATAGGCCCGCGCCAGTATCCTCTATCCATGAATTTGGCGTTGTCTAGAGCCGCAGTAGGAAAAGGTACAAAGGAGGCAAATTTAGCCGTATCCTGCATCACTCGAATTACAGCTTCAGCTTGCGGCACCGTAGCTAAACCAGTCCACAATGGTGACCAACCTTCGGGACCAAAACATGGAATAAGTGCTCCATTCAGTTTGCGATCAAAATAATAACCTCGCTCCTGATCGAAGAAGTAATCCATGGCAAGGTATGATTCTTTTTTTCCCCGAAATGGCACACCGAGCAATTCCGCAAAATGCAGCAGATATTTTCGTTCCAACTCAAGATAAGCGCTGAGTTCCACAGACTCTTGATCCATACTCCAGGCACCTTTTTCATTCCATAACATCTGGGTACTATCGTACCGAATAGCATTGTCCATACCGCTTTCCCACTTAGCAGCTTCCAATGTTCCATCTGTAGCACCGTACTCACAGATACCATTTTTATTATGATCCCGATAACGAAACCACCATTCATGGTACAAGACCAGTTTATTATACATCTCCCGCACAAAAGACAGGTCATGGTCGGCTTCATAGATAGCATTAACGGCCCAGGCAGCCAATGGTGGTTTGGAATCACGGTAATTATTCTCACGATGGTCCGTATAAATGCAATCGGCAATCATCCCGACGCTATCTTGAAAGTCAAACATAGCGCGAACCTGATCTTTCGCCAACACGGGATCTATCTGTGCCAATGCAACGGCATGCTTCCATGAATCCCAAGCCCAAAATCCAACAAAGTAATCGGCCACATGCGAAGGAACAACACCATCATGTTTTAATTCCTTTTTTGCACTCCGCCAATTGCTCATCAGCGTCATCATACTTTTCACCATAATGCGATGTTCCTCCATGGAGAGTTCCGGACGAGTATTTGAGCTGATATAATTCGCCCAGCGTGCTGTATGTTGTATGCTCAAAGCCTTGCTTTGCTCAACAGCAGTTTTTGTTGCCACAAGTGCTTTTTCTAAGGTAATCGGGTTGGCATAATGGGTCAGGACAATCTCTGTATCTGCTTTTTCTAAACAAGCTTCATATTTTCCCTGATCACAGTTTACCTTCACATCAGCCTTAAAAGACAGTAAAAGAAGTTCTCCATTTGGAAGTTTAGACCACAGGGTATTGCCTATCAGTGTCCATTTCCCCTGATTGAGATTGCCATATATCCATAGTACCTTTGATGATCTGTTTTTAATATGCAATATGGCTGTTGTTGATGAGACCTGTTTTAAGATTTGTTCTACTTCCATATCCTCTCCTCGCAGACGCATCCACAGGCGATCCGGATAATAACAACTGCTGTCAAGGCTCAGGAGATTTAATTCTCCCGTCGGAGCTGTTCCAATCTGCAGCAATGCGCTACTTAACCAGGCACGCGCATCCAGATCATAGGGTCCACAAAAACCGGTCACGTTCTTATTTTCGTGAATGCCAAATCCGATCCAAGCCCCGCGGTCAGTATAAAAGGGATTTGTTCGGCGAGTGGAACCTTCTGGTTGCTGCTCGACCCTTAACAATCCACCATAGCCATCCATTTTAGGAGACTTGACCGTATTGCATCCTATCAAAATCAAACAAAAGCTAATTGTAACCCATAAGGTTTTGATCTTATTTCTCATAAATAACAAAAAAAAGTAACTAGAAAGGGAACACTGAGGTCAATCAAAATACCATGGATGATCGCAACGAGAACATATTGTTTGCCGGAGTATTGTGTGATAATAGGTAATGCAGTATCCATACTTGTGGCTCCTGCGACAGAAATCGGCGCCAATGGGCCAAACCATTTTCGAGCTAATGGAGCCATCAAGAGCGCCAATAGTTCACGCATCAAATTCGACATCAACGCTATAGTTCCCAATGTGACACCCTTATATTGTGTAATAAAAATACTTGATAAAGAGTAGTAACCAAATCCAGATCCCACAGCCATGCTCTCGGCGGCATTCCAGTCGCGGATAAAGAAACTGATGGTAAACGTACCTAACAATGTTCCAACGATAGTTGCCAGGGGAACGAGCACGATGCTTAAATTAACTTTTCGTAGAGATACCAAGAGTTCCCTATCATAACCAATGGTAACCCCGACCAACAACATCAATGCATAGAGGACATAAGTATTCCATTCTTCTTTCAACAATTCAGCCGGAATAATTCCCTTGAAACCGACAAAAACACCCACGATAAAAAATGCGAGAATGATCAAACTACCTTTCATGTTTGCTAAAGAATAAACGATAAACGAACCATGAGCAAAGAACACTTCCAGCTACTCCAGCCAATGTGATCAGTATAGCTTGCAACCCCAATGTATCCAAATTGTCTACTATTTTTGGATTTTGTCCGACCTCTCGTCCCAAAAGAAACAGTAAGGCAAATATGACCAGTCGGACAAGAATACCTGTATGTTTAAGAATAGGAAAGGACCGAAGTCCTATCCCTATTCCTACACCTAAAAGCATGATAAAAAAAACGGTAAACATGCTCCTTAATTAATTTTATCATTTGACTTGATCTCCAATAATGGGACAGGATAAAAGTTGTGCTTAGCCGGATCGAAACTATTTCGCCCGATAGCTTGTAATGCTTCTTTCGCTTTCCCCCATCTTCTCATATCGTAGAATCGGGTATTTTCCAAGGCAAACTCCACGATACGCTCATGTTCAATGCGTTTTTTAACTTCGGTAACAGGCAAATTCAAAGGGAGTGCTGGCATATCTGCCCGCTGGCGTACCTGATTGATCAAAGGAATAGCATCTGCAGGACGGTTACGTTCATTTAAGGTTTCAGCCAATAATAATAAAACATCAGCATAGCGCATCAATGGAAGATTGACTGCTGTGCGGGACTTATCTAAATCCGCTGCTGTTCGTGGCAAATACTTTCTGAAACTTGCCCGGTCAGATCCAGCCCCAAATATTTCATCGTAGGTAAAGCCATAAACTCCCCCATTCTTTAAATCATTAAAGTAAGGATCATTACAGAACACCGTCTGGTACATACGTGAGTCATAACGTCCTGTTGTAGCGATCTTACCCTCCTTTTTAAATTCGTTTAAGAGCATCTTGCTCGGTAAGATTTCATCCCAACCGCCCAGCTCTCCTACAGCGATCCACTTATGCAGTGCTGTCCGGTAACTCGCACAATTAGCGGTATTATCAGTAAATTGAAGTTCAAAAATAGATTCTGAGCTATTTTTATTGGTGCCGTCAAACATAGAGAGAAAATCTTTTTCCAGGTTATATCCTGATACGGCTTTAAAGGCCTGTTCTGCTTTTCCGAGCAATTCCTCTTTCTTGGCTGTATTTTCATAGGCCGACGTTAAATAGCTGTAGCCAAGGTAAGCATTCGCCGCCCCTCTGGTCGCTCGACCAACATTGGCTGCCTCCTGTTTCACAGGCAAATTGCCAACCGCCGCCTCCAGATCCCCTATAATAAAAGCCCAGGCCTCATCACGTGTAGACAAAGCCTTATTAATCTTTCCTTCACTGGTAATATATTGGTCGCGGACAACGATCTTCTCCCAGTTGAGCAATAGTTTTAAATGGTAATAGGCGCGCAAGAACTTTGCTTCGGCAATAATCTGATTTTTCTTATTTGCATCCATTTCAATCGGTGCGGTCTTCTCGATAACTTGATTTGCATAAGAAATACCGCGATAGGCTTTGCTCCAATAGGCCGTAAACTGACTGTTACCATTGGTATAGCTAAAATTATAGAGTTCTACCCAGGTTTGGTAGTTCAATGCATCACTACCGATTTCGCAAGCGTCCTCACGGTAGGCCTCCACCGGGAATTTTACCTCCGCAAATTCCCAGACATCAGTTGCGGCTTCCAACTGCGAATAGGCAGCAGAAAGTCCAGACTCAGCATCCTCGGCATTACGCCAGAAGTTATCTGAAGTAAGTTTGTCCGGTGATGTTAAATCCAATTTATCGCTGCAGGACAATGTCGTGCTTAGTGCACAAGCGATACAAAGAATCCATCTATAATTTGTTCTATTCTTTTTCATCTTCTAGTTTCTTTAATTATGATACAATAAATACCCAGGTCTTAAAATGTAAATTGAACTCCAAAGGAATAGGACTTGGTAAATGGAAAAATATAACGGTCTACCCCTGTATTCAACACGCCGGACTTATTGTTAACTCCAGATGGTGCAAACTCAGGATCAATTCCTTTATATTTTGTCCAGGTATACATATTCTGTCCACTGATATAAAACCGTAGATTTTCTGAACGGATCGCATGTAACAGATTTTTAGGCAAAGTATACCCAATCTGCAGCTGACGTAGTCTAATAAAGTTACCCGATTCCAAAAAGCGTGTGGACTCACGGCTGTTTCCATTTGGATCTTGTAATACAGCACGCGGAACATCGGTATTCCGGTTATTTTCTGTCCATGCATTTAACGTACTACTCAAAAAGTTTGATCCCGAACTCATGGCTTCGAAAAAGTACCGATTCCCATTATAGAGTTTATGCCCCCAGCCGCTTCCGATCAATGCCGAAAAATCAAATCCTTTATAAGAGGCTCCAAGGTTCAATCCCACCTCCAATTTGGGAATCCCCGTACCACTATATTTCTTATCTTCATCATCAATCACACCACTACCATCGACATCAACAAAACGGATATCGCCCGGCTTGGCATTCTCTTGTAGTAATTTCCCATCCTTGTTGACATGTTTGTTTACCTCTTCCATGCTCTGAAAGATACCATCGGTTTGGTAAAGGAAGAATCCTCCAATCGGATATCCCACACGTGTCTGATTCGGAAAATGTTCGGTATCGAATTTTAGGCCATTTCCCAAAAGAATCTGGTCTTCATTAGCGAGGCTGACGACCTTATTTTTGAGGGTTGAAAGATTTAAGCCGATATCGTATTGAAACTCATTTTTTCGATTTGCATACTTGAGTTCAAGCTCAAAACCAGAGTTTCGGATCTTCCCAACATTTAATGTCGGATCTTCCAAACCTGCAGATGGAGCAACTTTCTTAGTGATCAAAAGATCATTGGTGGTCTTAATAAAGTAATTTACCGAACCTTTTAATACATTATTGAATAGACCAAAGTCAGCACCTATGTTTTTAGATTCTGTGGTCTCCCAGCTCAACAGTCGATTCTCTAGTCCCATTGCGGTACTACCGGGCCAAGGATTTCCACTTCCGCGCACATATCCCATGTACAAATTATTGTAAGTACTGATCAGCGCCTGGTGGTCGTAGTACCCCAAAGCGACCTCATTTCCGAGTTTTCCCCAGCTTCCCCTTAATTTCAGATTAGACACAAACGATTCTTTCGGGAAGAATGATTCCTCATCGATCTTCCAGCCCAATGCAATTGAAGGAAAACTTCCATATCGACTATCCTTTCCAAATTTAGATGAGCCATCACGACGTAAGGTTAACTGTACAAGGTAACGATCAGCATAAGAGTAATTGACCCGACCAAAGATAGATATACGGTTATAGTCATATTTAGAACCATCTGCGGAGAATGTTCCACCTTGTCCCGAACTGATCGTCATAAAATTTGGATCTAGAAACCCTTCTGCGCTTTCTTTAGTCACTAGTCCTCCATTTTCAACAGAATAGACAATCTTTTTGCCTTCTACCCCTACATTATTCCAATTGGATTCCTGCATATTCAACGAACTACCCAAAAGCGCGTTTAAGCTATGTTTTCCAAATTCTGTTTTATAGTTCAGGAGATTATCAAAGACCTGCTCCTGCCAATAGCTACGCCCTTCGGAATAAAAAGGAAATTCATAGGGGTTCTTTTCATCAGAAGCAAATGGTGGATAATGGAAATAGTTCTGTGTATTAATCGCGTTAAAGGCATAACTTGTTTTAAAGGTTAAACCTTTCATAATATCTATACTAACAAAAGCATTTCCGGCGAAATCCTGTTTTTTTGTCCAACTCGTTTTATAATGCTCATCGGCAACCACATTGACATTATTGGGAATACCACCCCAATTTGTCAAACCAAAACCACCTTTTTCCGCGGAGTCATACACTGGTACCAAAGGCGAAATCATATAGGCTTCTTTTAGACTAAAGTTGGGGCCATGATATTTCGAATTCGTGTAGGCCATATTCCCTTCCACGGTAAAGATATTTTTCTTGGTTCCCAATTTCATACGGACATTTTCCTTTTTGAAATCGTTCGCGATAACGACACCTTTGTCATTACTTAAATTGGCGGACAGGGAATAGCGGGTATTGTCTTGCCCGCCCCTGATGGCGACACTATTTGCTGTAGAAAGTCCGGTACGGAACACCTCCTCTTGCCAATCGGTATTATTGGTACCCGGCTTGTTGATGTAGTCAGGGAGTTTGACTGGCGTCGTGGCATACTTATTGTATTCCCCATACATTTGACGGTGCACTTTTACATAACCGTCAGCATCGAGTACTTTTAGTCGATTAGACGTTTCTGTTACATTCGTAAAGCTATTGATGTCTACCAAAATTTTTCCGGCTTTACCAGCTTTCGTTGTGACGATAACAACACCATTGGCAGCCACAGAACCATATATTGCGGCTGCGGCACCATCTTTGAGTACCTCCATGCTCTCAATATCATTGGGGTTGACATTACTGATTGTACCTGGGAAACCATCTATGATATACAGTGGTTCATTACTGCCGAAGGTATTGACTCCACGGATCTTGACCTGCACTCCCGCTCCAGCAATACCGCTATTTTTTTGCACATTGACACCAGCTGCCACCCCTTGTAATGCCTCAGCAGGGTTTGTCGTTGCACGTTTTGCCAGATCTTTTGTGCTAATGCTTGCTATTGCCCCCGTGACGTCAGACTTCTTTAAAGTACCGTATCCAATCACAACGACCTCGTCAAGTTCTCTATTTCCACCAGTTAAGGTGATATCAACATCTTTTCCCGCTTGTACATTAATTTGTTGGTTTTGGTAACCTACATAGCTAACCTGAAGTAAGTCCTTCGCATTGACTTCTAGAGAAAAGGTACCTGAAAGATCTGTAGCGACGGTCTTTCCACTGCCCGAAGCATGTATACTCACACCGGGTAATGGTTCACCTTTTTCATTTACAACAGTCCCTTTTACTTGCCCCGTTTGCTGTTTGTTTGCAGCCTTACGTTTTAATAAAATCCGTTTCCCCGTAATGTCGTATGTAATCGAGCTCTCTTGTAGCGCATCTTTCAACAGAGCTTCCAAGCTGCTTGCCTGACTATCATAGAAAAGTGGGGTCTTGACATCTACATCCGAATTACTGAACATAAATGAATAACCATACTTTTTTTCAACAATCTCGATAAGTGACTTAAGATTTGAAGACTCCTTTTTGCCTGATATCTGCTGCGCGTTTACAGCAAAGAAGGTCTGGCTGAGGAGTAAAAGACTCATCAGAATAGGTTTCTTTTTCATAATTTATGGTATATTTTGTTTTAAGTAGTTTACATCATCAATTTTTGGTTATCGTTTTTTTGAAACTATAGCTACAGATTTGCCTGCTATTGTGTATTGGATTGGTGTAATGACATTGATCAATTCCAAAATTTCTCGTAAACTTTCAGTTTTCACTTTGAATGTATAATGTCTATCGGACTCTGCTCCCCTCCAAGTAATATTGACACCATACCAACGTTCCAATTTCTTAAGAACACTTTCCAAAGATTCGTTCTCAAAAACAAGTTCTTCTGATTTCCAGGTGCTATATTGTACCGCGTCCAATTGTCGTATTTGCGTATACCGACCAGTCCGTTTATCCAGTTGGATCCAATCATTAGGTTTTAATTCTCCTATCAATTGTCCTTTTTTATCTTTTATCGCAACTTTTCCACGCAGCAGGGATACCTCTATCTTCGCATCATCCGCATAGGCTGAAACATCGAAAGCAGTTCCTTTCACCACAACATCCAAATGGGAAGTCTGCACGGTGAAAGGCATATTTTCTTTTTTTACCACATCAAAAAATGCCTCGCCTTCGAGTGTAATCTTACGATCATGTTGATTGAATGCATGCGAATAGCTCATCTTAGTTCCCGCATTTAACCAAGCTTTTGATCCATCAGGTAATATAACCTGTGACTTTTGTCCTAAAGCCGTATAAACAATCGTTTGATCCTGCGAAGATTTATTCATTGAAATATTACGCTGAATAAAATACGCTCCCAATGTCCCTGACAGAAAAATAAGAATCGCCGCAGCACTAACCAACCACCAAAAACGGTTACGGTCAAAAACAATAGTTTTTACGACAGGTTGGATACGATCTTGGATTTTGTCCCATATCCGTGGACGATCTGCCCGATCGATGATCAGTGGCAGTTCTTTGAGATGTATCCATTCGTTTTCCAGCTGCAAAAGATAATGACGATTTTGTTCACTTGAATCGAGCCAAGCTACAATCGCTTCATTTTCCTTTACATCACTCTCTTTTTTTAGATATCGAACTAATTGCTCCAGTGACGGCTTATAACTGCTATTCATTATTTTGGGTTTACGACAAATAGACACCTAGAGCGGAGAAAACCCCTAAAAGATTTTGTGTTTTTTTTAAAATATTTAAACGAGTGTGGAAAGGCCTGCACCACACATCGTTAAAACCAATAAAATCGAATCTGGATACAGTATTTGATAGCGTTCAAGTATATGTGCCCGTATTTTTTTAGACGCAATGGACATCTGATTTTCGACTGTCTTGATAGATATTTGCAGTTCCTGAGCTGCCTGCTGATAGGTCTTCTGTTCTTCCTTACAGTATTGATAGACGATTTTACATTTTTCAGGCAATTTGCCTATAGCTTCCTGATAAACAAGGGAAAACTCCTCCATATTGATACACTCCTCTGCTTCCTGGCGGGTCATTTCCTCCCTAAACCAACGTTCCAAATGAGCAGTACGTGCACTTTCATTACGTAAAGCATTGAGCACACGGTTACGGGCTGCCCGATAAAGATAAGTCTTGACATGGAAAATATGGATTTGATCCCGATCTTCCCATAGTTTAACAAATACATCCTGCAAACAGTCCTCCACCAACTGTACATCACGCGTATAATACCCTAAGAAACGGCATAGCTCGTCAAAATAATGATGAAACACTTCTTCCAGTGCTTCTTCATTAATCAGCAGCCCATCCATCAAGGTATTTTTACTCATTTATTAGGTTTTGCGACTAAGCTATAAAATAAAACAAGATTTACAAAAAAAGTAAGTGTGCTCATTTTAACATATTTTGCACGAATTTTCACCATGTCCATTATAACCCGCATTTAATGTATTACAAATACATTAAAAAAAGCTTTTTAACTATTCCCAACTGCCCTCTTTTACTCAAAAAAAAGACCTGCCAGTTATAGCAAGTCTTCTTTCTTCTTGATCGGATGTTATCTAAAATCTTGTTTCGTTTTTTCAGAACTCTTTCCAATCAAAAGTTTAATACCTAAATTCTTTCACAACCTCGATTGCATATTTTACATTATCAAAAGGAATATCAGGCATAATACCATGTCCTAAATTGAATATAAAACCATTCTCTCCGCGCATACGCTCAAATAATTCTATAATTTTCCTTTTTATAACAGGCTTTTCAGCATAGAGTACAAACGGATCTAAATTCCCTTGAACTGCTATTCCTTGAGGCAAAGATTGCTTCATATTTTTAAGATCTGCATTCCAGTCGATCGAAACCACATCTGGCTGCGCCTCCACCATCATTGGAGCAAAGACAGATGATCCTTTACAGAAAGATATTACAGGAATATCCTTGCGGTTCAATTTGGAGATGATCTGTTTGTTATAATAATGTGAAAAATCACGGTAATCATTCCAAGACAAAGCCAAAGCCCAGCTATCAAATAATTGTATCGCATTTACGCCTGCCGCAATCTGCATATTAAGATATTCTACCGTTACATCAGCAATCTTTTGAAGGATTGTATGTGCCAATTCAGGTTGATTGTTTAACATCAACTTCGTCAACTTGAAATCCTTTGAGGAACCGCCTTCAACCAAATAACTTAAAATGGTAAAAGGTGCTCCCGCAAAACCGATCAATGGAATACGATTATCAAGACGTTGTTGAATTACTTTTATGGCATCCGCAACATATTGCAATTTATCCAGACAGTCAACCGATAATGCCTCGGCATCTTTGACAGAACGAATTGGATTAGAAAAACGAGGACCTACTCCCTGTTCAAATGACAGATCGCCACCCATTGCCTCAGCTGTAACCAAGATATCCGAAAACAAGATCGCCGCATCTATTCCCAACAAATCCACGGGTAACATCGTTACGTCTGCTGCAATCTCTGGTGTTTTGCACATTTCGAGAAAAGAATACTTGTTTTTGATATCCCAGTATTCTTTCATAAAGCGTCCAGCCTGACGCATCATCCACACAGGAGGTCTCTCCGTTTGCTGCGAGAATGCAGCTCTAATCAATAAGTCGTTTTGTAAAGTAGTACTCACTATAAATGTTTTGAAATTTCGTTTTCTATTTTTGTAATAATACTGACCTGTCTTGCAGTTAAATGCAATTTGTTAGCCACATCTGTATACGCCCTTGCTCGTTCATAATCCGTTTTTCGCAGCGCGATATTAGCCAGATTGATCATTACCATACCTTTTTCATTATCTTTTTTCCAAGGTAGACGAGAAGCCAGCTGAAAATGATATTCAGCCTCATCGATACGCTCCTCCTTTAGAGCTATATTTCCCATCATAAATTCATAAAAATTACGACGGCCTTTACGAAGGGTATCCGGATTTTTTATTTCGGATAACAAGTTTTTTGTCTTTTCATAGTCTTGCCGATGAAAAGCTTGTGTTGCCAAGAAAACTGACCCCTCCCGAAAATGGCTCCAAATTAGATAACCAATTCCACCAGCCAACAATACGGCTGTCTGGTAATGACCTTGGTATAAACCATAGCCCAAAAATAACGCAGCAATAAAAATAACGGCTATTCTAGCCTTAATTGTCATCATCTTTTATTTGCTATGCGTTATTGTCGGTAAATTTATAACCAACACCTCGGATAGAGTGGAAATAGATTGGGTGCTTTTGATCCGGCTCAAAATATTTCCGGAATGTCAAAATGAAATTGTCAATGGTACGCGTCGAAGGATAGACGTCATAATTCCATACAGTTTCTAAAATCTGCTCACGGGAAACGGCTTCGTTACGACGTTCGATCAACAGCTTCAATAGCATGGTTTCTTTTTTTGTCAATGAGGTAATCGTTCCATCTGCATGATGCAATTCGTAAGAATTAAAATAGATGGTTTTATCACCGATTTGATAAGAATTCAATTCTTTAAGATCATCTGGTTTCATACCGCGACGAACCAAATTTCCTACACGGAGAATCAATTCTTCTAAATTGAAAGGTTTTACCAAATAATCATCGGCACCTTTTTTTAGTCCAGTGATACGGTCTTCGCTACTGTTCTTGGCAGTCAAAAACATGATAGGAACCTCTGTATTCTGTAGTCGGATTGTTTCTGCAACTTGAAATCCGTCAATTTCAGGGATCATAACGTCCAATATCACGAGATTGAAACGTTCCTCTTTAAAAACTTTCAATGCTTTTTTTCCGTCAGTAGCCGTAGTGACACGGTAACCTTCCATTTCGAGATTCAACTTGATTGCTTCTAACAAGTGTTCTTCATCTTCGACAAGTAATATTCTTTGTTTACTTTGCATTTCTTTCAAATGTTACTTCAAAAATACTCCCTTTAGGAGTGTTATCTTTAACTTTAATGGTCGCATCGTGCTTCTGCAACACGGTTTTCACGATATATAACCCCAAACCAGTACCTTTGGTTTTCCGTGTCGCTTCACTTCCCACGCGATAAAACTTATTAAAGATAAGTTTTTTCTCTTCATCACTGATACCGATACCATGGTCAGCAACAGAAAAAATTATTTTACTGCTCTCCGTATATAGTTTGACATCCACCATGGCACAGGCCGGTGAATATTTAATAGCATTCTCAATGAGATTTGTCACGACATTACTTATCGCAAATTTGTCACCATGGATAATAATATCCGACTCCAGGTAAGGTTTCAATACCTGTGAGCTGCATGAATTCTTTTGAAGTCGATCGACAATCTGCTCCACCAAAGAAGTAAAGTTAAAATCCTCTTTGGGCATACTGTAATTGCGGCTATCCAATTTGGTTGTCATCAAGACATTCTCTACCAGATCATCCAATCGCTCAATATCTTTTAGGGAATTTCTTAAAAAAGTCTGCTGTTGCTCTTTATCCAGATCCCGTCGCAAAATGGTCTGAATATAGAGTTTGACTGAAGCCAAAGGAGATTTCAACTCATGCGTAATAGCCAAAAGGAAATTTTGCTGCTGTTGCAACAATTTCTGTTCTCGCTCTACCAAGCGCTTTAACCGCCACGCACCCCATAAAAAAATGATCAAGAAGAAAATACCTTCGCCTATAATCATGTTCTTTTTGCTCGGATCAAACCGGATGAACATCACCCCCCACCATATCAACTGCATGATCGCGTAAAACAAAAGGAAATAAAAGAGTAAAAGCGCTTTCTTCATGTAGCAAAAATAGCTATTCACCAAGGCATTCGGAAATATCCTAAAGATTATGACACAAAGAAGAAAATTAGCCGATTCACAATAAGATAAAATCTCCCCAGAGGTGGTATATTTGTATATGTTTAATCGTGAGAAAAAGGATATTTTCTTTGATTTGGATCATACCATCTGGGATTTTGACAAAAATGCCGAAGAAAGTCTCCACGAACTATATTTTAAATACAAGTTTGACAACTTGTTTAACAAGGAATCCCCTACCCGTTTCATAGAAACTTATACGATCAACAATCATCGCCTTTGGGGATTATACCATCATGGAAAGATTTCAAAACCCGAGTTAAGAAAGGCTCGATTTGCTGATACATTTATCGAATTGGGTGTAGATCCCGAATTGTTTCCGGAAGAATTTGAACTGGAATACCTCGCGATCTGTCCTCAAAAGACGAATTTATTTCCACATGCGCATGAAACCTTGGCTTATCTGGACGAAAAATACAACCTGCATTTGATCTCCAATGGTTTTAAAGAGGCTTGTGAGACCAAATTGGAAAAAAGCAATTTGAACAAATATTTCAAAAATATCTTTATTTCTGAAGTCGTCGGAGTGAACAAACCTGATCCAAAGATCTTTCAATTTGCACTGGAAACCACGGGGGCACACGTACAACAATCATTGATGATTGGAGATAATCTGGATGCGGATGTACGTGGGGCAATGAATGTCGGAATGGATGCGATCTTCTTTAATCCGAACAGTACGGAAAAACCTGAAGATGTACCACACATGATCGTCGATCTGAAAGAATTGCAAGCAATATTATAACAGAAAAGCAGCTTTAAAAGCTGCTTTTCTGTTATAAAGTTCTGTTTTTATTCGGCAGAAATAACTCCAATACGCTTCCGGAGCTTTTAGATTTACGAAAGCCTGCGGGTTTCTATTTTAAAACTTTAACGGTTATGTTCTTAAACCAAACATCATTTCCATGATCTTGAAGACCAATCACTCCTGATTTGCTGTCTCCACCTACATGGCTCAGCAACTCAAAAGCCAAAGGCCATTTTTCTTGACTGAATTTACTTTTTTGTAATAGGTCAACCCAAGATTTATCCCATAGGGTATATTCAACGACTTTCACACCATTTTGGAAGTGCTCAACTTTACCATTGTTCACGCGGATCTTCACCTTGTTCCATTCGCCATAAGGTTTGCCATTTTGTGGTTTCGCAGGAATCATATCATACAATGATGTAGACTTACGATTCCCATCGACGCCCATTTTAGCATCTGGATGGTTTTCGTTGTCAAGAACTTGACACTCGGGTGATGAGATATAAATTGGCTGACCTTCGACTTCTTTAGCCAAAAAGAAAATTCCGGAATTTGCTCCTTTTGCTACTTTCCATTCCAATTCCAATTCGAAGTTTTTGAAGTCATGCGCGAAAATCAAATCTCCACCTTCGTCCTTGCCTACATTCGCTCCACTATCAAATTTAATTGCGCCTTCATTGATTACCCATTTTTTTGGAACTACAGTTTTATCATATCCTCTCCAGCCTTCCATGGAAGTACCATCAAAAATAATATATGCTCCGGCCTTATTCTTTTTGAATTTCTTGATATCCACACGTGGCAGATCCAAAATTTTGTAAGCTGGAACTTCTTTTTTTGCTTGCGCCACGGCAGTATTAAGATGTGCAGAAAATGCCATCACTGATACCGCAAGAACTGTTTTTAATAACTTCATTCTTTTTAGTTTTAGGTTTGTTTCAAAATTAAAATTACATATTTGGGCTTAAAAAGAGGAATATTTTTTAATATTCCTCTCCACCACCGTTTATTTCATTTGTCTGTGTTTCTTTCTTCTTCGACTTAATTAGGTCCTGACTACCAAAACGATAAGAGAGCGATAAAGTGACCATTCTCTTCATCCAACGGTGCTCAAAATTAGATATAAGTTGGGAAGTCTCTGTCACACCATTCATCTTCCGTGAGTTAAACAGGTCTCTAACATTCAGCATAATCGAAGCTTTCTTCTTAAATACATCTTTTTTCAACGCCACATCCACCCCTTTCATCGCATTCATCTGTCCTTGGGCCATGACGCGTGACGAATTGTATTCTCCTCTCATTTGAGCAGAGAAAGTAGGTGTAAAACGATAATTGGCCGTTAAATTGGCATTATAAGCGAAGTCCTTTCTCTCTTTTATATCGTAGTCCGGATTTGCATTATATTTAATGTGAATCAAATTAAGATTAAATGTAAAGTCAAAATCCTTCGTCGCATTGACTTTTGAGATAAATTCAAAGCCTGAAAGATTACGGCTCGTCATGTTTTCCCATCGACTATAGGTCCTTCCATCTTCTATTTTGTAGACAAAAGGCTGTATAACCTCACTGGCATGATTAAAGTAAGCCGAAGATATTAAATTGACCTTTCCAAAAGTTTTGGCAAAGCTCAACTCTAAACTATGTACATCTTCAGGTTTCAAATTCGGATTTCCCTGACGGTAATTCAAATCATCGGATACATTTAAAAATGGATTGACCTGCCATCCACGTGCACGTTGCACACGACGCGAATAGCTAAACTGAACTTTATCACCGTTATCAGCTACATCATAGGTCAAAAACAATGTCGGGTATAATCTGAAAAAATTCTGCTTTGCTTTGGATTCTTTTTCTACGGCATCCGGATCCTTGGAGAAATAAGTGGATTTGAGTTCAAATTGTTCACCCCGTAATCCAATTTGATAACCAATTTTATCCGTCAGCTTATTTTGATAATTGGCATAGATCGCATGGACAGCACTGGTAAAATCAAAATCATTGCTAACCCTATAGTCTCGTCCATAAATTTCATCGACGATCAAAGTATCGGATACTTGTGTATCAAAAGATTTTCTAATCTGGGAACGGTAGCCGGCCTCAAATTTGCTTGATTCAGAGAAAGGCAACACATAATCCAGTTGAAGATTGATATTCTTCCCATCTTCAGAGGTCACATTATTTCGTTGGGTATTTCTCCGTCCATCGGTATAATTTTGCAAGAAGCCATTCGTCCCATCCTCTTTGTCTCTTCCGTAGCTCGCATTCGCCGTCAATTCCTCTCCTTGTCGCTTAAATTGATGTCTGAAATCGGCGTTGAATTCATACCCTAAGTCGTCTTCAAATTGAGTGGAATTACGTACGCTCGTTCCAGTCTCCTGAGATAATTTATAAAACCGATAATCTAAATCCTCTATCCGTTTATTATCTCGAACGCTCAAATTACCCGAAAAGCTCAATGAAGTACGATCAGACATATTATAATCAAATCCGGCTTTGACCGTATGGCTATTTCCCTTCCTTGACGATTCAGATTCACTATAGTTGCGTGTCGTATCGCTTAAAAAGATATTGTCCGTTTTCCCACTGCCAACCATATTGCGTTTATTGAAGTTATAGGATCCGAAATAATTGAATTTCCGGTCACGATAATTCAATGTTATACCAGCCATATAATTATCATAGGAACCAGCAGATGTATTTACTGATCCATTCAGCCCTGTTCGAATATTTTTCTTTAAGACGATATTGATAATCCCCGTCTGCCCTTCCGCGTCATATTTAGATGAGGGATTGGTGATGACCTCAACCTTTTCTATGGAATTAGCCGGAAGACTCTGAAGCAAAGATGTGACATCGTTTCCTGCGAGTGCTGACTCGCGACCATCTATTAGAATCTTGACACTGCTGGATCCACGCAGGCTCACCGATCCATCTTGATCCACCTGAAGCGTCGGTACATTGGCTAACACATCTGTTGCTGTTCCACCCGCACTGACCAAGCTCTCGCCCACGTTAAAGGTTTTGCGGTCAATACCAATCTGCATCGCAGGCACTTTCCCTTCGACTACAACCTCCTCCAGCAGTTCACCTGTTGAATTTAAACCAACCCGTCCAAGGTCTTTGCTCTTGGACGCAACCACATCTACCCCTTCAATGGTATGCGTTTCATAACCTACGTAGCTGATACGAACATTATATTTACCCGGCTTAATATCGGAAAATAAAAGAAATCCTTGGTCTACGGACTGCCCTCCTTTGACATAACTATTGTTACTGGCATCTAAAAGTGCGGCACTGGCAGATGAAATTGGTTTGGATGTTTTGCTATCGATCAAGATAGCTTTGATTTGACCGGTTTGTGCAAAAGCCACAACCGGCAGAAGAAATACAAGTAATAAAAATTTAAACGATTTAGCGTTAAATAACATGAGAGCTTCAGCTTAGTTTATAGTTCAGTGCAAATAAAACTAAAACTTAGAGACAAACTTGAAGCGTAACCACATTATTACGGTAACAAAAAGGATAGTAAATTTATTCCACAGAGACCGTCAAGCCTTCTGCTTTCAAAATCTTACGGTAGATTTCCATCTCTGTAAAAGTACCCTCCAAAACGGCACACTTCCCTTCAGTATGTACTTTCCAGGCAATTTTTTCAGCTTGCTTTTCGGTATATTGAAGGTGATACATCAAACAATGAATCACATGGTCGAACGTGTTCGTTTCGTCATTCCACAAAATCAGGCGATTAGAGTCCTTAACAGACGCTAATATCTCTTCTAACGTAAAGGTTTCTTCAGCAGTTTGGGTACCCATGCTGCAAAAATAGAATATTTTTTTCTAAATTAACGACAATATAAAAGGGAAGAAACAATCAATTAGAGGAATTTATTATGTTTCAGTCGAAAATCGCAGGAATTGGCTATTACGTTCCGAAAAACGTATATACCAACAATGACTTAACACGTTTCATGGATACCAGCGATGAATGGATTCAGGAAAGAACGGGGATCAAAGAGCGTCGCTATGCCGACCGTATCGGAGAAACAACAACCACAATGGGGGTTGAAGCTGCGAAGATAGCCATAGAACGCGCCAATATCAGTAAGGAAGATGTCGATTTCATTATCTTCGCAACCTTGTCACCCGACTATTATTTTCCCGGTTGTGCGGTATTACTACAACGGGAAATGGAAATGAACGAAGTGGGCGCATTAGATATTAGAAACCAATGTTCGGGCTTCATCTATGCCCTGTCCATAGCAGATCAATTTGTCAAAACGGGGATGTACAAAAATGTACTTGTAGTGGGTTCCGAGAAACATTCATTTGCACTCGACTTTTCCACCAGAGGACGTGCTGTTTCTGTTATTTTCGGTGATGGTGCCGGAGCTGTGGTTGTTCAGCCAACAACAGAAACCGGTAGAGGCATTTTGAGTACACATTTACATTCAGATGGGGCTGAGGCAGAAAAGCTCGCTATGTACTATCCGGGGGCATCCAGTGGAATCTGGTTAGATAAAATGCCAGACTGGCCTGAACAGGAATTGGGCGGATTATTGATGACCAAAGAAATGCTTGAAGATGGAACTGCGTTCCCAAATATGGACGGACAGGCCGTTTTCAAAAAGGCCGTTGTAAAGTTCCCCGAAGTTATTCATGAGGCTTTGACAAAGAACAACCTTAAAACTTCTGACATTGACCTGTTGATCCCTCATCAGGCCAATCTTCGTATTTCACAGTTTGTGCAGAAAACCTTAGGATTAAATGAGGATCAGGTCTTCAACAATATCCAAAAATATGGTAATACCACAGCAGCCTCCATACCGATCGCACTATGTGAGGCTTGGGAAGCCGGAAAAATTAAAGAGGGTGATCTTATTTGTTTAGCCGCCTTTGGCGCAGGCTTCACTTGGGGATCCGCCTTAATCAGGTGGTAGCTTACCTATTTAGGGGAGACGATAAATAAATCTTCTCCCCGATCTTTAAAATGTTTTTTGAGCTTTTTCATGTAATCTTGGCGACAGGGTTCAACCAATTTCATCATCTCTCTTCGCTCCCCACTACTTTCATCCCAGTTAGACTTCGCTATCTCCAAAATAGTATAATTTTCCAGCAACTTTTCAGTAGAACAAGTACAATATCCTGTAACGATCGAGTCAGGAGTAGATATTGGAATACTCTCATAAAGTTTCTCTTTACAAGATTCAACAACCTCTAATTTTGTTGTTTTATTATCAATTTTATAATTACAGGAGAATAACATCAGAACAGGAAAGATGATTATAAACCTCAAGAATAGCTTTCCATTATGGATTGCTTTTCGTCCCGAATATCTTTGCATATCCCTCAAAAATCTTTTCTATATTAAAATAAATACCTTTATCAAAAACAGTGTTATTTTCAGTGGTCAGCAAATCACAGTTTTTAACTGTCCGCTGACCGGTCACCGAAACATTCAATACATCACAGATAACATACTCGTCAGAAACATTCAATATGTGCAAAGCCGTTTCAAGCGATTTACCGTCACCGGTTGAGAAAATCGCTTTTAATATACCAATAAACTGCTTATCCAACTTAGCGGCAAATTCGTTGTCAGCAAATTTATGCGCTAATGCGCTCCCTGCCGAGAGTGCCCTCAAATCGAACGGATATAGGTGTTTGATCGCAAATAATGAATCTTTAAATATTTGATAGGTTTTGTCATTGACAGATCTAGCCATTTTGCTAATCAAATTATTTCCACGACCAGCTGGGCTATAGTTATCCTGAAAATATTGACCATAATACAATACAAAATAGTGCTCATCACTCAATGTTGTATCGAGATCATTGAATCTCTTTAATAATTTATTATAATTATTTTCGGAGTTTTCCGCAGCGATTACCTTCTTGATCTCATCATATTGGGGTTTTTGCCAATGTACTTGGGCAAAAGTCAAAGAAGTAGTAAAAAGACCGAATAACAAAAACAATAATTTCATAAAATTAGGGATTTGACATTTTTCAATGTTTAAATAATTGATTAAAGCTACAAAAAATTAAAGAAATCAGCTTATTTTTCTCCAGTCTCAACTCATCTTAAATATAAACCGGATTTTTATGTATAACGACTTTTCCATTCTGCCAATTAATAGAAAGGCTCCAAATTAAAACCGCATAAAAAAAGCGTTAACCTTTCGATTAACGCTTTTTTATGCTTTCCCGATTACAGGATTATCCGTTTGATAAAGCTGCCGCTCCAGAGACAATCTCCGTCAATTCTGTTGTAATTGCCGCCTGACGTGCCTGGTTGTACGATAACTTAAGTGATTTTATTAAGTCACCAGCATTTTCAGTTGCTTTATCCATTGCTGTCATACGCGCACCATGCTCAGAAGCATTGGAATCTAAAACAGCTTTGTATAATTGAATCTTGATGGCTTTAGGAATTAATTCTTCGATAATCTTCTCTTTGGAAGGTTCAATGATATAATCCACTTCAGCTTCAATTTTTGCTTTATGCGTGTGTTGTGTGTTTTCCTCCGCAGGTGGTAATAAAGGCAAAATCTGCTCTGCTGTCAACTCTTGAACTGCAGCGTTTTTGAATTGGTTATACACCACTTCAACACGATCAAAATTACCTTCCTTAAATTGTTCCATGATAAATTCTGTCACTACAGAAACAGATCCAAAATTTAAATCAGAAAACAAGTCTGAGTGGTTAGCTATCACATCGAAATTACGCTTCGAATAGAAATCGTAACCTTTTTTACCAATAGCGATGATACTCAAATTGCCTTTCGCATGCTGCTCGGCATATTTGTTAGCGATCAAGTTATTAGTCATCTTGATAGCATTCGCGTTGAATGCCCCAGCCAAACCTCTATTAGAAGAAACAACAACGATCAACACCTTATTTGGCTCACGATCTACTGTGAAAGGAGAATTACTTCCCTCCACACTTGCAGAAACATCAGCCAAAATATCTCTTAGTTTATTCGCATATGGGCGCAATTGTAAGATAGCGTTAGTAGCGCGCTTCAATTTAGCAGCCGAAACCATTTTCATGGCTTTAGTGATCTGCTGTGTTGATGATACCGAGGTAATCCGGTTTCTTACTTCTTTTAAATTTGCCATATTTGTTTTAAGTATCAAGTACCTAGTATTGAGTATTGAGCCTAGTCAATAGACTCAATACCAAATACTCATTACTAATTAATATTTTGATGCTAAATCCTTAGCTACTTTTTCTAATACTGCAGTCAACTCATCAGAGAATTTACCAGCTTTGAACGCTGACAAAACTTCTGGATGACGTTGTTCCAACTGTGTCAAGAATTCTTCTTCAAACTCTCTTACTTTATTTACTGGAACATTACGCAATAAACCTTTCGTTCCAATGTAAATGATCGCAACTTGTTTCTCTACAGAAACTGGAGAGTATTGACCTTGTTTCAAGATCTCAACGTTACGAACACCTTTATCCAATACAGCCTTAGTAGCGGCATCTAGATCAGAACCGAATTTCGCGAAAGCTTCCAATTCACGGTACTGCGCTTGATCCAACTTTAATGTACCTGATACTTTTTTCATCGGTTTGATCTGAGCGTTACCACCCACACGAGATACCGAAATACCTACGTTGATCGCCGGACGAATACCAGCATTAAATAAGTTAGACTCCAAGAAGATCTGACCATCTGTAATAGAGATTACGTTGGTAGGGATATATGCCGAAACGTCACCTGCTTGTGTTTCAATGATCGGAAGAGCTGTCAATGAACCACCACCTTTAACCAAATGCTTGATAGACTCAGGAAGGTCATTCATGTTACGAGCGATATCATCAGAAGAGTTGATTTTCGCTGCACGCTCTAATAAACGGCTGTGTAAGTAGAATACGTCACCTGGGTATGCTTCGCGGCCTGGAGGACGACGTAACAATAAAGAAACCTCACGGTAAGCCACAGCTTGTTTAGACAAATCATCATAAACGATCAACGCTGGACGACCTGTATCACGGAAGAACTCACCGATAGCAGCACCCGCCATTGGCGCGTAGAATTGAAGTGGAGCAGGATCCGCCGCAGAAGCAGCGACTACAACTGTATAAGCCATTGCTCCTCTTTCCTCCAATGTACGAACGATATTCGCTACAGTAGAATTCTTTTGACCTACAGCAACGTAGATACAGAATACAGGTTGACCTGCATCATAGAATTCTTTTTGGTTTAAGATCGTATCGATACAAACCGCAGTTTTACCTGTTTGACGGTCACCGATTACCAACTCACGTTGACCACGACCTACTGGAATCATCGCATCAATCGCTTTGATACCTGTTTGTAATGGCTCAGTTACCGGTTGACGATAGATAACACCCGGAGCTTTACGCTCAATAGGCATTTCATACAATTCACCTTGGATAGGCCCTTTACCATCAATTGGTTGACCCAATGTATTCACAACACGTCCCAACAAACCTTCTCCAACTTTGATGGATGCAATACGGTTGGTACGTTTAATAGTATCTCCTTCTTTAATTTCGTCAGAAGGACCTAAAAGTACAACACCGACGTTGTCTTCTTCTAAGTTTAATACAATACCTTGTAATCCGTTATCAAATTCAACCAACTCACCGGACTGAACTTTAGTTAAGCCGTAAATACGAGCAATACCGTCACCTACAGCAAGTACGGTACCCACTTCCTCTAGTTCGGCTTCTGATTTAAAGCCCGACAATTGTTCTCTTAGAATTGCCGAAACTTCATCTGGTCTTACCTCTATCATTTTAATTATTATAAGGGGTTTTTTGATTTATTTTACTTCAAGTATCAGAATAACTTAGTTACCCTGATTCAAATATCTTTCTAATTTATTCAACTTACCAGCAATACTTGCATCAATCTGGCGGTCGCCAACATTGACTACAAATCCACCGATCAAACTGCTATCGACTTTATTGTTCAATATCACCTGAGCGTTGGTTTCTTTTGCAAGTACATCTTTCATCGCTGCCAAATTAGCTTCAGAAAGTGGCGCTGCAGATGTAACTGTAGCTTTCACAATACCTTTTACCTCGTTATACTCACGGACAAATTCCTGAGCAGTAGCATATACTATTGTACCACGACCTTTGTTGATCATGATCTTAAAGAATGCCAAGATATTCGGATTGATCTTATCTTTAAATAAAGCATCCAATATGTTTTTCTTCTTGTCCAAAGGAACAATAGGATTGGCCAAAACAGCCTGCAATTCCGAACTGGATTTTAAAACAGCAATGAACGAATCCATATCTGTCTTGATGGTCTCCAGTGAGCCTTGCTCGCTAGCCAAGTCAATTAATGACTTTGCATATCTCGATGCTACTTTAAATACTGACATAATTCTATTTCGTAATTTGAGTGACCGGATTAGTTCAATTTAACATCATTCAGCAAATCTGCCACTAAAGCTTCTTGCTTACCTTGGTCCTCAAATTCTTTTGTTAACACTTTACGAGCGATATCCAAAGACAAAGAAGAAACTTGTGATTTTACCTCAGCCAAAGCTTTATTCTTTTGTTCTTCGATCTCCTCTTTCGCTTGAGCAATCATTTTAGCACCTTCATATTGTGCCTGTGTTCTTGCTTCAGCAACGATTTTCTCTTTTAGCTCTTTTGCTTCTTTAAGGATAACATCACGTTCCGCACGAGCCTCTTTAAGCAATTGTTCGTTCTCATTTGTCAAACGAGCCATTTCTAATTTAGCCTTCTCAGCAGCTTCCAATGCATTCGCAATCCCTTGCTCACGTTCATCCAAAGCGTTGACGATAGGTTTCCAAGCAAACTTGCCCAATAAAAAGATCACAACCAATAAGATGATTAGTTGCCAAAAGAACAAACCGTACGAGAACTGATTAATTAATGCTTCCATTTATATACAATTGTAAATTATAATTTTCTTTTGTTTGTATTTTTTTGTTTAAATACAGTCTGCAACCAACCGTTGCAAACTGTATTTAGTAAACTTTTAATCAGCTTGGATTATTTACCTAAGATTAAAGCACCGAATGCTAAACCTTCAACTAAGGCACCAATGATGATCATCGCAGTTTGAATTTTAGATGCTGCTTCTGGTTGACGAGCGATAGCTTCCATAGCTGAACCACCGATTTTACCTAAACCTAAACCTGCACCGATTACGATTAAACCTGCTCCAATTAAGTTGTACATAATAATTATTTTATAAAATTTAACAAAAAAATTCAATTAATGATGTGCGTGTTCTTCAACAGCCATTCCGATAAATAAAGATGACAACATTGTAAAGATAAAGGCCTGCAAAAACGCAACCAGTAACTCCAAGAAAAACAACACTAATGTCAACAACATCGACACCCCGATACTACCACCGACAGTCAACTGTTGTTGAAATAAATATACGATTGCGATCAAACCCATTACAACGGAGTGACCAGCAGTAATATTCGCAAACAAACGCAACATCAAGGAGAAAGGTTTTGTAAACATACCCAACACCTCAATTGGCGCCAAAATAAATTTGAAAGGAACTGGAACACCTGGCATCCAAAAAATGTGTTTCCAATAATCTTTATTAGCCTTAAAGTTGGTAATAAAGAAAGTGAATAAAGCCAAACATAAAGTGACTGTAATATTTCCCGTCACGTTAAAACCTAGTGGAGTCATACCCAACAAGTTTAAAACAAAGATCAAGAAAAACACAGATAAAAGATAAGGCATAAATTCTTTATAACGATGACCAATATTTGGAACAGCCATCTCATCACGTACATATAAAACCAATGGTTCTAAAACACGACCAACACCTTTAGGAAGGTTATTGACACCTTTCTTATATGTTTTAGCCAGACATATGAAACCCCAGAACAATAAGAATGCTGCCAATAACAGGCCCACCACATTCTTTGTAATCGAGAAATCTAAAGGTTTTGCATTCGTAGGGTGATGTGCTTCATCAAAGTTTAAGGTACCTGCAGCGTCCGTTTTATAGATTTTGCCATGGTAAAGTGTATAGTATTGACCGTTTTTCTCCACAACAGACTCGCCATGATGAAACTCGCCAGAAGAAAAAACAAACAATCCATTATCAATAAGAATTACTGGCAATGGAAAACCATAATGTTTTCCTGCTTTTTGATCGGAGAACAAAGAAAAATAATGATCATCCTGTAAGTGATGTTGACTATACTCTTTGATTTCCTCAGCTTGGGTTTTAGGCGCATCCCCATGCGCTTCCTCAGCTGCTTTTAAGGTAAAAGGATTGACAGCAAGAAAAATTACTGCAAATAATAAAAGTGCTCTCTTAAGATTCACCATTTCAGATTACTATTGAATAATAAAAAATTTTGCGCAAAAATACAATTTTATTTGGCATAAATCACCATTTGTTTAAACTTTTTCCAAAAATAGTTTAAACCTTTTTATCTGCTTGATTTAAAGCACTAAAAGCGACATAGACATCCACAAACAGAGAGATAAAAAATACGACCAAAAAGTTATATTCGATAAAGTTATTTTCAAAGATCTTTAACCCGTCTTTAATATAAATATATCCTGCAACACCTTTCAGGAGCACCAGCCCCAGAAATATAACCCCCAGTTTCTCTGGCATAGACCAATTTGCAAAAAATATCAAGACCGCAACCAGCAACGAAGAACAGAATCCAAAAGTATACAGCCCCACAAGACTGTAGGAGGTTTTGGCCCAGTATTGTTCCATGTTCATTCCGGATATCACTAAATAATGTGCAGTAAAACTTGCCACAAAGACGATCAGCAGTATAAGTATGCTTTTCAAATAACTATTCATTCTTATTAATTTGATTTGCCTGCCTGATGAACTGATACAAGGATACAACCACTCCCAACAACGTCAATCCCTTCATTCCCCATTCACCCGCAATGGCATATTTATTATCTAACCAACTCCCGACCCAATAAAATAAATATATTGTCACGCCCATCTGAATCGGCATGGAAGTAAATACAATCCATTTGTTAATTTTCTTATTGGTTTTCTCCTCTTTCAATTAGCTTATAATAAAAGGTTGACAAATATACATCATAAATCCTTACCCACTACAATCCTAAAACTTTTTGTCCAATTTTAATATCAGGATAATCGATATCTGCCCCCAACAACATCTTCAGTTCAGAAGATGATTTGTCTGGATTTGCACGAATGACATCAAGGATGCGGTCAAGCTTTTCTTGATCAATTAATTCTGTTGCCTCTACCTCTGTCCCTACAAAATTAATCAGATGCCCATAGATTGTACCAGCGACCATCCCACGCTTGCTCGCAATATCAGCGATACTCATCCCCTCTTTAAACATTTCTAACGAAATATCCTTTGTATCCAGCTTTTTAGCTCCTTCTTCGTCAGCGCTTTGTGCGGCCAATTCATCTTTTTCTTTTGTCTTGACCTGAGCAGCTACATCAAGCATAGCTGTTTGAAAATCTTCTCTTTTGGATAGCGTTTCGGCAATAATTAGACAATGTTGCAACTGCTCACGTTTCCGCTTATAATCCAACAATATTGCTTTCAATTCATCAACATATTTCTTTGTCCGCTTGCGGATCTGATATTCTTCAATATGCTTTGTCAGGGCCGCAATAAGATCCTTATCCATCCGTGGTAAAAACCAATTTACAGCGGCAGTAGAACGCTCGCAAATCAGGTCATAATCAATCGCATCCTTATCCCTAAGGAGATCATAAAGGACAACGATAAATTTGTGGGCCACCTTCTCCTGTGTCTGGAGCTGTTTAACGATCTCCTGAAAAAATTGAACAGCCTGCTCTTTCCCATCGATATTGCGTTCATCCATTGATTTCAGCAATTCCGAAGTTTCCACCAAAAGGCCATCCCACCGAAAACCATTCATCAAAATCTGTCCCAGATAATTTCGTTGGCACTGTTCCAATATTTCGTTAATACTGGACTGGGAATGCGCTCGTTGCGCAAACTCGACCACCTGATAATCTGTACGAATGGCATAAGATGGAATAATGGATTTAAGTACAAGCCCGTCCAAACTCGTCAAACGGCTTAACGCAACATAGACCTGTCCGGCCGCAAACGAGGTACCCGCATCAATAATTGCTTTCTGAAAAGTCAGACCCTGGCTCTTATGGATTGTAATAGCCCAAGCCAGTCGCAAAGGAAATTGAGAAAATGTCCCCAAGATCTCTTCTTTGATTTGATCCTGCCCTTTATCATAATTATAACGGATATTTTCCCAGGTCTCTCTTTTGACTGTCACCTCGTCAGAACCGTCAGGAAAAGTAACTGATACTGTTCCTTGTGTTGTATCAATATGTTTTACCGTACCGATCTTACCATTGTAATACTTCCGCTCATCACCAGAATCATTCCGAATGAACATCACCTGTGCTCCTATTTTTAAGGACAGCGTTTCCTCGGCAGGATAAGATCCTTGCGCAAAGTCATCCTTCACAACGGCTTTTAAATTAAGCATCTTTCCCGACAACGAAGCCAATTTTGCACTGTTGATCTCATCCGCATTCCGATTATGGGATGTCAATGTAATATATTGCTCCTCCTCTTTTGGCACAAAATCCTGTTGGTAATAGCCATTTAAGGTGGTTAGCATTTCACTGGTACATTGATTATTCCGTATCGCATTCAATATTGAAATAAACCCTTCATCCTGCTGACGATAAATTTTATTAAGCTCTAGCATGACCAAAGGGCTGTCCCTTAGAATCTTCGCATTGAAGAAGAATACAGACGAATAATGATCGCGGAGAATATTCCATTCCGCATCTTTGACCACTGGAGGCAATTGATATAAATCGCCAATAAATAATACCTGTAATCCCCCGAACGGACGCATATCGCGACGAACAGATTGTAATATCACATTGATCGCATCCAATGTATCTGCCCGTACCATCGAAACCTCATCGATAATCAATAACTCAAGTTCCTGTAAAATCGCCCGACGTTGTTTCGTTAGCTTTATTGTACTGAACAAACGCGATTTATTATAAATATGACTATCCTGCTCATCCCAGCGCAACTCATAATCTTCAACAAACGTTCCGAAAGGAAGCCAAAATAAAGAGTGAAGTGTCGTCCCACCAGCATTCATGGCAGCTACTCCCGTTGGCGCAGTAATCGCCATTTTCTTATAGCTATGCTCACGAATATACTTCAAGAAAGTCGTCTTTCCCGTACCTGCTTTTCCTGTAATAAATACATTCTGATTGGTTTGGTTAACAAATGCAACAGCCTGCATAAATGCTGTGTTTTCTCGATCGACTTGAAAATTTGACATATCCTGAAATTAGATTGACCACAAAACTAAGTATTTCATTTTGAAAACATATCCTATCGTTAGATTGTATATTTGATAAAAAAGTACATTTTATTGATGATTTTAGTAAAGCTAAAACGGTTAACTAAAAATATTAATGATTTTTTTCTATATTTAGCTGCTGAATTAATGATCAATAAATTTTTAGAAATTTTATAAGATGGCTATAGATAAAACCGCATTATTTGAAAAAGTGCAAGAGATGTTGACATCCAAAGGATTCAACATTGAGAAGTCGGATGCAGCGCGCCCTTGGGGTGGCTTTTTTGTCATCGACGAATCCCAGGCACAAGAGTTCGCAAATGAGTATTTTGGTGGATTGGATGTTCAGGAGTTAAGAATTTCAGGAAAATTAAGCCCAAAAATTCTGATCGTTGCTCCAGACAAGAGACTTTCTTGGCAATACCACCACCGCCGCGCTGAAATCTGGCGTGTTATTCAAGGCAACGTAGGTGTTATGGTTTCTGATACAGATGAGGAGTCAGTGGTATCTACTTTGAAAGAAGGTGAAACGATCAGATTACGTCAGGGACAACGTCACCGTCTAATTGGCTTGGATGGCTTTGGTATTTTGGCAGAAATTTGGCAACATACCGATGCGAACAACCCCTCAGATGAAGACGATATTGTTCGTGTTCAAGACGACTTTGGAAGATAGAAGTACTTTCTATCTATTCTTCATAAAAGGGCTGTCCACAAATGACAGCCCTTTTTCATTTTCATAGCTATCCCCCTAGATTCGTCATTTTTTCAGATATTGAAGTCTCATCTATTGCATCCGTATTTTATTAAGATTAAAATATAAGCTAGGTCTATTCGCCTCATTCTGACCATTAATTAACCTCATGATGATTTCGTTCCAATAAATTAGCTGTCACAATCCTAATTTTTACTATTTTAGTATACATAATAACAAAAATGTCACATGATGAGCAACAACGAAAACCAAAGAAGTTCTGGAATATTAAACAGTCTTAAAAAATTAATTTTCGAAGATGATCAGACGAGCTCTGCCCCTCAATCTCCGGCTTCAGCACCTGCTGCTCCGACACAAGAAAAATTAAATACTCCCACACCAACATATACGTCGGTAACACAGCCTGTAGCAACAGGCAAGACTCCGCCGCCTATTCCTATTACAGCCAACGATGGGTCCACGGATCTCAAAGAAATGAAACTAAAGGTTTATGCCATCCTCGAAAAACTCAATGAGCAGGGTGTCGATTTTTTTGAAGTCTGGAATGCCGCTGCTGCAATGGGAAAAGTAGAAGAAAACACCTTAAAAGCGGCCTATACCTCACTTAAGTTTGTCGATAGTTCACTATCGAAGGAAAAACTTGTGGCAACTGGCACAAATTATGCTAATAAGCTTAAAGAAACCATAGCCAAAGAGTCCGACCAGAAACAGGAGGAAAAGAAAAGGACAGAACAGGACCGAACAATGGAAATTGCGAATTTGAACAGTGAAATCAAAGCATTAACGGAAAATATCACCAAATTGCAAGATGACCTACAGAAAAAGCAGGTCGCCCTGGGACAGATTAATGAGAAGTACGAACCAAAGATCAAAGAAATCGAACAAAAAATAGCAATAGGCAATGCTGCTGTTGGTGAGGTTATTACCGAAATAAACAACGCATTGCATATGATTAATCAATCAATTAAATAACTATAAATCAATGGAAAAAAAAGATCAATACATCAATATTCCTGCTGAAATAAAGACACAACTCCCCATATTTCAAGTTTTGGGAGATCATTTACCCGCACAATTAAAATCTCCGGAAGCAAAAAAGACTGCTTCTACTGTTTTCTTTTGGGCATTACTTTTGGGCGGAGCATTTGCTTTTTTCAAATTCCTTCCCATTATGCTCGAATACGCAGGAAAGAGCATTTTATTTGTTATTTTCAGTATTATCCTGATCACCTTATTGCTTTTAGCTCCTAAGATCATCGCTCTACTACATCGCTTGGGTACCGTACTACTGTTCAAAGGTGAAAAATCCATTATTAGAAATAATCCCATCGAGACTTTACAATTGCTGTCCCGTGATGCCAAAGACACATTAAAACGTGTAAAGGAGAAGATCAGTAATGTCGACGGTGTTCGCATTGATATGATTCAAAGCGGTGAAACAGCGCAAAAAACTGCGGAAGAAAAGTATACTTATGCGAAAAGGTTTACAGCTGAAGCTGCTAATCTTGATGAAAAATCAAAAGAAGAAGCCAGCAAAAATAATGCAGAGAAAGCCAATGCTTATGCAAGAGATGCCAAAGAGACACGTACCAAAGCTTTTTTGCTAGGTAAAGAAGGGGAATCAGAAGAACAAAATGCACGTAGCTATGTGCAATACGCTAATCAGTTTGCGAAAGTACTGGAAGTCCTCAAAGACAATGAAAGCGCAGCACGTATCTATGTAAGCACATTGGATAGCAGTATTTCAATTATTTCCAAGAAGTTAGAAGCAACACAAAAAATGAAAAATGCAACGGATGGACTTGCCGATGTATTTAATATCAAAGATGGATGGGCTTTTCAGGAAGCAATGAATGCAGCTACAGGTGCTATCAGTCAAAACATTGCTTCGATTAGATCCAACTTGGATTTCTTGGATCAAAACAACAACATCACGGTCGGTGGCGCCCCTTCACAAGGAGAACTGGAAGAATTTATCCGTAAGGTTGACGAACGTAATTTGAAAGTACTCAATGTCACTCAGATGTCTGATGCGAGCTACGAGCTCAAGCCAGAGGAGAAAATCGACAAAGGCTTTACATTACTAGATTAATTAACAAAACAATATCATATTATTCAAAATTATGGAAGAGAAATCGACATGGGCCAGATTAAGATGGCCTATCAAAGCAATTATTATCGCGGTACCTATTCTTGCCATTGGCTATTGGGCGATGCAATCAGGTAAATTCGACACTACCCCAACTGTTAATAAAGCTGATACAACCAGTTTCAACGCACCAGATGCAGCTACCCCAAGCTCTGGAAGCGCACGTTCATTCAATTATCAACCTGAAAAACCGGTTGATGGAGAGTATAAGGGTGTTGTAGAAGTGGGCGCCTCAGGATTCAATTCCTTTGTCGTCAATATGGATAAAGAAAATCGTTGGGAGATTATTTCCAAAGATTTTGGTAAATCCTTTGCTTATGAAGGCTTAGCCAATACCGAAGATATCCGTAAAGGATTAAAAGACTATATCGGCATGATGCTCGATAAGGGTGTAAAATCCAAAAACATCCACTTTGTTATCAGCTCCGGCGCACAGAAAGAACCTAAGACGACGGTGATTAGTTCCGAACTCAGAAAAATGGGGTTTGTTGTTAACTTAGTGACTGCCGAACAAGAAGGAAAACTAGCGCTTAAATCTGTTCTTCCTAAGGCTTATGAAGAAAATTCTTTTGTTGTGGATATCGGTTCGGGTAACACCAAGATCTCCTGGATTGATGGTGATACCAAATCTGAGGAAGCACCTGGGGCAAAATATTATGAAAAAGATCTAAAAGACGATGCCGTTTATGCGGAAGTGAAAAAATTAGGCGAGAAAATACCTACTGGAAAAAGAGAAGTATGTTTTATCATCGGTGGCGTTCCTTTTGAATTAGCATCTCAGACACGTCAAGGAGAAGAACGGTTTACTGTATTGAACGACCCTTCCTCTTATAAAGCAGAAAAAATAAAAACCAAAAGCGGAGTAAACATCTACAAAGCACTTAAAGATGCTACCAATTGCGATACCTTTGTATTTGACTGGGACGCAAACTTCACGATCGGCTTCTTGCTTTCATTGAATAAATAATTACATTTTACAGCAACAAAAAGAGCTGTACTTTGAAAAAAGTACAGCTCTTTTTGTATCACCATTACAAACCTTAGCCCATAAAGCTCAAAAGATATAATACTAAGAGAATCAAAAGGATCAGGGATACTATTTTCCAGACACTATACGGTCTTTGTCCATAAACCTTGCCATTGAAAGCATTCACCATAATTTGATAACTCTTACCCTTATACTGATAAGCTGAGAGCCAGACCGGCAACAAAATATATTTCAATCTGATCGACTTAAAATCGCTATCGATGGAATCAATGTCCTGTGTATCCCCACCAATATCATCTTCTACCTGTCGCACAATTTCACGATCCATAATAGCACGGGCAGTTCCGGCAGCCACCACATGATCAACACTGAAAGTCTCCGCGATAAAACCACTTAAATACTGTTCATTAAACGGTTTCAGGTAATCTAGATTCCAAGGACCAATTTTGTCCGAAAACTTTTCGGGTAGTGAGGTGGATCCAGAAATAACAATATCTCTAAATCGACTATAGATCCTTCCTGAAGCCGGATACCAGTTCGTGCGGCGCTCTTCATATTCCTCCGTTTCACCGTCTGAATTACGTCGTGTCCGTGTTACATAATAATATTCCCCACGGGATCCTTCATAAGAAGAATCTACATCGGAGTCATAGGACCAAAATGGGATATATACCCCCTTCAGACGGTCGTTTCGCGTATTAAAGATTTTTTTGAAATCATTGGGAGCAAACCAGACCTTCCCTGCCCATTGGGTCAATAATCCAAACGCCTGTTTGTAGTCAACTGTAAAAGGTACAAGTCCGTGGGGTCTGACAATACGTCTTTGCTGATGATCAATAACCAATGGTGATGCACAGAAGGCACAAACATCTGCGGTAACATGCGGATTCAACCTTGAATTAGCGCCACAGTTGCTGCAATGAACAACCTCAGCTAGATAACTATAACGTTCATCTGCTACACCTTCCATTGCTTTACCAAAAACCTTATAATCCGTTGCTTCAATCTCGCCACTTACTGGTATTTCATCCGCAATTTCATTTTTAGTCCCACAATAAGAACATTCCAGATAGGAAGTTCCGGGTTGATAAGTCAAAACGGCACCACAACCTTGGCATTTTAACCTCCGATCTATTTCGGAGGTTTTCTCTTCAAAACTCATACTCGTGATAGCACTTATATCTCTAAACTCCAGGAATTGGTGGCGGGGTCTGTGAAAACAAATCCTTCAATTCTACAACTTTATCGGCCTCAGTCCAGTTATCTAGCCCTTCCTTCCATACTAACGTTGATGTGGTAAGCGTACCTTCACCCACTAATCCACGTAATTGTTCCTGATCGAAAGGTCCCTCCTGCTTGCCTTTTATAGCCAGGTAATAAGCAACGGCCTTGGGTAATGGCGGTGGCCCAGCTGATCCTGCTGCAACAGCTCCCGCACTGGCAACACCAGTAGGGTTATTCCCGTCAAAATTATTCGGTTGGAATACATTGCCCATTTGTCCAACCATCCCAGCACCCAAACCTGCACCAAAGCCTGCGCCAACAATACCACCACTGCTTGGATTTTCCGCTGCTTTCTCCATCGAATTGGCTGCTTGAAATTGCGCATAAGCACCAAGGTTCCCAACCACGCCCATACTACTTCTTTTATCCAGTGCTTTTTCCACTTCTTCTGGAAATGAGATATTCTCAATCAGAAATTTGGTCAAGCTCAATCCGATCTCCTCAAAATCTCCAGTAATTTTTTGTTGAATCAATGCGGAAACTTCATCGTAGTTAGAGGCTAAATCCAACGCTGGAATTTTTGATTCCGCAATAGCATCCATACCTCTTGACACAGCAATATTGCGCAATTGCTCAGTAATATCATCTACAGTAAATACAGGAGTCGTCGCAACCAGCTGTTTCATAAAAACAGGGACATCTTTCACTTGGAATGAAAAATTTCCAAAAGCACGAAGACGTATCGGTCCAAATTCAGGGTCACGCAACATAATCGGATTTTTTGTTCCCCAACGTTGATTGACAAACTGACGTAGGTTAATAAAATAGACATCAGCCTTAAACGGGCTATTAAAGCCGTACTTCCAACCTCTGATGGTTGTCATAATCGGCATGTTTTGTGTCGTCAATTCATATCTTCCGGGTTGGAATACATCGGCGACCACACCCTCATTTAAAAACACCGCTGCCTGCCCCTCACGTACAGTAAGTTGTGCGCCCATTTTTATTTCATTCTGATACCTAGGAAATTTCCATACGATCGTATCAGTACTATTATCGACCCACTCGATAATATCAATAAATTCATTCCTGATTTTATCAAATAACCCCATAAATTTTTCTCTTTACAATTACTTACACTAAATGTAAACATTTCTTGGGAAATCGCCAATTTTACCAATCATATCAGAAACCATAGATATCTAAAAAATTTAGTCTTCCATACCATATATCGTTTTTATTTTTTATACTTTTGTTAGCTAAGTTCTACATAAATTTATGAGTACATATAACGAAGACAGTATTAGGTCCCTGGATTGGAAAGAGCATATCCGCCTTCGTCCGGGAATGTACATAGGAAAATTGGGGGACGGTTCGGCCTACGATGATGGCATCTATGTCTTATTGAAGGAAGTTGTCGACAACTCGATTGACGAATTTGTGATGGGTGCCGGTAAAACCATTGATATTACTGTAAACGAAAACAAAGTTTCAGTACGCGATTATGGCCGTGGAATTCCGATTGGCTCTGTCGTAGATGTAGTTTCCAAAATCAATACAGGTGGTAAATATGACAGCAAGGCCTTCCAAAAATCCGTTGGATTAAATGGTGTGGGTACAAAAGCCGTCAATGCATTATCCAGCCAGTTTACGGTACAATCCTACCGCCAAAATATAACGCGTATCGCGCAGTTTTCCAAGGGGGAATTGGTAAATGACGAACAGAAAGACACTACCCAACGTAATGGTACATCGGTAACATTCTATCCAGATGATTCTATTTTCAGAAACTACAAATACCGTTCAGAATTTGTAGAGAATATGATCTGGAATTATGTTTTTCTGAACTCAGGTCTTACGATCAACTTCAATGGACAGCGATTTATTTCTGAGAATGGATTAAAAGATCTATTAGAAAGGAATATTGACGCAGAATCCATGCGCTATCCAATCATTCACCTACGTGGGGAGGATATCGAGATTGCAATGACCCATGGTCAACAATATGGAGAAGAATATTATTCCTTTGTTAATGGTCAGCATACCACACAAGGGGGAACACATCAAGCAGCATTCCGCGAAGCACTTGTAAAAACCATTCGCGAGTTCTACAAAAAAGAATTTGATGCATCAGATATTCGATCCTCGATTATTGGTGCCATCGCCATAAAAGTACAGGAACCGGTTTTCGAATCCCAGACAAAAACAAAATTGGGCTCTCAGAGTGTAGGCCCAGAAGGCCCAACTGTAAGAGGGTTTATCAATGACTTTCTCAAAAAAGCATTGGATGATTACCTACATAAAAATCCAAGTACTGCCGATGCGCTTCAAAAGCGTATTCTCCAATCTGAAAGAGAACGGAAGGATATTGCAGGGATCAAAAAACTAGCGAATGAAAGGGCTAAAAAGGCCTCTTTACACAACCGCAAATTGCGTGACTGTAAAGTCCATTTCAGCGATAAAAACGAGCGTAACCAAGAAACGACACTTTTCATAACAGAGGGTGACTCCGCTTCAGGTTCGATCACCAAATCACGTGACGTACAGACTCAAGCCGTTTTCAGCTTAAAAGGAAAACCGTTGAACTCTTATGGCATGTCCAAAAAGATCGTTTATGAAAACGAAGAGTTCAATCTCTTGCAGCACGCCCTAAATATTGAAGATGGGTTAGATGGACTACGTTATAATAATATCGTTATCGCTACAGATGCTGATGTCGATGGAATGCACATCCGTCTTCTGTTATTGACCTTTTTCTTACAGTTTTTCCCTGATTTGGTCAAAGCGGGACATGTATCTATTCTCCAAACACCATTATTCAGGGTTCGGAACAAAAAAGAGACGATCTACTGTTACTCGGATGAAGAAAGACAAAAAGCAATTGCAAAACTAGGAGCTAAGCCTGAGATCACGCGATTTAAAGGTTTAGGTGAAATATCGCCCTCTGAGTTTGGACTCTTTATCGGAAAAGATATCCGTCTTGACCCCGTTATTTTATCAAAAGACAATAAAATTCAACAACTATTAGAATATTACATGGGCAAAAATACACCAGATCGACAAAAACATATTGTCGAAAATCTACGTGTAGAAGTAGACCTTGAAGAAGAACTAACAAAAAAAGCGGGTTAAATTAACCCGCTTTTTTGCGACCTACGACCAATATTTCATGCACAACCAAACCTTAATTCTGATCCAATGTCAAGATGCCGTTGGATTGGTAGCCAATATTTCCAACACCCTGGCCCAGTATCAGCTTAACATCATTACCATGCGGGAATATGTTGATGAGGAGGCGAACAAGTTTTTTGTCCGCGTTGTCTGCAATGGTCTTTTTCCTGATCAAACACAGCTCGCCAATTCCCTAGCCAACGTACTTCCTCCCTCAGCTCAGATTCAAGTCAACCCCAGCAATCGAAAGAAAATTGTTGTTCTCGTAACCAAAGAGCACCACTGTTTAGCAGATATTCTTGTCCGGCAACATTTTGAAACCTGGGGAGCAGAAATACAGGCTGTCATTGGTAATTATGATACTTTACGTTCGTTTACGGATAAATTTGAGATCCCATTCCATTATATTTCGCATGAAGGTATATCGAAAGAAGATTTTGAGACACAATTGATTACCCAAATCAAACAATACGATTTTGATTATATTATTCTCGCAAAATTTATGCGGATCCTCTCCCCCCTATTTGTTGCAACATTCGAAAATAAGTTGGTCAATATTCATCATTCATTTCTGCCTGCATTTATCGGGGCAAACCCTTACAAGCAGGCACATTCTCGAGGTGTAAAAATCATTGGCGCGACAGCACACTTTGTCACGGACCAGCTTGATGAAGGCCCTATCATAGTTCAAGATATTCGTCATGTAAATCATACCTATACAGTCAAAGATATGGTTACTGCTGGGAAGGAGATTGAAAAAGCAGTTTTAAGTAGAGCGATCCGCTTATTGAGTGAAGACCGTGTGATGCTCAACGATTACAAAACGATTGTATTTGAATAGTGATCACAATCACCACTTTACACGTATAGTCATTATTTTTTTATCGCGTTATTCTTGATTATTTCGTAAAAGAACTATTTAAGAATGACGCACACTTTCCATATCCCTGTATTAGGACTTGCTTTTTCAATAGACTCAGCAATCAAAGTTGCCCGCTATGGCATCTCCACGGTCATGTCTATTGTAGACGATGAGCTCATAGAGCGCATCCGGGCATATTACTGCAAACTTAACCAACTAGCCTATAACCCCATTTATAAGCACGAAGAAGATTATAGGGCCAGTCGAATCACCGCTTATCTTGAGTTGGTCAAGACTTTAGTAGAACAGCAGATGGAAACGCTAAAGCAGCAAACTTTTACAAAGGATTCTGATCTAACAAAATATTTTCAGTTATTGCCGGAATCTCATCCTGCTAGACCAATCTATCATGCCATGGAAATTGAGACCAATACCAGTATCAAGCGGCAGTTACAAGAACTATTGGTCGGCTATGTAAACCCCGGTGAAATCGATGTCAATATTATGTCCAAAGTGGATAAACTGAATTTCAGAAATAATACTGCCTTAGATCAAAAATATTCAGATGCATCAGCTGCACTACGTGGATTCGCCAATTCCTCATTACATTCTGCTGTTATCCTATCTGCGGGAATGAATCCTCATTTATACGCCTATTTGGCCGAATTACCAGCATTCTTTCCAAAAGCTGACAGCACGTTTGACAAAAAGGTTGTTTTGAAAGTCAGCGACTTTAGATCATCGCTTATCCAGGCAAAATATCTAGCAAAAAAAGGTGTTTGGGTATCTGAATTCCGGGTAGAGTCTGGATTGAATTGTGGTGGGCATGCATTCGCTACTGATGGTTTTTTATTAGGTCCCATTCTTGAGGAATTCAAAGAGAAAAAAGAAAACTTAAAAATTGAACTCTTTACAATTTATCAGGATTATTGGGCATCCCAAGGTGTACTATTAACGGTTTTGCCTCCAATTAGGTACACTGTACAAGGCGGAGTAGGGACAGCTATGGAACACCGGTTTCTACTGGATTACTATGAATTTGATGCCGTAGGTTGGGGTTCTCCATTTCTAATGGTTCCAGAAGCTACAACTGTCGACAATGAAACACTGAAAGCACTAGAGGAAGCTGAGAAATCAGATTTCTATTGCAGTGGAGCATCGCCTTTAGGAGTACCATTTAATAATTTTAGACCAAGCAGTGCCGAAAAGTTACGATTGGAACGCATCAAAAAAGGGAGACCGGGTAGCCCCTGCAAGAAGGAATATCTTATCGCTAATCGTGAGTTCGGAGAAAAACCGATTTGTACCGCTTCGCGCGCTTATCAGCATCAAAAGATCCAAGAACTGCAGGCGCAAGAACTTACCGTTGAAGAATATAATAGGTCATTCGATACCATCACCGAAAAAACCTGTCTCTGTGAAGGTCTGGCGGCTCCTGCCTATCTCAAATACGGCATCCAACAAAATAAAGAACAGGCTGCTGTTTCTATTTGCCCCGGACCGAATCTGGTTTGGTTCAAAAGACAGTATTCTTTAAAACAGATGGTTGATCATATTTATGGTCGGGGTTCTATCCTAGAGCATTCAGATAGACCATTTGTGCTAATCAATGAATTAGACCTTTACATCGATCATATTCAAAAGTACGTCGAGGACAATAAAGACTTCCTCAATGACAAAAAAATAAAATATATCACTAAGTTCAAGGCGCAATTACAGCTAGGGATAGATTACTATCATAATCTACAAAATAAACTCCTTTGTATCCCTAAAAATACCCTGGAAGCCATACCATTACAATTGGAACTTGCTATGATCCGTTTAAATAATGTTCGTATTTAGGTACCATATCTATTCATGCTAAAAATAAACGCGGCAGGTCTTGTAGACCTGCCGCGTTTTATGTCATTAAGTACTTGCGTTTATTCAACAGCAAGATCTACTTTGCAATTTTACGAAATTTCCCAAAAACGCCCAGCGGTAATTTCGGCCCTGCAGTAGCCTGTAGAAAAAGTTCTCCAATCTCTAAATTCTCTACTTTCGGAAATGCAGTTTTTATTAGATTCTCAACAATAACAGAAGAGAAACCTAATGAATAGGTATTTAAGATCAAGAAATGCTCCGTAGGATCCAGCAATTGGACAACCTCAGTCATCATCTCCATGATATGATCTTCAAGCTTCCATTTCTCTCCTTTTGGTCCATGTCCATATGCTGGTGGATCCAATATGATACCATTGTAAGTATTTCCACGTTTTAGCTCACGCTTGACAAACTTCAATGCGTCCTCAACCATCCAACGAATATTGTCGAGATTGGAAATCTCCATATTTTCATTGGCCCAGGTCACAACCTGCTTAATGGAATCAACGTGTGTTGTATCTGCTCCTGCAGCCTTAGCTATTAATGAAGCACCTCCGGTATAAGCAAAAAGATTTAAAACTTTAGGCTTTTCAGTCTTGAAAGAACGAACAGATTCCGAAATATAATCCCAATTGACAGCCTGTTCAGGAAATATCCCAACATGCTTGAACGAAGTAAGGCCCAACCTAAACTTGATCGCTACATCATCGTTTTTATATTGGATATGCCAACGATCTTGAATCTTCGGATTTTTTTTCAACCATTCTCCAGAGGTAGCTGAACGCCCCTTGAACTTGATATGATAACGTTTGTTCCATTCTGCATCGCTCAAAGCCTTAGGCCATACAGCTTGTGGTTCGGGTCTGATTAATATAAGATCTCCAAAACGTTCTAATTTTTCAAAATCACCACAGTCAATGAGCTCATAGTCCTTCCAATGTTGTGGGGTCAATAGTTGTATATTCGTTGTTGCCAAAATCAAAATTTTCCGACAAAACTAAGCTAAATTTCTTTTATATTGAAATTTAGCGTTCGCCCATCTTACTTAAAAATAACATTCGTAAGATTAAAACATATAAAAATTCCATGTAAATCAATAAAGACACAATCTGTACAAAAAACAGCTATTGATTATAGATTTCAATCATAGGCTTCCCTTTTTAGTATTTATAGTCCCATAGAGGCCTTTGCACTTTTCATCAACGGGCTTGCAAACACAAAATTATTTAATTCTTCTACATCTGACCGCATCATATCTTTATTGGATCCCTCCCAGAATTTCTGCCCTTGATATAAAAACAAAATATATTCACCAATTCCCATAACCGAATTCATATCATGGGTCACAACGACTGTCGTACACTTTAATTCTTGCGTAATTTTAAGAACCAGCTCGTCGATTACGATAGAGGTTTCAGGATCTAAACCTGAGTTGGGTTCATCACAAAAAAGATATTTGGGATTCATACTGATTGCACGCGCAATGCCTACCCGTTTTTTCATCCCTCCGGATAACTCCGCGGGGAACAACTTGTTGCGTCCCTCTAAATTAACTTGTTCCAAACAATGGTTCGCACGGTCCAATTTCTCAGATTTAGACATATCTGTGAACATATCTAGAGAGAACATAATATTCTGCTCGACTGTCATTGAATCGAATAAGGCCGAATTTTGGAACAGCATACCTATTTCTTTCCGGATGGGCACGCGTTCCTCAAAATTCATCCGCGTGAAGTCCGTTTGGTCAAACAACACTTTTCCTTTTTCCGGATGATGTAATCCGACGATACATTTTAGTAAGGTACTTTTTCCCGAACCAGATCCACCAATAATTAAACTCACTTTTCCAGGTTCAAAATTTGCACTGATCCCCTTTAAAACATGGTTATCACCGAAAGACTTATTAATATTTTCAATTTGAATCATATGATCTTTTTAAAGCATTAATGCTGTAATCACATAGTCTGCCGCCAGAATAGTGATACATCCAACTACAACAGCTTCAGTGCTCGCTTGTCCTACTTCTAAGGCCCCTCCCTTCACTTTATAGCCTTTATATGCCGATACGGAAGTAATAATAAAGCCAAATACAACAGCTTTTACAAGTGCTACGGTCACTGTAAATCCATTAAAATTATCTTGAATACCTAAAATATAATCCGCTGGAGTTACAGCTCCGGAAAGAGAGCCTCCTAATAGACCACCTACTAATGCACAGACTATGGCGATAATAACCAGCATCGGAATCATAGTCACTCCTGCCAATATTTTAGGCAATATGAGATAACCCGGAGCATTTATCCCCATAATCTCCAAAGCATCAATCTGCTCAGTCACGCGCATTGAACCGATTTGGGAAGAAATCGATGAGCCAATTTTCCCCATCAGTACCAATCCTGAAATCGTAGGTCCTAGCTCCAAAATATTTGAATCCCTATTGATGGAACCAATAATTGAATTGGGAATTAGATCGGAAACCATCTGAAAAGCGATCTGCATGGTCATTACTGCTCCAATAAACGTGGAAATGATCACAATAAGTCCTAAAGATCCTATACCGATATCAGTCATTGTCAGCATGGTCTCTTTCCAATAGATACGCCCCTTCTCCGGCCTTTTAAAGACTGACTTAAGGAGTATTAGATATGCACCAATGTGATGAAAAATCATATTATTAATTTAAATTCTATATATTATACACACCAATCTTGATGTTTGGTGCGTGTATCCATTAAAGGTACTTAATTCCAACAAATATATAAACAAGCGAAAACCTAAAAAGTAGGAGAAAAACAAAATTACTTACCGATCAATTACTCACATTTACCGAATTTTTATGTATAATAGCCTAATCTTTCGTGCAGTGTCTAACAAAGCGATTTACTTTTGGGATATATAACAAACGGAATTAGTCATGAACACACAACGTATAACAACTGGAATTACAATTCTTTTTATAGGGATTGTCTTATTATTATCCCAACTTAACAGTATTTCCTTTAATTGGGTAGGAATTTTCAGATATTGGCCATTATTTATTGTCCTCGCTGGAATCCGTATGCTGGTCCCTAAGGATCAACAAATAGGACAGTTTATTGCTATCGGTGCTACTGTAGTTATCCTGGGCTTTCTTACATATATCGGACTATCTACCCCAAAAGAACCTCTTTTGACGCAATTACTAAAAAACAAGGGGGTACAGATCGATATGGACGATCCAAATGATAAGACCAACTATACAGCACAAAAACTACAAGTCCCTCTAAATGATAAAATCAAAAGCGCAAATTTAAACATCGATTTAGGAGCTACATCCTTAAAAAACGATACTGCAACTACATCATCAATTTTCACCGCATACAATACCTCTAGTGAATATCTTTTGGGTATGACTACACATGGTGAATCTTCAGATAAAATTGATATTAACTTAAAAGGTAAATTCAAAGACAAAGATTTTAATAGCAAAAATAACAATACCTACATTGCACTCAATCCAAATATCGTATGGAAGCTAAACTTTGATATTGGTGCAATTGATGCCAAATTAGATCTTTCACCGTATAAAATTGAAGTATTGGATATTGATGCCGGGGCGACAAGTCTAAAATTAAAACTTGGACAACCTTTAGCAACAACAAAAATATCCATGGATGCTGGTGCATCTTCGATCGAAATTGCGATTCCAAAAAATGCAGCATGTCGTATCACCAGTGATAATGCCTTATCATCTACTTCTTATGAAGGCGATTTCTTAAAAATGGATGGTATGGTAAAATCAACAAATTATGATGCAGCGACTGAAAAATTTGATTTTGACATCAATGGTGGAATTGCTTCAATAAAAATTAGAAGATATTAATTGACAGTGATTTTTTAGTCAAGAAAAGCTAACTTTGTGTTATATATGAACACAAGTAATATGTTGACTTTACCAGGGATCTATTGCAATTCCAAGGTAGAATATTCGAGATGGAAAACAAGGGAAATTCAGATCGGTGATATCCCTATGGGTGGAGACAACCCGATCCGCATTCAAAGTATGACTACTGTGGATACAATGGATACACTGGGCTCTGTAGAACAGACTATTCGAATGGTAGAAGCAGGTTGTGAATATGTTCGTATCACTGCGCCAAGTATAAAAGAAGCTCAGAATCTTGCAAATATAAAAAGTGAACTTCGAAAAAGAGGTTATAACGTACCCTTAGTAGCAGATATCCACTTTACACCAAATGCTGCTGAAGTTGCCGCCCGAATCGTTGAGAAAGTTCGGGTAAACCCAGGCAATTATGCCGATAAGAAGAAATTTGATCTGTTGTCATATACTGAAGCAGAATATAAATTAGAACTAGAACGTATCTACACGAAGTTTGCTCCACTGGTAAACATTTGCAAAGAGTATGGTACTGCTATGCGGATTGGCACAAACCATGGTTCTCTTTCAGATCGGATCATGAGTCATTATGGGGATACTCCTGAAGGAATGGTAGAATCCGCCATGGAATTTATCCGGATGTGCGAAGATCTTAATTTCTATAATCTATGTATTTCAATGAAATCTTCCAATCCGCAAGTAATGGTCAAGGCCTACCGCTTGCTGGTTGAAAAGATGGTTTCTGAAAACATGAACTATCCGCTACATCTTGGCGTGACAGAAGCTGGTGATGGAGAGGATGGTCGTGTGAAATCTGCAGTAGGAATAGGTACACTTCTAGAAGACGGGCTTGGAGATACTGTAAGGGTTTCTCTTACGGAAGAGCCTGAACGCGAAGCCCCAGTAGCAATAGCGTTGGTCAATAGGTATAGTCAGCGAAAAACCACTCTGGCCAATCAACCGAAAGAAGAAATCATACAACTCTCACCAGATAGCCCAACTGTTCCATATCAGAGCCAAGAGGTCAATACCTTCATCGGCGGTTCCCTCGTTCCCAGAATCATAACAGATATCTCGAATGAAAATCTGAAAGACGCCCAAATTCTTACAAAAGTTGGTTACCGTTATGATATCCTTTTGGATAAATATCATATGGGTGAGCAATCCGTAGATTTTGTTTATCTAGGGGATCATTTGCCTTCATTTAATATGCCCGCAAATTTAAAACAGGTATATAATTTTGAGACATGGTCCAACCTTAAAGACAAGACAAATATCCATCCACTCTATACGCTGGAAGAGTTTGTACATGTAGACAATAAGGATAGTGTGTTGAATATGGTAAAAATTCATAATACGGATTTAACGAGCTCGTTATTTGAATCATTACCGTTAGACAAGACTGTTGTATTTATATTAGAAACCGACCATACACACGGAATGGCGGATCAGCGGCAATTTTTCCGAAATCTGCAAGAAATCGGTATTGATAATCCTGTCATTATCAAAAGATCCTATCGTAAAGAGGATTTTTCAGGTCCTATGGGCGAGTTTATGAACCCTGAGGAACCTATCTCGAAAATACAGTTATATGCTTCCACAGACATGGGTGCATTGTTAATTGATGGTTTAGGTTCGGGCATATGGATTGATTCTCCGGCGACCCCGTTAGAGAACATTGCGTCTCTTTCCTTCGGAATATTGCAAGCAACCCGCTCAAGAATATCAAAAACAGAATATATCTCTTGCCCAAGCTGTGGAAGAACATTGTTTGATCTTCAGGAAACCACTCAAATGATTCGGAGTCGCACCAATCACCTCAAAGGCTTGAAAATTGGCATTATGGGTTGTATCGTGAATGGCCCCGGTGAGATGGCTGATGCAGATTATGGATATGTAGGAGCTGGTCCTGATAAGGTAACCTTATATAGAGGCCAAGAAGTCGTCAAAAAGAATGTCAGTTCAGCACAGGCATTGGACGAATTGATCAAGATCATCCAAGATGATGGGCTATGGATTGATGAAGTACAAGAATAAGCGATAATATAATAAGGAAGGGGATCAAATGATCCCCTTCCTTATTATATTGTAAATTCAATTTTTTTATCAATTGAGTCTTCTCGTCATACTTAGCGGACAGAAAATCTTTTTACCACAGTCTCAGATCCAGCAACAACACGCACAAAATAAAATCCAGTTGTCAATTTGCCACCATGTTCAAAAGAAAGATTCTGAACACCAGCGTCAAGATTTCCATTCATCAGTTGTAGAATTTCATTACCTAAAGCATCCATGACTTTAATAGACACACTAGATGACTTTGCCAATTTAAAGGAAAGATTGACTTGTTCTGCAATCGGATTATAAAATACTTTAACGTTATTGATCAGTTTCTCAGTATCCTTAATATTGTTATCTCCAAATCCCTCATTACCGTTCCAAGTAGCTTGCAAAAAAGTATGGTCATCAGGAGACTTCGCATACACTCGACCTACCCCGCTGCACAAGGTCAGTGTGGTAATAAGTGTTAAATAAGCTGCTTTAAGTAGATTTCTCCCCATAGTGTTAAATTAGACTTCAAATATTGGTTACGGTTTAATCAAATATAACGCTAACTATTTGAATTATCAACAACAAAGTTAGTATTTTGTTTAAAATTTTTTGAGGTAAAGTAGGGATCGATAGATTCTTTTAACAAATTTTAACAGCTATTGCGCATGTCAAATGAAATGCTAAAATTTGGCGCAGCAAATGTACCTGCTTAAAGTACGGACAAAAAGTCTATTTTTGCATTATATTTTGAAATAAAATAATAATTAAATGACAGATAACAGTCATCACAACAGTATCAATAAGGTGAGTGTCGCCGGATTATTGATCAGTTTAGGAATCGTGTTTGGAGATATCGGCACCTCGCCGCTATATGTTTTCAAAGCAATCATGGGACAAGGTGCCATTCAAAAAGATCTTGTTTTGGGAGGCCTCTCCTGCGTCTTTTGGACACTTACCCTGCAAACAACCATCAAATATGTCTGGATCACCTTACGTGCGGACAATAAAGGCGAAGGTGGAATTCTTTCACTTTACTCTTTGGTTCGTAAACGAGCACCATGGTTGATTTTCCCAGCAATGATAGGTGCAGCCACATTGCTAGCTGATGGGATGATTACACCCGCTATCACAATATCCTCTGCGATAGAAGGTTTGGATATCAAATTTCCAGGTCTTCCAACGGTACCAATTGTTGTAACGATTATTTCTTTACTTTTTATTATTCAACGATTTGGCACTTCTGTTGTCGGAAAAGTATTCGGCCCGTTAATGACAATATGGTTCACGATTATTGGAGTTCTTGGTCTGTCCCATATCCATTTGGCCCCAGAAGTAATGAAAGCAATTAATCCGTATTATGCCTTTCATATCTTAATAACCTACCCACACTCTCTACTCTTGATCGGTGCTGTATTCCTTTGTACAACAGGTGCTGAAGCCCTATATTCAGATATGGGACATTGTGGTAAGGCAAATATTCGCATTAGCTGGATTTATGTTAAGATCACACTGATATTAAACTATTTTGGTCAAGGAGCCTGGTTATTAACACAGGAAGGTCGTGTCTTAGGCGGAGCAAATCCGTTTTACTCCATTATGCCAGATTGGTTTATCGGTTATGGTATTGCTATCGCAACTATTGCAGCCGTGATCGCCAGTCAGGCCATGATCTCGGGATCCTACACCTTAATTTCAGAAGCTGTACGTTTAAACATCTGGCCCAAAGTTGCTATCCGCTATCCTAGTGAGCATAAAGGTCAATTATATGTCCCGTCAATCAACCTTATTCTTTGGATCGGTTGTATGATCGTTATCTGGGTTTTCGAAGAATCAAGCAAAATGGATGCGGCCTATGGTCTTGCCATCAACCTAACAGTACTGATGACAACCGTTTTAATGGGTTATTTCCTAGCCATGAAAAAAGTCAACCGCGTACTCATTGGGATTTTCCTAGTAGCGTATTTTGTGATAGAATTGACATTCCTGATCGGTAATGGTGTAAAAATTGCCCATGGCGGTTGGTTGACACTTTTATTAGCGATTGCCTTGTTTGGTACAATGTACTGCTGGTATACCGCGCGCAAGATTAAAAATCGTTTTGTTAACTTTATCAATATCAATAAATATTATCCGATTATATCGGAATTGAGCGAAGACAAGTCCGTTCCACCCTTTGCGTCACATTTGGTATACCTGACCAGTGCAAATTTCAAATCTGAAATTGAAGCCAAAATTATTTACTCCATCATTAATAAAAAACCTAAACGCGCTGACGTTTACTGGCTGGTACACGTAGATGTTATGGATCATCCCCACACCAGGGAATATTCCATTGATCAACTGATCCCTGGAAAACTTATACGGATTGACTTCAAATTGGGTTTTAGAGAAGAACAGCGTATTAGCCTACTCTTCAGAAAAGTAGTTGAAGAAATGGTAAAAAAAGGTGAAATTGACATCACAAGTCAATACGATACACTCCGTAAACATAATATTCCAGGAGATTTCAAATTTGTTGTACTGGAAAAGGTATTATCCAAAACCAACCAGATGTCATGGATCGAAAAAGTGATTATGGACATTTATGGATACCTGAAAAAAATGAGTTTATCCGAAGAAAAGGGATTTGGTCTAGATTCCAGTTTCGTCACGATTGAACGAGTTCCACTGAATTTCCCCCAGACATCGGAGGTTCATCTCATACGAAAAGATTAAGTCTTAAAAGGTGGTGCAGAAGCATCACCTTTTTTATTCAATAGAATTGCATTACTTTTGTTGCAAATATTATATCATGGCAGACGCTAATCCAACAAAGAAATTACACCCTCGAAATAGACATCTCGATAATTACAATTTTGACGAACTTAGCAAAATCGAACCTTCCTTAAAAGATTTTGTTACAGTAAATGCTTATAAGCTCAAAACAATTGATTTTAACAACCCCGATGCTGTTAAGGTTTTAAATCAAGCACTTCTAAAAAAATACTACCACATCCAACATTGGGATATCCCAAAGGAAAATCTATGCCCTCCTATTCCAGGTAGAGCAGATTACATCCATTATGTTGCGGATGTTCTTGCCAGAGATAATAACGGTGAAATTCCAAAAGGAGGAAAGGTACGGGTGCTAGATATTGGTGTGGGAGCCAGTTGTATCTATCCCATTATTGGTCACCAAGAATATGGATGGAGTTTTGTTGGTTCAGAAATCATAAAAAAAGCATATAAAAACGCGATTGAAATTACACGTACAAATGTGAGCTTAAAAAAGAACATCCAAATACGATTACAGAACAATCCAAAAGCGATTTTCAAAGATATCATCCTCCCAGATGAAAAATTTGACATGATCATCTGCAATCCACCTTTCTTTAGTTCGCAGACAGAAGCATTACAACAATCCGTACGTAAAGCTACAGGTATAAAAAATGCTAAATTAGATGAGAATACCGTTGTCCAAACGTTCTCAGGACAAGGAAGTGAACTTTGGTGTGATGGCGGCGAGAAAGCCTTTTTGACACGCATGATATTTGAGAGCCAATTCTACAAAGATCAGGTTAAATGGTTCTCCTCATTGGTTGCCCATCGTGAAGACGTCCGTTTTCTACAGCATAAGTTAAAGAAAATCAATGTAAAAGAGTCCGAAGTTATCCGCATGGAACAAGGTAACAAAGTAAGCCGAATCCTTTTGTGGAGATTTTAATCGGTAAAAATTTTTAAAAGGAAAAGGAGCTATTGCAAAACAACAGCTCCTTTTCCTTTTAAAAATAGGGGACGCTATCCCTCAATAGATACTGATTTATTGAGCTTAGAATGTTTATAGCCATACATAAAATACACACCTAAACCAATGACCAACCAAATCACAAAAATAATCCAGTTACTTGCACCAAGCTCCGTCATCAGATAAAGATTAATCAATATCCCGATAACAGGTAAAAGCGAAAAATTCATTTTAAAACTATAAATACCCAGACCCAACCATGTTAGCCAAAAAATGATCACTAACATTTTATGTTCTACTATTTCCAAAATGGAAAGCTTCTTCCATTCGTCCAATGTATCTTTTCCATAGATTCCTATCAAGACAGTCGCGATGATGAGTCCTGCTCCAACAACGTATTTACCATTGATGTAGGGAACCTTAAATTTGGATTTGGCCGATAATCCCGAATAATCCATATACAGTACACCCGCGCAGACTAAAATAAACGCGAAGAACGTACCAACGCTCGTCAAATCAACAAAGAAGTCCATCTTGAAAAATAAAGAAGGAATCGCTACGACAAGACCTGTTACAATTGTCGCAAAGGAAGGTGTTTTATATTTCGGGTGAATAGTCGCAAATTTCTTCCATAATAATCCATCCCTACTCATTGTCATCCAAATCCTTGGTTGAGCCAATTGATAGACCAGAAGGGCACTGGTAATAGCAATAACAGATGTTACTGATATAACCCCAGCCATATGGTCAAATCCAACATACTTAAACACAAAAGCCAAAGGATCCTTTACATTAAGTTCAGTATAATTTACCATCCCTGTCAACACCAAAGTAATAGCCACATAGAGTACTGTGCAAATCAATAAACAATAAATCATTGCTTTAGGTAGATCACGTTGTGGATTTTTACATTCCTCGGCAGTTGTTGAGATCGAATCAAATCCGATAAAAGCAAAGAATACGGCCGCCACACTTCCAAGTACCCCCTGTAGGCCATTTGGTGCAAAAGGAGTCCAATTTTCGGGCTTCACGTAAAAGATTCCACCAAAAATTACCGCCAAGATTATCCCGACCTTGATCATAACCATAATCATGCTTGCTTTTTGGGATTCCTTAATACCTATATAAACGAGCCAAGTAACCAAAAAGGTAATTACCCCTGCTGGTAAGTCAAATATAATAGGCATTCCTCCGATCCGTGGCGCACTGTTAAATGCAGCAAGTCCATGCTGATCAATAGCCGTAAGACTTGACATCCCATGCTGATTCATTTTATCCACAGCATCATATGCATACCCTGGTGCCATCGAAAGCCAAGCAGGCATGTGCAGCCCAAACCCTTCCAGCATAGAAACAAAATATTGCGACCAGGAAATAGCTATTACCGTATTTGAAACCGCATATTCTAATACCAACGCCCAGCCAATAATCCAAGCAAACAGCTCACCAAAAGCCACATAGGCATACGTATAAGCTGATCCCGAGACAGGTACGGTACTGGCAAACTGTGCATATGCAAGTGCTGTAAACACGCAAGCAAAAGCAGTAAAAATAAATAGAAGAGAAACGGCTGGCCCACCTTCATAACTCGCTAATCCGATGGTGCTAAAGATTCCAGCGCCCACAATAGCGGCTATACCCAATGAAACCAGATCGGTTACCCCCAAAACCTTCGCGAGGCCAGTTCCACCCTCCTTTTGGGTATCCAGTAGGATCTGATCAACACTTTTCTTCCGAAAAAGTCTATGTGACATGTAATATTAGTTTTATACGTAAAATTATGCGAAAATAAATATTTTCAAGGTCTTATACTATTGGTATTTTTTGGATAGACTATTTAAAGTCGACCAACTCATAATGAATATATTGATAAATCTCTTGATAGTCCGCCATATGATGCTGTAAATAAGAAATCAATTGTTCCGTCAATAACTCACGCTGATGCTCCTGAACTTCAAATTGCCATAAGCGCTTACAGATATTGAAAAGCGCACCCGCAATTTTTTCAACATGCGCATAATCATAGATATATTTCCAGTCAATAAATTGATGGTAAAATTTATCAAACTTAGGAATATCACTTAATTGGTTTATTTTCAAAAATTTCCGCACAGCATCTTCGTTCACCTGCGACATTGCCGCATAGAACTTATCTATAGACACCGCTTTTTGCTGTGTCAGGATATGATCCAGTAACAACTCTAAAGCAATATGTGCCATAAAGGAAGGGCGAATAGGCAGTTCCTTTAGACTTGACTGTATCTGTAACTTTAGTTGATGTGTGTGATGAAAAAAATAAGTTGAATTATGAAAGAGACGATCAACCTCTATATGACGGTTCCAACCGATATAAAGTTGTTCCAACAATGGGTTATCCAGCAATTCATCTTCATATTGCCTGGGTTTGAGCACAAAAGTTTTATCGGCATTTTTTAACAGATCAGGTAACAACCCGCCAACAATTCGCTCGGGATTGGTCGCAAACCGCTCAAAATAAAAATGTGATAAAAAATTCATATTAGCTTATTAGCGTGTGCTTTTATATGGAATTATTCGCTCAATATACGCTTAATCTCCTATCTTTGCATCTTGTAAATTAAAAAATTAAATCCATTTAACAATGAGCTTTGTAGAAGAATTACGTTGGAGAGGCATGCTGCAAGATATTATGCCTGGAACTGAAGACTTACTGAATAAAGAAAAAGTCGCTGGCTATATCGGCTTTGATCCCACAGGAGACTCTCTACACGTAGGACACTTAACTCAAATCATGACCTTAATCCATTTCCAAAATGCGGGGCATAAACCAGTAGCATTGGTGGGTGGCGCAACAGGAATGATTGGAGACCCTTCTTTCAAATCTGCAGAGCGTAACTTACTTGACGAAGCAACCTTACAACATAATGTTGCTTGTCTAAAAAAACAGTTAGGCAAATTTCTTGAATTTGGAGAAGGCGAAAATGATGCCCAGATGGTTAATAATTACGATTGGTTCAAAGATTTCAGTTTTTTGGACTTTATCCGTGATATCGGTAAAATGATTACCGTCAACTATATGATGGCAAAGGATTCTGTAAAAAAACGTTTAGAAGGAGACAATGGTCTATCATTTACAGAATTCACCTATCAATTGATTCAAGGTTACGATTTCTATTATCTGTGGAAACACCACAATTGTAAAATACAAATGGGTGGATCTGATCAATGGGGTAATATTGTCACAGGAAGTGAAATGATTCGTCGTCAAGATCAGGGAACAGCTTATGCCATTACGACACAATTGATTAAAAAAGCAGACGGCCAAAAATTCGGAAAGACAGAATCTGGGGCAGTCTGGTTAGATCCAAAGAAAACTTCGCCCTATAAATATTATCAATTTTGGTTAAACACCTCAGATGACGATGCCAAAAGCTGGATTAAGATCTTTACACTTAAGCCGCAGGCAGAAATCGAGGCGATCATCGCCGAGCACGATGCCGCACCACATTTGCGCATTGTCCAAAAAGCATTAGCAAAAGATATCACGATTCGCACGCATTCTGAAGAAGCTTATGAGACTGCTATTAAAACCTCTGATTTTCTTTTTGGCAACGGCTCATTGGAATTTCTAAACGATTTAGATCACGAAGCTGTCCTTGAAGTATTTGAAGGTATCCCACAATTTCAGGTAGCAAGAGAAGATCTAGAAGCAGGAATCAATATCCTCGATCTGTTGGCTGTCAATACGCAAGTTTTCCCGTCAAAAGGCGAAGCCCGTAAAATGCTCCAAGGTGGTGGTGTGTCTATCAACCGTGAAAAAGCAACAGATATTGAACAAGTGATCACCGAAAGCAATTTGGTGAACAATAAATATATTATTGCACAGAGAGGTAAGAAAAATTACTATTTGATTATTGCATAAAACTACGTTTTACGAAATAAAAAATCCCTTTTTACAGCGTAAAAAGGGATTTTTTATTTTTTATAGCTAGTCATTAAAGTCTGTCACAAAACCAATCTTATTTTAACTCATGTTCGCTCGATCCTGGTGCTATAGTCACTTATTTCAATAGTTTTTCAAAAGCCCGACGAGCAGCACCTCGAAAATGTACTTCTCCACAATATTGATACCCTAGCTTATCAAATACGTGCAACATCCCCCCATTATCAAAATTCGTGTCCACTTTGATACTATATATTCCATTATTTACCGCTATTTCCTCCACTCCTTGCATGATGGCGGTACCAACGCCTTTTACATGTGGATCCTGAGCTGAAGCCAAGCGATGAATACCTACATATTCCCCATCACTAAGCCATTTGCCATCAATATCATTATAAGCAGGTTCGATATCGAAAATAATAGCAACGTAACCGATGATTTTACCATCAACTTCCACAACATGCCCATACCCTTTGTCTATATCTGACTGTACCACATCTTCATTTGGATAACCATCTTGCCATTGCCTGCTGCCCTGCTCCTTTCGTAATGCGATTGCCTGTTGTATAATTTCCCAAATCCTTCCTTTATCCGCCTGTTCTGCTTTTCGTATCTGAAACTTATTCATAATGCCTTAATTTGATCAGTAAAACTACATAATTTACTTTAACTGTAAAAGACAGACAAAACCACCATATTCTTTTCCGCTTAGGTCAATCTTTACAACAAATCTATTCTCAGGGCATAGTATTTGCTAGTTATAATTGCTATTATTCATTTAATAGCCTATCTGAAATTATTCGTTTATGAAAAAATTACAAACTTAAAATAATTTGTTCATGATCTTCAAAATACTATCAAAATAACTAAGTTTGTAAGCAGTATAATTGTGAGCTTTTCAATGTCAAATAAAGGAAATACATTTAGGCAGGCAGGAAATTCAGTTTCTGGCAAGCGTGCCCCGTCAAAAGAATCGGCAACATTTAAAAAAGAAAAAAGTCAAACAACCAGCGTCCCTAGGGATTACTCAGATGCGCAACAGAAGACTGTCAAAATTCTAGGGATTTTGTTGCTTGTACTTTCGTTGGCTTTTGCCACTGCTTTTGTCTCTTATCTTTTTACATGGGAAGATGACCAAAGTTATATCGCCAAAACAAATGGCGGTTGGGGAACCCTTTTTAGTTCTTCCGAAGAAATTCACGATGAGGCTGTCGAATTACCTGTCGTTGACAATAAATTAGGGAAATTCGGCGCATTACTTGCCAATCAATTTATGTATGAATGGTTTGGCGTTGCCTCTTTCCTTTTTATTCCGGTATTATTCATTTTGGGCTATCGTCTATTATTCAAAAAATCCTTGCTTCCATTATACCGTACTGTTGTTTACTCATTTGTAGCAATTGTCTTTATTTCTGTAACATTGGGGTTCTTACATGGATTTATGGCAGATACACCGCATATGCTGGAAGGCAAATTTGGTTTTTGGACCAATAAGCTGCTGGAAGCACAGGTTGGTATTGTGGGTGTGGGGTGTATTTTAGCATTTGCGTACCTGACAACATTGATACTACTATACAACTTAGATTTCAAATTTGTATTGTTCAGCAATCGAAATCCCAAATCTTTATCCGAGGAGCTTGAAGATGAAGACAGCGAAGATTCCTATACTGGGAATAACCTAAGAACCAAAGTGCATGTAGAGGATGATTCTATACAATCTGTTAGAGAATCTTTCCAACGACCAACTTCAATAAATGAAAGATTTCAATCCAGTCGGGAGAAAGATGCGCAAGAAGAGCTTGAGCGCCCTGCATTTACACATCACCCCATACCAGAGATACAAATAGATCCGAAGGACAAGGTTGTACTCACCTTTGATGGGAGCCCTTTGGAACGTACGGAGAGTACGCCTTCCATTAGCTTCACCATTGATCAACCAGATGAAGATACGGAAGAACTAAATAGCCCAAGTATTCAGGAAAACTATAGTCCCGCTATAACAATTATCCCTCAACCCGAGCCAGAGCTCCCTGTTGAAGTTGCCATAGTACCGGGTTTGGTTGTCGAGGATATTAAAGAAGAAAAAGAAATTACAGCGAGCGATCTAGTTGCCCAATTTGGTCAATATGACCCTAAATTGGACTTATCGGGCTATCAACACCCTACGCTCGACCTATTGCGAGATTATGGATCTGGTAAAATTACCATCAATCAGCATGAACTTGAAGCAAACAAAAACAAAATTGTTGATACACTTAGAAACTATAGCATTGAGATTGAAAGTATAAAAGCCACAATTGGCCCTACAGTTACCCTATACGAGATTATACCTAAACCCGGCGTACGGATATCAAAAATCAAAAATCTGGAAGACGACATTGCCTTAAGCCTTGCGGCGCTTGGAATTCGGATTATAGCACCAATGCCGGGTAAAGGAACCATCGGTATTGAAGTACCGAATTCGAGTCCCGAAATGGTATCCATGCGATCTGTTTTGGCTACTGAAAAGTTCCAAAAAACAGATATGGATCTGCCAATCGCATTGGGAAAAACAATTTCTAATGAGGTCTATATTGCCGATTTAGCAAAGATGCCCCACCTTCTGGTTGCGGGTGCCACAGGTCAGGGTAAATCCGTTGGTATCAATGCGATTTTGACATCTTTATTGTATAAAAAGCATCCTGCTGAACTCAAATTTGTGCTTGTCGATCCAAAAAAAGTTGAACTTTCCCTATTCAAAAAAGTTGAACGTCATTTCTTGGCCAAATTACCCGATGAGGAGGAAGCGATCATTACCGATACAAAAAAGGTTATCAACACATTAAACTCACTTTGTATAGAGATGGATCAGCGTTATGACCTGTTAAAAAATGCACAGGTTCGTAATTTAAAGGAATATAATGCAAAATTTATCAATCGCAGATTAAACCCTGAGGAGGGTCACCGATTCTTACCATATATCGTTCTTATTGTTGATGAGTTTGCCGATTTGATGATGACTGCCGGAAAAGAAGTAGAAACCCCTATTGCACGACTGGCCCAATTGGCCCGTGCCGTAGGAATTCACTTGGTTATTGCAACCCAACGTCCTTCAGTCAATATCATTACAGGTACAATCAAAGCCAACTTTCCGGCACGTCTTGCTTTCCGGGTGTTATCAAAAGTAGATTCGCGAACTATCTTAGATACCGGCGGAGCAGATCAGTTAATTGGTCGCGGGGATATGCTTCTGGCTACTGGAAGTGATTTGATACGTATTCAGTGTGCATTTGTCGATACACCAGAAGTTGAACAGATCTCCGATTATATCGGAGCACAACGTGGTTATCCATCGGCATTTATGCTCCCAGAATATGTAGATGAAAACGGAGAGGGTTCAGGTAGCGTAGATTTTGATCCAAAAGATCGCGATCAATTGTTTGAAGACGCTGCTCGTTTGATTGTCATGCATCAACAAGGTTCTACATCTTTAATCCAACGTAAATTGAAACTGGGTTATAATAGAGCTGGACGAATCATCGATCAATTGGAAGCCGCCGGAATTGTAGGCCCATTTGAAGGAAGTAAAGCACGTGAAGTTCTTTATCCAGATGAATATTCGTTAGAACAGTATTTGGAGACATTAAGAAACAATTAACATGAAAAAACAACTATGGTTAGTGCTAAGCCTGTTGCTTCTCACAATGAGTCAACACAGCTATGCGCAAAATGATGCCGCAAAAGCATTACTTAACAAAGTAAGTCAAAAGTATAACGGATATAAGACTATACAAGCCGGTTTTACCTTAGACATAAAACAAGCAAATGGAAGTTCACATTCAGATGCGGGCACCTTGTATCTTGACAAGGCAAATAATAAATACCATGTCAATACCAAAAATCAAATTCTAATTTCAGATTCCAAAACACAATGGAATATTATGAAATCAGAAAAAGAAGTCGAGATATCCGAGGCGAGTAACTCAACGAATGAGATCAACCCGACAAATATCTTTTCATTCTATACCTCAGGCTTTAAATATGCGTTAGCAGCTACGGAAAAAGTAAAAGGAATAAGTTTGAGTGTTGTGGAATTAACACCAATTGATAGCAAAAAGAACTATTCCAAAATTAAGTTGCGGATCAATAAAGCGAATAATTTGATCTACGATACGACTATTTTTGATAAGAGTGGTAATCGCTACACATATACCTTGAGTTCACAAGAAGGAAACAAGTCCATTGCATCCAGCTTTTTTACCTTTAATAAAAGCAACTACAGCGGATTTGACATTGTCGACCTAAGATAAGATCTACCGTTCGGATAGATCGACTCTCCGGCCAAATAAGACTAACAAAAAAAGGATTTCCCAATGGGAAATCCTTTTTTATTTTGTTTGTTCTTTATCTAGAGCATATTAGGTTCTCTATCCAGCGTCTCAGTCTCTTTGTCCGCATAACGCGAATAACCGTGTTTCTGCGGATGTTCGATAATCTCCTTCATTGAAACCAATTTATACACGTAAGATCCAGTCTCATTGTTCAGCTTCAAAGCAAAATAATCATCCTTCTTCTGTCTTCTTATTGAACCTTTTAAACTACCATCACCAACATTGTATGCCGCGGCCACTAAAGTCCAATTACCAAACTGAGCATAAAGGTATTTTAAATAGCGTGCTGCTGCATGAGTGGATTTCACTAGATCTTTTCGATCATCTACTGCGCCATTGACCCTTAAGCCATACAAACGAGCTGTTGCTGGCATAAATTGCCAATAACCACCCGCCCCTTTTGTCGAAACGACAGCTTTACTCAGGCCACTTTCAACCAGTGGGATGTACTTAAAATCTTCGGGAATACCATGTGATTTCAGGATCTTGGCGATCATAGGCAAATAGGTCTTTGCCTTTTTATGCATATCATATGATCCTGTTTTTTTAAATGAAAATCTACTGAAGAACTTGCGCAATTTGCTTTCCACTAATGGACGATCCATTGGTAATGAATCTTCAGCAAATGTCAATGAACTCAGGTAAGATTCAAAAGAATTGCTTTTTTCTTTTTTCTCTTCGTCGCCTCCATGATGAGTTGGAATTTCGACTAACTTCGCTGCTGCGATCTTATCGCTGCCAGAAGTGTTGTTGTGTGGGGTTGAGTATAATTTTGAAAGCAATAAAGCAAACAAAATCAAACTACTACATAATACTTTTTTTCTTATCATTCACTCCCTTAATGCTATCCTATCCACGAGTCAAATCGATCAAAAAATAGCTTGGTTCAAATTCGAGGGGACAAAGATAAACAGTATTTATTTAAAAAACAAATAGTTACGTTACAGCTATTTTAAAGGGTATTTTTTCACGTTCAAATTGTCCAAATGCAAGAAAAGACAAAAAGATAAGGATTTTTTCGCAAAACCCAAAATTATACCTAACTTTGCAGTTCACATTTTAGCAAAACACAATGCCATTCAGCAATAAAAGGAACAGTCGTGATGACAACTCCAGAAAGTCACGGGGCAACTCAGATAGCTTCAAATCTAGAGGCGACAAGAATAATAGTTTCGGTAAAAAATCGTCCTTTGGTTCAAAGGATCAATCTGAAAGAGGTTCTTTCAGAAAAGATGACAACCGCGAGAATAGATCATTTGGATCTAATAAATACGCAGACAAACCATCCTTTAGAGGAGAAAACAACTCCTTCCGTTCAAAAGACAATTCAGAAAAGCCTTTCAACAGAGGTGGCCGTTCATTTGATAAAAATGATTCTTCTAGATCTTTTGACAAAAGAGATTCATTCAACAAATTTGATAAATCTGAGCGTTCTTTTGATAAAAAAGATAATTTCAAACGTTCTGACAGAAACGACTCTTCTCGATCTTTCGACAAAAGAGAAGGTTCATTCGATAAAAGAGATAGCTTCAAGCGTTCCGATAGAAACGACTCTTCTCGATCTTTCGACAAAAGAGAAGGTTCATTTGATAAAAGAGATAGCTTCAAGCGTTCCGATAGAAATGATTCTTCGAGATCTTTCGACAGAAAAGAAGGTTCATTTGATAAAAGAGATAGCTTCAAGCGTTCCGATAGAAATGATTCTTCGAGATCTTTCGACAGAAAAGAAGGTTCATTTGAGAAAAGAGATAGTTTCAAACGCTCTGACAGAAATGATTCATCAAGATCTTTCGACAGAAAAGAAGGTTCTTTTGAGAAAAGAGATAGTTTCAAACGCTCCGACAGAAATGATTCATCAAGATCTTTTGACAGAAAAGAAGGCTCTTTTGAGAAAAGAGACTCATTCAAGCGTTTCGATAAGGATGACCGTTCATCAAACAATCGCAGCAGAAGCTTTGATAAACCATCTAACAGAAAATTCGATGGGGATAGAAGCAGAAACTTTGATGAAAACAAGAGTTTTGACGATAAACAATACATCAAACGTCCTAAGAAGAAAACCGAAACGTCAGCAGAAGATGATGGCTTAATACGTTTAAACCGTTATATTGCCAATGCAGGTATTTGCTCAAGACGTAAAGCAGACGAATTAATCGCTGCAGGTGTCATATGGGTAAATGGTGAGGCTGTTACTGAATTGGGTACCAAAGTTGATCCAGCTACAGACGAAATCCGTTACAACAACGAGCGTTTAAAGCGTGAGAAAATGGTTTATGTTTTACTCAATAAACCAAAAGACTACATCACAACGACAGATGATCCTCAGGAACGTCATACTGTAATGGAACTTGTCTCCAAAGCAACCAAAGAACGCATCTATCCAGTTGGTCGTCTTGACAGAAATACAACCGGATTACTTTTGATGACAAACGATGGCAATCTTGCGGAAAAACTTTCCCACCCACGTAATAGCATCAGCAAAATATACAATGTTGAACTTAATAAAAGTCTTACTCAAGGAGATTTCAACAAGATAAATTTTGGTATTGAATTAGAAGATGGCGTAATCAAACCAGATGATTTAAGCTATGTACAAGGAGGTTCTAAAAGAGAGATAGGGATTCAGATCCACTCTGGTAAAAATCGTATCGTACGTCGTATTTTCGAATCTCTTGGTTATGACGTTGTCAAGTTAGATCGTGTCGTATATGCTAACTTGACGAAAAAGGATTTACCACGCGGACGTTGGAGATATTTAGAAGAGAGAGAAATTGTTCAATTGAAACATTTGATCTAATCAAATTTCATTTGAGAAATAAAATAAAGGGCGGTCATTCAGTTAACCGTCCTTTATTTTTTATATTTGCTCCTGAGATAAGAAGAGTATAAAAAATAAAAGAATATGACTGATCCAAAAACACTTTCATCCGTAGCGGAATTCCATAAAACATTCCAACATCCGATCCTGGATACACCAACAATTCCTTCTGAACAAAGATGTGCACTACGGGTTTCGTTGATAGCTGAGGAATTAAAAGAACTAGAAGAAGCTATCCAAGATAAAGATCTTGTGGAAATTGCAGATGCCTTATGTGACATTCAATACGTCCTCGCTGGAGCGGTTCTTGAATTTGGTTTAAAAGATAAATTTTCAGCACTTTTTGATGAAGTGCAACGTTCAAATATGAGTAAGGCGTGCAATGACGAAGCTGAGGCAATCGCTACTCAAGAGCATTACAAACTTAAAGGAGTAGAATCTTACTATAAAGAAGTTGATGGAAAATTTCTGGTTTTTAGAACGGCTGACAATAAAACACTAAAGTCTATCAATTATTCTCCAGCAGATCTGAAATCCATTGTCGAAGGATAATTTGACTTACAGTACAACATAAAATAAATACGGCTTCCAAAAGGAAGCCGTATTTATTTATACTATATCAATTCTATTAGTCTTATAGAATTGTAGAAATGAACAATCTTTTTCAATCTGAAGTCTATTCATAAAGTTAACAGAGACTACCCTGCACGACTTTTCGAGCTTCCAGACCTTTGTCAATATAGGTTTGAATCCCCGACTTAGGCAATCCCCAATTTGGCGCTATCAATAGCTCTTTGTCTGCGATACCAAAAATACGTTGGATAATCAAATCAGAACGCAAACGCGGAATAAATTTTGAAAGGAAGTCCGTATAACCTTCTATAGAGAACAATTCAAAAGGTTCACGCTTATATTTTACGCCCATAATTGAACCTTCCACAATATGTAAATGGTGCAATTTAACAAACTTAATTTGTGGAAACCGATTAATCTCATCAGCGTATTTTAACATCATCTCCTCCGTCTCCCATGGAAATCCGAAAATAGTATGCACACAAAGCTCTAAAGGTGTATCCTTTAACATATCCATAGCCTTAATGAATTCATCGTGCGAGCAACCTCTATTGATCTTTTCCAAGGTATCATTGTAAATCGATTCCATTCCCATTTCCAAATCTACATCATAACGATCGGTATAAGATTCCAACAAAGCAATTTTTTCAAAGTCCAAACAATCTGGACGTGTACCCACAGAAAGACCTAGTGTATTGTCGGGATCTATGCTTAACGCTTCGTCGTACATCATTTTCAGTAAATGTGTTGGTGCGTACGTATTGGTATTGGGTTGGAAATAAATAATAAATTTTTCTGCGCCATAGCTGTTACGAGCGCGTTCAATTCCTGATTCTACCTGCTCACGTATAGAAGGAATTTTTCGCGCAGTATCGGGCGTAAAAGAATCTACATTACAGTAAGTACACCCACCATAGCCCTTGCTACCATCTCTATTGGGACAAGTGAAATTGCCATCGACAATCACTTTAAATACTTTCTGTCCGTTATATTTTTGCTTTAAATAAGCGCCGTAATGATTATACGGCTTAATTCCGTTATCCAATAATGTACCCATTGCGCCGCAAAGTTACTCAATAAAAACCATAAATAGATTACTACTCAGGAACAAAGCGCTATAACATCGTCCATTCTTCTGTCATTTTCGTTTTGGCGGGGCCAGTAATCGCTGGGAAATATATAAACGGGATAATAGCACAGTACTTTAGATCAGGGCCATACAGATCTGTACCGGATAGTACGGTTGAGGAGCCTTATCCCCATGTGGCTTTTAGGAGTGGATCCCTCTGTAACTTTTGGGAGCGGCACCACTTTTCTCTGGAATCTTTTGGGAAGTCTGTAAACGAAAGAAGCCCTTGACTGTTTCCAGCAAGGGCTTCCGTGTAAAAAAAGGCACCGACCTACTCTCCCACCTGTTACGGCAATACCATCGGCTCTGGCGGGCTTGACTGCTCTGTTCGGAATGGGAAGAGGTAGACACCGCCGATATAGGCACCTAAAGATCTTGTATAGTATCAAGTTTTAGATAGCAGTATGTAGACTTTCATGTGAAAGTTTATACCCATCTTATAGCTTAAACCATAATGACATATATATTGAAAGATTAATTCAAAAATTAAAGAGGAAGACAACAGTGTCTGTCTGCTTGAGAAAGCTTCGGGCTATTAGTACCACTTGGCTTTGGTCTCTCAACCTTTACACCTATGGCCTATCAACGTAGTCATCTCCTACGACCCTATAAGGAAGTCTCATCTCGTGGCTAGTTTCGCACTTAGATGCTTTCAGCGCTTATCTATTCCAGACGTAGCTACCCTGCCGTACACCTGGCGGCATAACAGGTTCACCAGAGGTCTGTCCAACCCGGTCCTCTCGTACTAAGGTCAGATCCACTCAAACTTCCAACGCCCACAACAGATAGGGACCGAACTGTCTCGCGACGTTCTGAACCCAGCTCGCGTGCCACTTTAATGGGCGAACAGCCCAACCCTTGGGACCTTCTCCAGCCCCAGGATGTGACGAGCCGACATCGAGGTGCCAAACCTCCCCGTCGATATGAGCTCTTGGGGGAGATCAGCCTGTTATCCCCAGCGTACCTTTTATCCTTTGAGCGATGGCCCTTCCATACAGAACCACCGGATCACTATGTCCGTCTTTCGACCCTGTTCGACTTGTTGGTCTCACAGTCAAGCAAGCTTATGCCATTGCACTCCACGTACGGTTACCAAGCGTACTGAGCTTACCTTTGAAAGCCTCCGTTACCTTTTTGGAGGCGACCACCCCAGTCAAACTACCCACCAAACAATGTCCTCCTCATAAAGGAGTTAGAAACCGAATACAGAAAGGGCGGTATTTCAAGGTTGATTCCACGACTCCTGGCGAAGCCGCTTCAACATCTCCCGCCTATCCTACACATCCTGTACCCAATCTCAATGTTAAGCTATAGTGAAGGTGCATGGGGTCTTTCCGTCCCGTTGCGGGTAATCGGCGTCTTCACCGATACCACAATTTCACCGAGCTCATGGCTGAGACAGCGCCCAGATCGTTACACCATTCGTGCAGGTCGGAACTTACCCGACAAGGAATTTCGCTACCTTAGGACCGTTATAGTTACGGCCGCCGTTTACTGGGGCTTCGATTCAATGCTTCTCTTACGATGACATCCCCTCTTAACCTTCCAGCACCGGGCAGGTGTCAGGCCTTATACCTCATCTTGCGATTTTGCAAAGCCATATGTTTTTGTTAAACAGTCGCCTGGGCCTTTTCACTGCGGCTGCTCTTACGAGACAGCGCCCCTTCTCCCGAAGTTACAGGGCCATTTTGCCGAGTTCCTTAGCCATGACTCACTCGAGCACCTTAGGATTCTCTCCTCGACCACCTGTGTCGGTTTGCGGTACGGGTCTTCATAACCTGAAGCTTAGCGGGTTTTCTTGGAAGTCTGTTTACCTGCTCTATCAGCGCCACCGGAGCTTTGCTGTACTATTGGGGTTCAGCAGGGTCGGCGGATTTGCCTACCGTCCCTATACCTACGCCTTTCAACGAACTATTCCGTCAGTTCGCGGCAGTGTCACTACTCCGTCACCACATCGCAGTTATGAAGAGTACTGGAATATTAACCAGTTGTCCATCGGCTTGCCCCCTTCGGGTGCGCCTTAGGTCCCGACTGACCCTGATCCGATTAACGTTGATCAGGAAACCTTGGTCTTTCGGTGGGCGGGTTTCCCACCCGCCTTATCGTTACTTATGCCTACATTTGCTTTTCCATACGGTCCAACACCCATTACCAGATATCTTCGCCCCATATGGAATGCTCCCCTACCAGATGCATATCTTTCAATGCAAATCCATAGCTTCGGTACCGTTCTTGATGCCCGTTTATTATCCACGCCCGGCCGCTCGACTAGTGAGCTGTTACGCACTCTTTAAATGAATGGCTGCTTCCAAGCCAACATCCTAGCTGTCTGGGCAACCGGACCTCGTTAGTTCAACTTAGAACGAATTTGGGGACCTTAGCTGATGGTCTGGGTTCTTTCCCTCTCGGCCTTGGACCTTAGCACCCAAAGCCTCACTGCCGGCCATATTTAATAGCATTCGGAGTTCGTCTGGATTTGGTAGGATTTGACTCCCCCGCACCCAATCGGTAGCTCTACCTCTATTAAACTCGATGCCGACGCTGTTCCTAAAAACATTTCGGGGAGTACGAGCTATTTCCCAGTTTGATTGGCCTTTCACCCCTACCCTCAGGTCATCCGGAAACTTTTCAACGTTTATCGGTTCGGTCCTCCATTACATGTTACTGCAACTTCAACCTGCCCAAGGGTAGATCACAAGGTTTCGCGTCTACCTCATCTGACTATGCGCCCTATTAAGACTCGCTTTCGCTTCGGCTGCGTCCCTGAAGGACTTAACCTTGCCAGACAAGAGTAACTCGTAGGCTCATTATGCAAAAGGCACGCTGTCACAGAACTTGTCTGCTCCAACCGCTTGTAAGCACACGGTTTCAGGTTCTTTTCACTCCCCTGTTCGGGGTTCTTTTCACCTTTCCCTCACGGTACTGGTTCACTATCGGTCTCTCAGGAGTATTTAGCCTTACCAGATGGTGCTGGTGGATTCCCACAGGATTTCTCCGGTCCCGCGGTACTCAGGATACCACTATGCCAATATTCTTTACCTGTACGGGGCTCTCACCCTTATCGCGCAGTTTCCCACCTGCTTCCAGTTCATAGCATTGTACAATATCGTGGTCCTACAACCCCGACTATGCCGTAACATAATCGGTTTGGGCTCTTTCCCGTTCGCTCGCCACTACTTGGGAAATCATTGTTATTTTCTTCTCCTACGCCTACTTAGATGTTTCAGTTCAGCGCGTTCGCGTATTATACGACTATTCTTCAAATAGTCAGGTTGCCCCATTCGGAAATCTCTGGATCAAGTCGCATTTGCCAATCCCCAAAGCTTATCGCAGCTTATCACGTCCTTCTTCGCCTCTGAGAGCCTAGGCATCCCCCGTGTGCCCTTATTTACTTTCTTCACCGGCATAGCCTTTTGCTACTATGCGGCTGCTTGTGATATATATACCCGTATGCTACGTAAAGATTCGTTCGGCCTTCGACCGAGGGTCTCCTCCCTACATCAAACACATACAAGTATTGTCTCTATACTGTTGTCTTCTCTTGTAATTTTTTTTCTCTTTCAATATGTCAAAGAACTCTTTTTCCGGTTTATATGATATGTATCTGTGATGCATATCCCCGGAGACGTGGAGAATAACGGATTCGAACCGTTGACCCCCTGCGTGCAAGGCAGGTGCTCTAGCCAGCTGAGCTAATTCCCCTTTTTGTTAGACCTGAGATGTTAGACATTAGTCCTTAGATCCCTGTATGTCGCCATCCATTTGTCTAAATACTAGATACTAAATACTCATTACTATCTGGTAGTCCCGAGCAGATTTGAACTGCTGACCCCTACATTATCAGTGTAGTGCTCTAACCAACTGAGCTACGGGACTAGCTATTCTGTTCATCTCTTCTCTCAGGGACCGCTCCTTATAGGGGCGGGCACTTTCTTCTGATGTTTTTTCTTCTTTTTCAATCATATGTAACGTGACGAGTACCGATCCGCGATACTCTAGAAAGGAGGTATTCCAGCCGCACCTTCCGGTACGGCTACCTTGTTACGACTTAGCCCCAATTATCGGTTTTACCCTAACACGCTCCTTGCGGTCACATGCTTTAGGTACCCCCAACTTTCATGGCTTGACGGGCGGTGTGTACAAGGCCCGGGAACGTATTCACCGCGTCATTGCTGATACGCGATTACTAGCGAATCCAACTTCATGGGGTCGAGTTGCAGACCCCAATCCGAACTGTGAATGGCTTTTAGAGATTAGCATCATATTGCTATGTAGCTGCCCGCTGTACCATCCATTGTAGCACGTGTGTAGCCCCGGACGTAAGGGCCATGATGACTTGACGTCGTCCCCACCTTCCTCGCTGTTTGCACAGGCAGTCTGTTTAGAGTCCCCACCATTACATGCTGGCAACTAAACATAGGGGTTGCGCTCGTTGCGGGACTTAACCCAACACCTCACGGCACGAGCTGACGACAGCCATGCAGCACCTAGTTTCGTGTCCCGAAGGACGAGACCGTCTCTGATCTCTTCACTAACTTTCAAGCCCGGGTAAGGTTCCTCGCGTATCATCGAATTAAACCACATGCTCCTCCGCTTGTGCGGGCCCCCGTCAATTCCTTTGAGTTTCACCCTTGCGGGCGTACTCCCCAGGTGGATAACTTAACGCTTTCGCTAAGACGCTGGCTGTCTATCGCCAACATCGAGTTATCATCGTTTAGGGCGTGGACTACCAGGGTATCTAATCCTGTTCGATCCCCACGCTTTCGTGCATCAGCGTCAATACCAGCTTAGTGAGCTGCCTTCGCAATCGGAGTTCTAAGACATATCTATGCATTTCACCGCTACTTGTCTTATTCCGCCCACTTCAAATGGATTCAAGCCCATCAGTATCAAAGGCACTGCGATGGTTGAGCCACCGTATTTCACCCCTGACTTAATAGGCCGCCTACGCACCCTTTAAACCCAATAAATCCGGATAACGCTCGGATCCTCCGTATTACCGCGGCTGCTGGCACGGAGTTAGCCGATCCTTATTCTTCCAGTACATTCAGCTCTCTACACGTAAAGAGGTTTATTCCTGGACAAAAGCAGTTTACAACCCATAGGGCAGTCATCCTGCACGCGGCATGGCTGGTTCAGGCTTCCGCCCATTGACCAATATTCCTTACTGCTGCCTCCCGTAGGAGTCTGGTCCGTGTCTCAGTACCAGTGTGGGGGATTCTCCTCTCAGAGCCCCTAGACATCGTCGCCTTGGTAGGCCGTTACCCTACCAACTAGCTAATGTCACGCGAGCCCATCTCTATCCTATAAATATTTAATAATCTCCCGATGCCGGAAAATTATATTATGCGGTCTTAATCTCTCTTTCGAGAGGCTATCCCCCTGATAGAGGTAGGTTGCTCACGCGTTACGCACCCGTGCGCCACTCTCATGGAATCAGAGCAAGCTCTGGTTCCAATCCCGTCCGACTTGCATGTATTAGGCCTGCCGCTAGCGTTCATCCTGAGCCAGGATCAAACTCTCCATTGTAAAATGAAGTTTTTGATTCCAACTATTTACATAATCAGAATTCTTTTTTTATATCTCTGATCTTGGATCGAATTGAACTAATTCTTGAATTTGTTCATGACTTTCGTTTTGTCTACTCGTCACGCTTACATGATTGTGTTTTCTTAAAGAACTTCTCTCGCTTCAACTTCCGTATCCGCTATATTCCGATGGCATTGCGCCGTCTTTATCTTTTTCTGTTTCCCTCCGTTTCCGTTGGGACTGCAAAGGTAGAAATCTTTTCCGAACTTCCAAAAAACTTTTGAAGTTTTTTTTCTCTTCCTTTTTTCCGATTTCCGCGCCTAACTTCCGTTAAACCCTTCTTTTTTCACTGGTATCCCCTTCCGGAGTAACCGTCCCTCCCTTGCGGAGTGGTGCAAAGATAGGGAGTTTACTAACAAAGTTCCAAGCCTTTTGTTTTATTTTATTTAAATATGTCTGTAACTCGCTGGAAACTTGGTGGATTGTTTTTATCGGAAGCTAACCTCAGGGCCTTAGGGGGTAGGCTTCCGGGCAGGCAAAGCGGACAAACGATACGCGAAACGTCGGAATGGCTCACAGGGTGCCTGCCTGCTACTCCGTGCAACCAGGAGCCTCCGAGCTGGCAAAGCAGGATAAATGCGAAGGCAGCAAAACAGCTCCGGGAGAGAAATCTGGAGCAGAAAGGCCGGGAATGAGGCGGCTTCCAGGGCAGCTTTCGCTTATTCTTTTGATTGGGGTACTGACTCCTTAACGGTTTTTAGCCAAAAAGCACAGCACTAGCTAATAGAAAAAATTAAGGATACCCTAGAATAAGAACCCGGGATTGGAAAGATCGAATGTGGGCAGGCATAAAAACCGTAACCGGAAACAAACCGCGGAGACTGCAGAAAGATAATGCAAAAGCGGAGCCATCAAGGTCAGCAGAAATTCATCATTTAGTTAGGGTTTGTTTAGGTTTAGTTTAGGTATTAGTTAGGTATAGTTTAGGTAAAAGCTAAACTATACCTAATGGATTGCTAACTTAAATCTAGATTATTCCTAAACTAAGATATAATCAATAAAGAACAAATAGTATTATAACCAAATAGCCTTAGCTTTAATTAAAAGAATATAACTGTTAACGCTATGGTTATCGATGATAATCTAAAAGGCAAACGCCGGCAACCAAAATTAAAATAGCACTGAAACGATCTGCAAATAATCTGGAGTTATCAATACAGATTGCAATTTCACCAATTTAAAATTTAAAAAATGGATTAGGAGCAGTTGTACAGAAAAAACAGCATTAAGCTGAACGGCATCGTTCAATCGACAAGAAAAGAGAAACAAATTACTTCCCTTCGTCTTTAAAGACCCAGAAACGCTGAAGCGTATAATTAAAGCCTAAAGAAACAAGCAACTCAACAAGTAGCTTTGAAAACAAAAAGTTAAAATGGTATACGTCCACCAGAAAGTGTATACCCGTAGATTTAAGTAAAATACTTCCACAAACCACAATCACAAACTTCCATAACTGACTACCGACAGAATTTTGTGTGCTACCAAAAGACCAATACCGATTGATCAAGAAATTTACGACAGCACCTAGACTGCCACTGATTGCATTAGAAAAAGGAGCGCTAATATGTAGCAATTTATAACAGGCAGAATATACCCCAAAATCAAACAATCCGCCTAAAAAGGCGGAAAGTTGTGCTTTTAAAAAAGTAATCACCTTTGAAGACATATTTATCCCACCTCCTCTTGCTGTTTTTTTAATTTGTCTTCCTTATCCTTTGCATCGCCTAGTTTCAACAAAAGACGTGTATCATTTGCATTAATAATAAAAAGTAAGATGCAAATGACGAATACACACCAATTAATAGAACCAGGCATCAAAACCTCTAATAACATCACTAAAGCGATAATGACACGTATTTCTGTTGGGCCAAGTATCCCCGCATCTATCGTATATTTATCCGTAATTCTATACCTAAGTTGTGATATAATCATTGCCCATCCATATAACGACACTAAAGTAAAGCCCAGATACTTATAGTCACCAGTCGTATAAAGCACATACCCTAATCCAATAAAGACTGTACTAATCCAATCCATTACGATATCCAACGCAAATCCATACCAACGGCGAGATTTATTCCGATAAAAAGCTATACGCCCATCTAATGAATCACCAAACCATTGAACAAAAAAACCGGGTATGCCCAAAAGTAAATATCGGATATCCACATATTCCGCAAGTATAAAGCTCCCTAAAACCATTAACGAGCCAAAAAAACCGATCGCTGTAAGGCCATCCGAAGTAATCCAATTAGGAACCCTAGGCACAAGGTATGTAATCAACTTTTGTTCGGGTTCACTCAGGATATTTGTTCTTTTTCGATCTTGAAAAAGCTTTTTATTTATTTTAAACTCACTCATTATCTGTGATTATAACCATTTATTTTCTTTATACCAAGCCAGTGCCTCCATTAAGCCCGCTTTCAAATTGTATTTAGGTTGGTATTGTATTTGGCTTTGAGCCAATGAAATATCACAGCCCCAATTTTCTGCTGTAAGTTCATTCAATCGCTCTGGATATAGTACAGGTATTGTTTTTGAATTTTTATATGCACGTTCAAAGATTACTGCTACAGCTTTTACGACCCCCAATGGAATATGCATTCGGATCATTTTCTTTTGTGTGAACTCTTTGAAAAATTTTGCCATTTCATATCTGTCATAGACCTGACCATCACTCAGATTGTATACTCTTTTCCCTCCTTGATCGAAACGGCAAGCGTTTAAAATCGCTTGAACTAGATCCGTCACATAAATAAAGCTTAGCTTTTGAGGAGATCTTCCGACATAGGCATCCATCCCACCGTTCATTGTCTTGAAAAGAATAAAAATATCTTTCTCTCTGGGCCCATATACTGCTGTAGGCCGTAAAATTGTCACTGGTTGACCCTCAAACTCACTCAATACGAGTTCAGCCTTCCTTTTACTTCGACCATAAGCTGTCACTGGGCAGTAGGGATTGTGTTCATCAATTAAATTGGATGCATAAGGGACAGGTCCTATTGCTGCAAGACTACTTACAAATACAAATCTGCGGATTGGGTTTTCCAATGAAAAACAAGCCGACGCCAAGTTTTTGGTATAACCAACATTGACCTTTTCTAAATCTTCTTCGCGTTTGGCACGCGTCATTGCCGCCGCATGTACGACATAGGTATAGTTTTCCGATTCTAATAAAGCTTTGATAGAAGCTTCATCAGTGAAATCAGGATAAACAAATTTATCCACAACAGAACGAATTTCTGAAACATCACTTGACTTTCTAACGGCAGCATGAACTTCCATTCCTGCTTCCTTCGCCGCCCTTGTCAAATGATAACCCACAAAACCACTCGCTCCAGTGATTAATATTTTTTCTATCATAATGATTTTTGATACAAACGATAACGTTTGTACAATTCTCCATTCATTTGTTCAATGGCATGGTTCATCATATAATTATGCTCCAACATCCATGAACATTCGGCCCCTTTTATATTAGAATCTTTTGATTCTCTAATAATTCGGCCATACAAACAGGCTTCAATACCAAGCTTGCGATAATCTTCTAATACGCCCAACATCAACACCCGAAGCAAATTGATCTTTTTCTTCCCAAACAACAGTTTGAAAATACCTGTAGGAAGCAAACGACCTTTCTTCATCTTAATGAGGATTTGGTTAATATCCGGAATACCAAGACCAAAACCAACGAGCTCACCATCTTTTTCAGCTACAATAGCAAAACGTGGATCAAGGATCATTTTCAGATCTTTAGCCGTATAGTTAAATTCATCTTCCGTCATCGGAACGAATCCTGAATTCTTATCCCAAGCTCTATTATAGATATCACGAACCTTCGCAGCTTCGTTTTTAAAATCCTTTACATTAAATTGACGAAGCGTAATCCCCGACCTTTTTAAGCGTTCTTCCAACTTTTCCAAAAGTTTAACAGAACGCTTATCCGCAGTCTTTTCCATGACCAAATAAGCCCTAAGGTCTACTTTATGACTGTATCCACCATTGGTAATCAAATCAATGTAATAGGGTGAATTATAAGGCATCATGGCAACAGGAGGCTTATCAAAACCTTCAACCAATAAACCAACAGTATCATTGGTTGATAAATTGATAGGCCCTACAATAGTATCCCCCCCTTTTGCTTTCACCCATTTCTCAGCAGTTTCAAACAAAGCATTGGCCACCTCCTGATCATCGATGCAATCAAAAAATCCCCATTGCCCTTCATTGACATGATTAAAGGCATTGTGGTTGTTGTTCCAAATCGCACAGATTCGACCAACGATCTTATCATCACGATAAGCTAAAAAAGGTTGTGCTTGGGAATGTTTATAGAAAGGATGCTTATCAGGAGAGAGCAGGTCTTCTTGTTCGAGAAATAAGGCAGGTACATAATTAGGATTTCCCTCATAGAGGCTATGAGGGAAATCTATAAACAGCCGTCTTTGTTTCTTTGTTTCAACGGGTACAATCTGAATCATACGATTAGATTTTATATTAATGTTTCAACTTCAGCTTGTTTGAATACTTTAACCATCTTCTCAATTGCTTCATCGATTTGGTCATAAGTATGTGTCGCCATCAATGAAAAACGAATCAAAGACTCCTCCGCAGGAACTGCTGGAGAAACAACTGGATTAACAAATACACCATCATCTTGGAGCATTTTAGTCACCCAGAAAGTTTTTTCATTGCTACGAATAAATATTGGCAAAATTGGGCTTTCCGTAGCACCTAGATCAAAGCCATGATCTAATAATTGTGCTTTGGCATAATCCGTATTTTTCCACAATTTTTCGATGTGTTCAGGTTCATTTTGAATGATCTCTAACGCCTTCAGTGTAGAAGCAACAGATGCTGGCGTCATTGACGCACTAAACATTACCGAACGTGCATTGTGTTTCAAGAAATCAATCACATCAGCATCACCCGCTACGAATCCACCTAAAGAAGCTAATGATTTACTAAACGTACCCATGATCAAATCTACATCGTCATTAAGCCCAAAATGTGAGGCTGTACCAGCCCCTTTGTGCCCAATAACACCTAAGCTATGCGCATCGTCAACCATAACAGCAGCATCAAACTCATTAGCTATCGTAGTAAGTTCCGGTAAGTTAACAATATCACCTTCCATACTAAAAATACCGTCCGTACAAATTAATTTTGCACTTTCCTCAGGTAATCTAGATAATTTAGCACGCAAATCATCCATATTATTGTGACCGTATTTGATCACTTTCGCAAATGACAAACGGCTACCATCAATAATTGATGCATGATCACGCTCATCCAGCAAAATATAATCATTACGTCCCATCAGACAAGACAATGGTCCAAGATTTGACTGGAAACCTGTACTAAACAGAATCGCGGCCTCTTTACCCACATAAGCAGATAGTTTTTCTTCCAGTTCTACGTGAATATCCAACGTACCGTTTAAGAAACGCGATCCAGCACATCCAGTACCATACTTTTCCAAAGCATCTTGCGCTGCTTTTATAATACGTATATCAGTCGTTAACCCTAAATAAGAGTTAGAACCGAACATCAATACACGTCTACCATCGATTTTTACCTCGGTATCTTGCTTTGATTGAATAGGTCTAAAATAGGCATATAAGCCTTTAGCTTTTAACTCCTCTACAATCTTAAATTGCGATATTTTTTCGCCTAACTTTCCTTTACTCATGCGATAAAAAGGTATTTCTAAAACTATTTCTAACTTTTAGATGTTATTGTAACAAACAAAATTCTCGAATTGGACTTTTATATAAAAAACTCTGTCTTCGAATAAAATCTGCTCTACTCACAATGTAAGTTAAAATTCTACGTTGTATATATTCACAATAATTCCAAAAAACGTTGCAAACATACGAAAACATAATCTGACTTTCACTTAAATTTAGTCATATTTTTAACACATCGCCCAAAACAGTTAATTTTATTTTAATACTCCGCTAACATCTCCCCACACAATTCTACTATAAAATAAGACAATTTTAATAATTATATTTGCGAACTATAAATTATCCTATAATTAGTTACATTTAGGTTCATTGCACTAGCAATGGTATAGACTTACTAATATACAACAATATATGGCTTTATCTTCAGATATCAATATAAAAAATAAAAAAGCTTCTTTTGAGTATCATCTGCTGGACAAATACGTCGCTGGAATTCGACTACTAGGCACAGAAATAAAATCAATACGTGAGGGAAAAGCAAATATCAACGATAGTTTCTGCAGTTTCTTTAATGACGGTCTTTACATTCGTAACATGCATATTGCCGAATATTCCATGGGCTCATTTTATAACCATGAAGCAAAACGCGACCGTCAGCTTTTGCTGACAAAAAGAGAATTGAAAAAATTAAAAGAAAAAGGCGAGGAACGTGGTTTTACAATTGTTCCTTTGCGCATATTTATCAGCTCACGCGGCTTTGCAAAAGTTGAAATTGCTTTAGCACAAGGTAAAAAAGATTTTGATAAACGGGAAAATATAAAGGAAAGAGATGTCAAACGTGAACTTGATCGCGTCATGAAATTCTAACTCTATCATTGCGCCAAGACAAATGCTCCTGGCGTAATGCCTACCCTATTTTTAAACAGGCGAACGAAATAATTGACATCGTTGAAGCCTGCCCCAAAACAGGATTCCTTTACATTTCGGGTCAAGAGCAAAAGCTGCTTTGCTTTACCAATACGTTGCTGAATCACATATTCCATTGGGCTCAGCCCTAGCTCCCGTTTGAACATCCGGGTCAAACTCGCCTTGCTCATGTGAGCAGCTTTCTCCAGCAAATCTATGGATATCTTCTCGGTAATATTCCTACGGATAAACTCCTGTAAATGAACAAGTACTTTGTTGGGCGATTTCCCCACCTTCAATGCCATAAGAGACTGCGACTGCAGCAATCGAATCGTGAGCTCCTTAAATGTCAGATCTGCCAAAACATCCTTAAGCGGATTATCGCTTATTATAATCTGAAATAATTTATTAACCAGTTCGGCCAGCTCGTTGGAATTGTAAAGATGAAAAAGCTCAGGATCAATATGCCAGCGGCCCAACTGTTCCTTTGGATAAAATTCATTTAAATAATCCAATACAGCTTCTATTTTTTCCTTCCGGATGGTGAGGGCCGAACATTGCGTAGGTCGCTCCAGTGTAGCTTCCGGAAAGTCAATATGCATATCAACCATCGCTGGCAATACGATCATCTGCCCGGGTAGATAATCAAAAGCTTTCATATGTTCAAGGTGCATAATTTTCTTCCCCTGAATCATATTGATCATCACCAGGTCATCAAACTGCAGGGGTACATATTCCGACACACGGTATGTCTCATATATATTCAGTTCTAGGCTATCCAATGTAAACGCGCGTCGGTTTTCCACCAGCGTACTGAGTTCCCTTCCCTGAGAAAATGGTAATGTATGAATCAGTGTCCTATCACTCATATCGCATCAACTAAATATAATTGGAAATCAATCAAATATAACAAAAAAATCCAAGCATTTGTTTTGGGCTATCCCAGAATAATATCCTAAACTATACTGCAACAATGATGCTACCCTTTGCCTCAATAATGCTACGGTATTGCATAATTGCTGGCTAACTTTGATAAGAAGGGATTAAAAATAAGTAATAATAAATCATATGAGCGCAATTAAAAGACCATCGTTCAAAGAACGATACGACAATTACATCGGCGGCAAATTTGTAGCCCCAATCCAAGGAAAATATTTTGACAATATCTCGCCCGTAGATGGTAAAGTATATACCCAGGTAGCACATTCAACGAAAGAAGATCTCGATCTGGCGGTAGATACCGCGTCCAAAGCCTTTGAGACCTGGGGGAAAACATCAGCAACCGAACGCAGCATTATTCTCAATAAAATTGCAGACCGCATCGAGGCTAATCTGGAATATATTGCCGCAGTAGAAACCATAGATAACGGAAAAGCAGTACGTGAAACGCTAAATGCAGATATCCCGCTTGCTATTGATCATTTTAGATACTTTGCCGGAGTAATCCGCGCCGAAGAAGGATCGATAACTGAATTAGACAGCAATACCGTTTCCTTAATTGTACACGAACCAATCGGCGTTATTGCACAGATCATTCCGTGGAATTTCCCTATTTTAATGGCGGTCTGGAAACTTGCTCCAGCGCTTGCTGCCGGAAATACCGTTGTTTTAAAACCAGCAGAAAGCACACCGGCATCAATCCTTGTCTTGATGGAAATTATTGGCGATCTGATACCGGCGGGTGTGATAAATATTGTGAATGGGTTTGGCTCAGAACTAGGCCGGGCCTTGGTAACGAATCCTAAAGTAGCGAAGGCAGCCTTTACAGGATCAACTGCAACAGGGCGATTAGTCATGCAATATGCTACAGAAAATATTATACCGGTAACACTGGAATTGGGTGGAAAATCCCCCAACATATTCTTCAGTTCTGTCATGGATGCTGACGATGCATTCTTGGACAAAGCAATCGAAGGTGCCGTTTTATTTGCCCTCAATCAAGGCGAAATATGCACTTGTCCTTCACGGTTATTAGTGCAGGAGGATATCTATGATAAGTTTATTACCAGAGTCATCGATCGGGTCAATCAGATCAAAGTTGGTGACCCGTTGGATCCGACAACAATGATGGGGGCCCAAGCTTCCAAAATTCAAAAAGACAAAATTATGTCTTATATCACACTAGGCAAACAAGAAGGAGCCGAAGTGCTGACTGGGGGAGACGAAAATAATGTCGGCGCAGGTTTTGAAGAAGGTTACTACATCAAACCAACGCTATTCAAAGGAAATAATAAGATGCGGATCTTTCAAGAAGAGATTTTCGGCCCAGTCTTGGCTGTAACAACTTTCAAAGATGAACAAGAAGCTATTACTATTGCCAATGACACTATGTATGGTCTCGGCGCCGGTGTATGGACCAGAGATGCACATCAACTTTATCAAGTTCCACGCGCCATCCAGGCAGGCCGTGTTTGGGTTAATCAATATCACTCTTATCCAGCTGGCGCTCCATTTGGAGGATATAAACAATCCGGAATTGGCCGAGAAAATCACAAGATGATGCTTGCCCATTATCGTCAGGCAAAAAATATGTTAATTTCATACAGCAAGGAAAAGCTAGGGTTCTTTTAATACGCTGTAAATTAAAAACACAATGAAGAATGCTTTATTCTTCATTTATCAATCCTTTCAGCAATGGTCAACAGAATAGATAGTACAGACAAAGCCAAAGAGCTCATTCATACCCTTGAAGCAAAACACGGTGCATTGATGTTTTACCAGGCAGGAGGCTGCTGTGAAGGGACTCAGCCCCAATGTTTTGAAAAAGGGGGTTATTTTCCCCGCATGAATGACGCCATGATCGGATTGGTTGAAGGATACGAGTTTTGGGTAGACCGGGATCTGTTTGAGTATTGGAAACATGCCCATTTCACACTTGATGTACTGGAGGGCTTTGGCCCTGGTGGCTTTTCGTTGGAAACACCACTTGGAAAAACCTTTAAGGTACATTACCGGCTCTTTACAGACGAAGAATTGAAAGAACTTAGCCCAATCAAACGTAGTGAATAAACACAAAAACGGGTGGAATAATCCACCCGTTTTTGTAAATTTTTGTCATCTCTCCCCAGTCAAATTAGGTTGATTATTCAATATCCAAACCTTCTAAAACAGGAATTGGCTGTTTGTTTTCGTCCAAAGCAACAAAAGTAAATACCCCTTCGATCGCAAGTTCCCGTCCCTCTTTATACATATGCTCCAGGAATATTTCTACTTTCACCTTTAAGCTCGTACGCCCGACATTTTGGACACGCGCAATTGCCTCTATAATACTCCCGGAAGGAATTGCTTTATTAAAATCAATACGATCTGTCGATACTGTCACTAAAGTTTTGCGGCAGAATCTCGTTGCGGCCATAAAAGACACTTCGTCCATGATAGACATCGCCTTACCGCCGAATAAGGTATCGTGATGATTTGTCAAAAACGGGAATACTGTTGTACATACATGCGTTTCTGATAAATCAATACGTTCTTGTAAAGTCATTTATTGTTATTTTTAATGGATTCAAGAGAGCACAAATGTAAGGCTATCCAAAAACAGTTGAGTCATTTTTATCCAATATTTTCCTCGATATCAACCCCTATCCCCTTTAATAACAAAGAAGCGTTGAAGATCTTACACTCCCCTGTCTTCAGTTTATAGTCAAACAGCATCTGCCCTTCATCAACCTGGATATCGAAGTGATAATTTTTGATATCTTTTGGAAATTCCTGTTCCAAACTAGACAGTTGCAGATCGTGCGTTGCCACCATACCTTTACCATCCAAGCGAACCAACTGCTTAATAATCGCGCGTGAGCCCAAATATTTGTCAACCGAGTTTGTTCCACGTAACATTTCATCAATCAGAAAAAAACTATCCGTATGTGAAGCTACAGTATCCAGTATAAATTTCATCCGATTGAGTTCTGCCTTGAAAGTGGAAGTACTTTCGTTCAGATTGTCTCTAATACGCATATAGGATATAAGTTTATAGATCGGTAGTTGAAATGATGAGGCCGCAACACTCGCTCCAGCATAAGCTAAAATTGCATTGACACCAATGGTACGTAAGAATGTGCTTTTGCCAGCCATATTGGATCCTGTTACCAATGCAACCCGATGATCGTTGCTGGTATAATTGTTGGCAACCACTAACTCATTCGGAATAAGCGGATGATAAATACCTTGTGCCTCAATTTTATCCTCCTCTGGATTGACCAAGATGACCGGATAGACATAAGTCGGATGATTTCTTTTCCAAATTGCGAGACTATTCACAGCTTCAACTTTTGCCAACGTATCAAATGAATTCAGGATTTCTTGTTCATACTTATTTTTCCAATCGATAATCGCCAATACCTGTCTAAAATCCCATAACAAAAAGAGATTCAGAAATAACCCAACAAACACATTATTTCGTGCATCCAGATTATTGATAAGAACTGCTAGTTTTTTAAATGCTTTTGAAATAGGTTCAGCATGCCCTCCCTGCTTTAATTCATTAGCCATTTCTTGTAAGGAAACGGATTTCCATACATGGTTTTCTATCGCTTGTATCGCATCGGCATAAGAACCCAGTATTCCACCAATTTTGTCTATCCTTGATGAAAATAAACCAACACTACCCGCTTTGGCGAAAGCCCAGAGAATATGAAACAAACCTAATAACGTTGCGACTGCCGCAAATTTGGAAATAAAAAAGCTTCCAACAAGCGCTAGCACAAATAAAATTGGACCAACTTTGACATACATACGCATGAAAGCATTTCCAAAACTAAAATTTCGGTTTTGAAAATAATTGGACAAAAAAGTCTTAATATCGAGTTTATGATTCAGATTTGCCAGCAGTTTCGCCTGAAAATCCCATATCCATTCCGATTCACTCTCCAATTCCTTTGACGCTTCCTGATTCCGTTGGATTTGCTCTTTATCCAGAGGTGCATTTAGCCAAGATGCCAGCAAATCAATCCCCTGTTTTGTTGTTGACCGATTCAATTGGGCAAATAACGAATATGCGCCGAACACGTCCATATCTGAGCTATAAGGATGATTACCATCCTCAAAGTTCTCTCCATGGGCATACATATTTGCTTTTCCATCAATGATGTTTTGCTCATTGGACAAAACCTTCAGATAGGCTTCAAAATAGTTTTTCTGAAGTTCCAACTGACTTTGTCTGCGTACCAAATACGCAAATAGAAACAATAAGGCAAAGAAACAAAAGAAAACCAATGGAAGACTTTCCAACTGAAAAGTATAAAATAGCAAGGCTCCCCCACCAAGAATTACAAAGAGCCGGGTTAAACTCAGGGTATTCACCTGCTTATTTAATTTTAAGACCGTGGAGGCAATTTCTTGATGCTTTTGGTCGTATAATGTCGTTATTGGATTCATTCTTAAATAATTTTTTATTCCATCAGTTGGACGAAATGCATCCTATCCAAAATCATATCTGTAACAAACTACAACTTTTAAACTGAGAGCATTCACAGGAGTAAATAGAAAACAATATATTTTCATTTACTTATCTTGTCAAAAAAGCGAATAAGGGCTCGAAGCATCCTTAATTTTTTCGAGACAATGTAAATTACCAGGCCTGGTCACCCACCAAGGGTACAAAACGAAAAGTATCCAATTCAATGCGATCAAAATCATTTTCACCTACACGAATTATTGTCATCATTTTCTGAGACTTCTCATCCCCCACCGGAATCACAAAAATCCCACCTATCTTTAGCTGCTTCAACATGATTTCAGGCACGAATGGCGCCCCAGCAGTTACAATAATCTTATCGTAAGGAGCATGTTTTTCAATACCTTTGGAGCCATCTCCCAAAAAGAAATTAGCCTTATATCCCATATAGGGTAATACCTGAATTGTTCGTTGATAAAGGTTCTCTTGGCGTTCTATCGTATATACATCGGCCCCAAGTTCGAGCAAAATACAAGTTTGATACCCTGATCCTGTTCCAATTTCCAGTACTTTATCTCCTTTTTTCACGTGGAGCAATTCGGATTGATAAGCGACAGTGTATGGTTGGGAGATCGTTTGTCCGTCACCGATTGGAAAAGCAATGTCTCGATAAGCCTGATTCCAAAAGGTTTCATCAAAAAAGAAATGACGTGGTACCTTCCCAATGGCTTCCAATACTTTTTGGTCTTCAATACCTCTTCCTTTTAGATGCTCAACCAATTTCTTACGTGCACCTCTCTCCCGATAATTATCAATAAACTTATACGCCATGATGTTTCAAATTTACCTTTAAAAAGGGATATTTAGCCGAACTATTCACAAATCACTTAATATCAAAGCAATATACAATACTAAACGTAGACCACACAACAAATCACAATCAAATAAAAAAATCATATCTGTAACATTATCAAAAAGTTACAGAAATTTCATTACAAAAAGTTCAGATCAGTTAGCACATGATCCGACGCTACGAGAACATAAAAAACATGTCGTTAATAAGGGTCAACATCGACCTGAACACGAACGCCGCTATTGGTCTTATCAATCTCAAAATCCAATAAAACCGAACGAATCAACTCCTTTACCTTAGCGATACTAATATTTGTGCGTTCAATCTTCAACGTAATCGTCTGAATAAAATTATTTCGGACACGGGAGACCAGCGGTGGTTCGGGTCCCAATACCCTAGCTCCGAGCTGTGGTCGTAAAGCAGCTGCAAAACGATTCGCGGCATCATAGCATTTTTGAAAATCCGTATGCTTAATATCAATGCGAATAAGTCGGTAAAAAGGTGGGTAAAGGTAATTCTTACGCTCAGTAATTTCCGTCATAAACATCCCTTCATAATCATTGTTAACGACTTGCTCTAAGACTCTATGATTTGTCGTATAACTTTGAATAATCACTCGTCCACCTGCTTCCCGACGACCGGCTCGGCCTGCAACTTGGGAAAAGAGCGAGAAGGAACGCTCATAGGCACGAAAATCAGGAAAATTAATAATGGTATCCGCATTCACAACACCGATTAAACTAACACGTCCAAAATCCAGTCCTTTGGCCACCATTTGTGTCCCAATCAGCACATCAAACTCATGCTCATCGAAAGCCGTAATAATCTTATCAAAGCCATATTTTCCTTTTGTCGAATCCAGATCCAATCGGCCTATCCGGATCTCGGGCATCAGCAATTCAAGTTCTTCTTCCACCCGCTCTGTTCCAAAGCCCTTACTTTCAATATGTGGCATTCCACAAGCTGGACAGACCCGAAGCGGTGGCTCAACATGCCCACAGTAATGACAATGCATCATATTGGAACTTTTATGATAGGTCAAACTGACATCGCAATTCACGCATTTGGCAACAAAACCACAGGTATTACACTGGATCATGGTGGTGTGTCCGCGTCTATTCTGAAACAGAATAACCTGTTCCTTATTCTTAACAGCTTCTTCAATAGCTTTTAACAGTGTTCCGGAGAAATAGGAGAACATATTTTCCTTTCGTCCTTCTTCAGGAATATTGACTAGCTCAACACTCGGCAACTGCGCATTGCCATACCGCTCCAATAATTGCACAAAGCCATACTTCTTTGCTTTAGCATTATAATAACTTTCCAACGATGGTGTTGCGGATCCCAAAAGCACTTTAGTCTGATGTAAAAAGCCGAGATAAATGGCTGTATCCCGCGCATGGTAGCGCGGTGCTGGATCAAATTGTTTGTATGAGCTTTCATGTTCCTCATCGACAATAATAATTCCCAAATCCTGAAACGGAAGAAATACAGAAGAACGGGCACCAATAACAACTTGAAACTCATTTTTCATCACCTTATGCCATACCTCTGCACGTTCATTATCATTGAATTTCGAATGATAAACACCAAGCTTATCACCAAAATGCAGTTTTAATCGCGCAGTAATCTGTGCTGTCAATGCGATCTCAGGCAGAAGATACAAAGCTGATTTTCCTTCAGCTATTGCCTGTTCGATAAGTCGTATATAGAGCTGAGTTTTCCCTGAAGCAGTTACCCCATGCAATAGTGTTACCTCTTTTTCCTCAAAAGACTGTTGGATCTCATTATAGGCACGCTGTTGATTTTCATTGAATTGAAAATTAGCATCTAGTTCTATATCCTCTCCCTGAAATCTCGATACGACCTTCTCCTTCACTTCAAATACACCTTTGTCGATCAATGCCGTGATAGCACCATTACCGCAACCTGAAGCTTCTGCCAACATCGGACGTGTAATCTCTTCAGTCTTTTTAACAAGTTGCATAAATGCCAAAACTGCATCTTGCTGTTTGGGAGCACGATTGAGACTATCCAATAATTCTCGTTTGGCATCCTCATTTCTAAAGTCAGGGCCAAAACGTAAGAATACTTTTGTTTTGGGTTTATATCTTTCTGTTATTTCCTCGGAGATAAGTACGACCCCTTTGTCAAACAATTGCTTCAATATCGGAAATACGGTTTTCTGGCCCAATAACTTCACGATATCATTGACTTTAAGTTCCCCTGCCACCTCCAGGGCCTCAATAATCAGGTATTCTTTATCCGAGAGTGTCGAACGATCAAATTCTTCTGTTATAGAAGAGATCACTTTGGTTTCACTTGCCAGTTTTAAAGCTGCTGGAAGTGCGGCCTGCATGACTTCGCCCAAACTGCACATATAGTAATCTGCCAACCAATCCCACAACTTAAACTGGGCAAGGTTGACGATAGGTTTATCATCAATGATATCTAAAATATACTTTGCTTCGTATTTCAGTGGAGCTTCTTTGCTGATCGATTTCACGACCGCCGAATAAATCTTGTTTCGTCCAAATTGCACAATGACCCGAACCCCAATCTGTACCCGATCATTCCAGTCAGCCGGAATACGATAAGTATATGTTCGTGCTAGAGCTAACGGTAGAACCACATCAATAAACAAGGTATCTCTTTCACTAAAAATCGAAGACTGCGGATTGGACATAATTTCTTATTATGGGATAAAAATACAAAAAAAGCGACAGAAAGAATACGTGAGTGACCTCTCTCAAAATAAAAGCCCTCCTAGATTTTTAATCGTTGGAAGGCTCTTTATCTAAAAAGCTAGCAAGCTTTATTCTATTTAAACAGTAGGATTACGATTTATTTTTTAGTGCCGCTACAAATAAGGCTATCCAACCGATAATCAATGACAAGCCACCTAAAGGTGTTATGGGACCTAAGATAGCCGGATTTCCGAAACCAGTTATTTCCCTGATGCTAAGGATATATAAGGATCCTGAAAAGAACAAAATACCAACAATAAAAGCAATAAAGGACACCTTGATTGAGTAGGTTTTCGCACGCGAAAAAGTCGATAAAAATAACAATGCAAAGGTATGATAGAAATGATACTGATTTGCAGTTTTCCAAGTTTCGATATGATATGCACTTACCTTTCCTTCTAGACCGTGAGCGCCAAATGCACCTAATATTACAGCTAATGCTCCCAATAGCGAAGCGGCTAAAATGATTCTCTTATTCATTATTATAAAGTGAATGCTGAAAACGTGTTTCTCCGATAAATGTATTAAAAACCGAACAAAATAAGGAATATTTTGTTAAATTTATATTACAAAGCCCCATTATTGAGATGATTTTCTAGCGCTTCCCGCATATTTTTGTTAGGTTTGTTTTACTGATGAAACCATCATAAGTTTATTCAGGTTGATAGCTTCATTACTATAAAAAACAAATTGACTGAAACGTGTTCATCTATACCATTGAAGATGAGCACTCATAAATATATATTCTGATGAAAAAAACAATAATCATCACTATTCTATTGTTCATCGCTGTCATTGCGGCAACGATTTATCTTTTCGGAGATTTCAACAAAAATAATAAACAGGATTCCAAGGCCTTACAATACCTTCCTGAAAATACGCTGGCCATAACATCCTTTGCCAATAACGAGACCGTAGACACGATATTTAAGGATTACGAATTATTTAAAGCCATTATAGGACAGGGAAATTTTAGTAATCTCGAGCGATTAAAAACAGAGTTATTGCAAAGTGAACAATTGACACCTTTCGTCTCTGGGCAACAGATATTACTGTCTTTTCATCAAGAAAAAGATCAGATAACACCTCTTTATAGTGTACAAGTTGGGCAGAGCCTTGACAATAACGCGCTGGCAACCCTTATCGGGCAGATCGGAGAAAATTATAAAGTTCAACCCTTTGATACACTGGGCCAACGATTCTTTGGACTCAATAAAGGAATAAAAGACAGTACGCTCTATTGCGCTTATTCCCATGAAATTATTTTTGCCAGCTATTCAAAACAGGTACTTGCGCAAATTTTCGATAAGAATGTAAAAAAAATAAACACAAAGCAAATTGAATTCTTCGTCAATCACAACAATAAGAATACACCGCTCAGTTTATATTTTTTCAATGAACAGTTAGCGCAGGTTGCCCGAATATTGATGAAATCCAAATTTGGCAATTACCTTAATTTAATTGATTCTCTCAAGGGACAAACTTCCTGGAATATGAATTTCAAACAGGATGCGCTTATCTTCAAGGGCGTAACTGATCTAACAGGAAGTAAAAACAGCTATTTACAATTGTTTGCCAATCAAACCGCTCAAGTGCAGGCATTAGGAAACTACTTACCAAAAAATGCAGCATCATATATTGATTTCAGTATTTCCGATCCACATAGCTTCCGTTCGGGGCTCAAAGAACTATTGATTCAGCAAAAAGAGTACGATCGCGTAAGCAAAAGCATTAAAAATCTTGAGGACGATACAAAGGTATCATTCGATAGTGTCATCGCCCCTCTTTTTAATGATGAATTTGCGTTGGCTGAATTAGACAATCAAGATGTACTTGGCCTGATCAGCATATCCGATTCGAGCTTATTTGCAAATAACTTCAAAAAATTCAGTTCATCTGTCGGTGACTCGATCTATCAATTTAAATATTCCCAGCTATTATATGCCTCCTTCGGAGAGCCGTTCAAAAGCTTTACAAGGCCATACTTTACCATCGTTGATGGTATAATGGTTGTCGCAAATCGAACAGGCATCCTGAGAGATTATCGTGAATCTTTCCGTGAAAAGCAATTTCTATCGGGAACAGCAATTTTCAAAAATCACGCCGCTTTACAAAATAGCCGTAGCAATGTAACCTTCTATTTAGAACCCAAAGCTGGCAAAAGCAATATCTTAGATAATTTAAAATCTGATTATGCCAAGAATTTCAAAGATGAAGAGCAGTTTGGTTTTCAAAATTTCTACTCATGGTCCTATCAATTAAGTGGTAATCAAGGGACATTCTCGTCCAACTTATACGCTCTTTATAAAAGTGATACACGACTTGGAGGAAAACCTGAATGGACTGTTCAGCTCGAAAGCCGCATCATCAACAAACCTTGGGTTTTGGATCAGGATGGCAAAAACAAATTTATAATGATCCAGGAGCAGGATCATACTGTCCATGCATTTTCACCAGACGGAAAAGAACTTTGGCAAAATTTATTTCAAGGCGAGATTTTGGGTGAACCAATTCAATTGCAAGATCTCAGCATCATTATTGTCACCAAAAGCAGACTATATCGGATCAGGCCTGACGGAAAGAATATGAATGGTTTTTCTGTCGAATTACCTTCTACGGCTAGCTATGGGGCCACAGTATCTAACTTCAATAAAGAACAACGTATCTATATTCCTGCAACAGATCGGATCTTAGCCTATACGTTAGATGGCAAAAGAGTAGAGGGATTTGAAAATAATACGGTAGACAGCCGTATACTTTTTGATCTAAAAATAACCACACTGGGGCAAACCAATTACATTATAGCGGGTACAAGCACAGCTTCTGTTTATTTTTTCAATGAAAATGGTAAGATCATTCGCAAACAAAGCTTAGATACAGACGGCGAAAGCGTTCGGAATCCGATTGGTTTAGTAGCAGCCTCAGATGAAAAAAATTCGTTTGTCTATGTTGCCGATAATAAAGGCAGTATTTTCAAAGTTCCTTTTGAAGGTGAAGCAAAAAAAATTAAATTAGGCAGCTGGGGGAAAGATGCTTTCTTTAATTTTGAAGATATCAGTGGCGGTGCAGACAGAGACTTTATCATTTTGGCCAACAATAAATTGAATGCTTATAGCAGCAGAGACTCCTCATCCTATTTCGAATATAAATTTATCGAAGATGCAAGCAACAGACCTTTATTCTTTAAGCGGATTGGAAAATCCGACGTCTTGGGAGTCGGTACAGACAATCGGATGATTTATCTTTTCGGCTCAGATGGTTTAGTACAGGATGGATTCCCTATCGAAGGATTTTCAAAATTCTATTATGGCCCAATTAACTATGGCGACAATGCTAATTATTTGATTTGTATGAAAAAGGATTTTAAGGTTTACACCTACAAATTCTAAATAACTGAAAATCATTTTTTTAACTCCAAAACAAAACACAATAAGACGCGAAAGATGTTTATAAAAAATTTGTCTAATCTAAATTTTTTATAGTAGGTTTGCAGACTTAATATGACTATGCTAAAATCGGAAGAATTAAAAGAATTATTGGCTGAACCAAAGCACATTGTAATCACCACGCATTACAAACCTGACGGCGATGCATTGGGTTCATCGTTGGGATTGTATTTTTGGTTAACCGCAAAAGGACACCATGTCAATCTAATCGTACCATCAGATTTTCCTGCTTTTTTGGACTGGTTACCCGGTTTAGAAAATATACAGATTTATACGCAAAATATCAACCTACATAATCAACAGATTGAAGCTGCAGATTTATTATTCTGTTTGGACTTCAATGGGCTGGCTCGCATTCATGAGATGGGTGATCCTATTCGCCAAGCAAAAGGGATCAAATGCATGATCGATCATCATTTGGATCCAGAAGGGTTTGAAGATTATGCATTTTGGGATCCATCTGCTGCTGCGACTGCACAATTGATCTACCGCTTTTTGGTGAATGAGATGCAAGATGCGGACAACATTAGCGCTGATATGGCTACTTGTTTATATACTGGGATTATGACTGATACAGGATCTTTTCGTTTTCGTTCTACCACTTCAGAAATTCACCGTATCATCGCAACTCTCATTGATTGTGGCGCACAAAATTGGGCGATCCACGAAGAAATATACAATAGCTCTTCGGAAACTCGTCTCAAGTTCCTTGGGTTTTGCCTTCTCAACCGTCTTGAAGTTATTCATGAGTATAATACGGCAGTCATTCATGTCACCAAAGAAGACCTCAATCAATTTCAGGTCATCACTGGAGATACAGAAGGTTTGGTCAATTACGCACTTTCCATTAAAGGAATTAGATTAGCTGCGTTAATTATTGACAGAAATGAACAAATTAAACTATCTTTGCGATCGATTGGAGAAGTTCCTTGTAATGAAATCTGTAAATTGTATTTCAACGGGGGAGGTCATCTTAATGCATCAGGCGGAAATTCGAAAGATAGCCTAGCTGTTGTGATCGCCAAATTCAAATCGATTTTACCAAATTATAAAGAAATATTAACAAAATAAGATATCGTAACATACATTAGAAAATGAAGAAAGCAATTCTATTTTTCGCGGCTGCCGGTCTTTTGATGACGTCATGCCAAAAATTCAAAAAGGCTGAAGGTGGTCTTGAGTATAAAATCGTGGATGATAATGCAAAAGAGAAAGCAGTATCAGGCGATTTATTAGCAATTGACATTGTACAATCGACAGATAGAGACTCTGTAATGAGCAGCACTTACGAAATGGGTATTCCTCAGATCGTTCAATTATATCCAGATAGTGTTATTGCAAAAAATCCTGGAGACCCTACAGGTCTATTCAAATATGTTGGTGAAGGTGATAGCTTGGTATTCAAAATTAATTTGGATTCCATGGCTGCAAAAACACATCAACCTAAACCAGAATTTGCTGACAAGTTTTTAGTTTTCTCAATTAAAGTCAAAAAACACTTCAAAAAAGGAAAATTAACAGATCAACAATTAGGTGAACAAGTTCAAAAATACTTTGAAGAAGAATTGAACAAACACAAAGCTGCTGAGCCTGCAAAATTGGATAAATATATCAAAGATAAAAGCTTAAAAACAACAAAAACAGCTTCAGGACTTCAATACGTAATTACTAAACCTGGAACAGGAGCAAATGCTAAAGTAGGTGATTCTCTCCATGTTAATTATGTAGGTTCATTGACTACTGGAAAAGTATTTGATACGAACCTTCCGGATATCGCAAAGAAAGAAGGAATTTTCATGCCACAACGTCCTTACGAAGCATTGAAATTCCAATTAGGTGTTGATGGTGTTATCCCAGGATGGACTGAAGCATTCCAATTGTTTAACAAAGGCACTAAAGCAACTTTAGTAATCCCTTCTTCATTGGCTTATGGCGATCGTCCTCAAGGTAAAATTCCGCCATATGCACCATTGGTATTTGAAGTTGAGGTATTGGATATCAAACCAGGAAAAGTTCCAGCTCCAACACCAGCGGCAACAATGCCAGGTGTAGTTGCTCCAACTGCTACTGCCCCTACGGCAAAAGCTCCAGCAGCAAAAAAATAATTTGCCAGATAAATTCGGCTAAAAAACAAAAGAGCCGTTCCATGTTTTGGAACGGCTCTTTTGTTTAAACATTGTTTTTTAAACCTTCACCTGTTGCTTTTTATCAGCCTGCTTTAATTTTCTTATCTTCCACCAAAGTACAGCAACTGCCAGCACAAAACTGATAATCATAATAATAGTCAATGCAATTAACGGTTTGTTGGTATGATAGTTTTCAGCATGCTGGATAAATAGCAATCTAAAAATCCGAAGATAATGTGTAGAAGGGATAACGTTAGCAATAGCCTGTACCCAGCCCGGCATTAGGCTCGAAGGCCAAGTAAAACCACTCAAGATAAAAGCTGGTGTCGCGACTACCATTAACACTTCTGTTGATTTCAGTTGGGACGGCAAAACCATACTCACAAGCACACCTATAAAACATACAGCCAACAGAAAGACCAAGGTACAAAGCACAAAACGGCCAAAGTCCGCTTGGAGTGGCATTCGATAGTACTTACCAAAAGCCCAATATAATACCAATATCCCGATAGACATCAAAACATAAGGTAATATCTTTACGAGAATAAGTCCAATCGGATTGGAAACTTTCTTGACAAGATCAGCGAACGTATTTCCCTCAAATTCTGAGGAAAAAGATAGGGCCAAGCCCAATAACAATACCTGTTGCAATACGGTAATGAGTACCCCCGGCAGCATAAAATAGAGATAATTTCCACTTCGAATATTTTGTTTGACTATTGTTGTCTTAAAAGGTTCATACTGTTGGGCCGCCACCTTTGCCGGTACTCCACGCTTCATTTGCGATTGAATCTGTATACCAGCCTTGAGCGTCATCGCACAGACATTGACAGCCATTAAAGCTGTATTTGAGGTTAATGTATTCGCCCCATCAACAAACACGGTCACCTCCGGCAAACGGCTCTGTTGTACACCAGAAGCAAATCCCCTTGGGATATGAACAATTGTCGTTGCATCATATTGAATAGCGACATCCTTAGAATCAAACAAGGATGGCAATACCTTCGCAACCTGAATGCTCTCATTGTCCGAAAGCATATCTATAAATGAACTGCTTAAAGGGCTGTTATCTTCATCCACTACGATAACAGGCATTTCGGTCACCTTGCCCTGTTGATAAACATGTCCTACCAAAATACCATATAGTACAGGTGCTCCTAAAAAGAGCATCAGCAGTACCTTATTATTAAAAAAGAGCTTAAACTCTCGTTGGATTAATTCTAGAAATCTTTTCACATCCATTCACTTTAATTCGCATGGAGAACCACGAGCGTTTTTGTTAACAAATCTTTTGTTCCAGCGATATCCTCAGGTACGATCTTTAATTCAAATACAGCCTGCTGCGGATCAAAATCTGGGTAAGCCGATGCAATATTGGCATAGGAATTCAATGCTTTAACACTAACGATCTTAGCCGGCACCTTTTTATGGTTCAAATAAGGTATTTCAACCGTTACGGTAACACCTTTTTGTAATTTTCCGATCTGATTTTCAGGCAGTGTAAATCTAAAATAAGTAGAACGATCAAGGTATCCGTTAACAATTGGATAGCCAGCCATCGCCAGTTCACCAACTTTTAGATTGATTGTCTCCACGCTCATATCCTGTGGTGCAATCACGTATTTTTCCTGTGCAGCAACATTAACCTCAGACACAGCTCCAAGTGCTCTTTCTTTTTGCCCCAATGCCATCACTTGTTGTTCTTGTCGGGCACCAGCCCTAGCTTCGGCCATTTCTGCCTGTGCAGCAAGATATTGGTTTTTAGCACCTTGATACTTTGCATAAGTCTCATCATACTTTTGCTGAGGAATCAGACTATCCTGCAATAGCGCCTCAAGTCTACCAATTGATTTCTTTGCGAACTCATATTGCTCCTTCAGACCATCTACCTTTGCCTGCAGTTGAACCAGTTGCCCTTTGGTCGCGCCTTTGACAGCCATATTATATTGTGCATCAGCAGACTGTAGTGCCCCTTTCGCCTGTTCTTCCTTTGCGTCCACTTCAGGAATGCTCAAAATAGCCAAAGTATCACCAGCATGTACAAAATCCCCCTCTGCAACAAAGATCTTCGCAATTTTACCGGGCACTTTCGTAACCACAGTCACCTGTTCGCGCTCCACTTTTCCCTCAATAGGCTTTTCTTTCACTTGATTTGTACAGGAAACAAAAATAGACAAGGCTAATATCCCATATAAATTTTTCATGTTACTCATGTATAGTTTGTAATAATTTTCCAGATGTGTGTAATAATTCAACTGCAGCATTTCGTTGTTGCAAAACGTTATTAAAATAGCCCAAATTGACCTTATACCAGTCGTTTTCGGCAGCCAACAATTCTGTCACATCAATCAATCCCGCCTGATATTGCTTTACGGCCATAGATAAGTTGTTTTCAGCAACCTTCAGTTGTTGTTCGCCTACTTTCAGCTTTTGATTTCCCGTACTATAGCTAACGCTATTTTTACGCAATAACAGATTTAGTTTTTCCTCCGTATCTTCCTTCTTTGTAGCATTAATGGTTTGATCAAGTTTGACCTGTTTAATCTTGTTATGATGCTCCCCTCCAGTATAAAGATCCCATTTTACTCCGAGTCCAACCAAGAGATTTGGACTTCCCTTGATTGAATTTAATGGAAGGTTCACCGTTCCCAATAACGGTTGGTCTTTGACACTCAATTTTGAATTGAATACATTTAAGTAGTTTGCCGATCCAAAGGCAAAAACCGCTGGAAGAGCGCCCCCTTTTTCCTTTTTGTAGAGGTATTCATAGGCTTTTGATGAAGCCTCCAATGCCTTAAGTTCTGATCGTTGCTCAACATCGTTGGGGATCTCCGACAAAAATATCGGTTTCAGTCCATAGTGAATCCCATTGACTTCCTGAAAAGGAACACCGGCTTCCTGTTGAATTTTTTGACAGAGGAGATCCCGATTTCCAGCTACCTCAACTTTTTTTTCTTCCAGTTCCAGCAGAGCCAATTTGAGTTTATCACGGTCATAAGGAATAGCCAAGCCATGTTGAATTGCTTTATTGACCTTTTCTTGTTCTTTTTTTAATCTTTTCTCCGAATCTACAATAAGCTTATCGACCTCGTCCAGGAGCATGAGCTGATCAAAGGAAGCAATAATATCTTTTGACAGCGTCTCACGGCTCGCAGATTCCAGATATTGCTGTGCAACGGCCTTCTCTTTTAAGGCCTTTATTCCATTAGGTATTTGTAATCCTGAAAAGATAATTTGTTTCACCGAAACACCCGCATATGCCGCCTGTCCATGCATGCTAAATCCAGTAGCCCCCTCAAAAAGCCCCAAATTCAAGAGTGGAACATTCACGGTAGGAATATCTACGCTACCGTTGCTATGCACATATCCGTATAATCCCAAGGCCGATACATGTGGTAGCCTGTTCGCTTTTACACCCTCTGCCTCCAATCGCGCTTTGTCAACTTCATATGCCTTTAGTTTTAATTCCTTATTTGTTTGAAAGGCTTTTTGAATAATATCTTTTACCGATGGGTCGACCAGCGACTGCGCATGCAGCTTATTTAAACACACAACTGACACAAAGGCAAACAACCCTATGCATAGTTTCTTATTCATCATATGATTCATTTATTCTTTAAAAAATAGGGCAACAACCGTTCTTCTGTTTAACAGCAAATAATAAAGTATGTTTTACCACATGCTATTTTTTCCAAGATAAGAAAAAAAGTATAGCCCATATATGACTCAAATTTTCCTTTTCGATTTTTCTAGCTCAATTATCAAGCAGTAAGAGAATCCGTTATTAATTTTCATTTTGTTAATTAATAAGTTATCTTTGGAGAACGAATTGAAATTTTGGTAATGAAGCCTACCTCTTTATTCGATTATAATAAAAAGAAGTTTTTACCCTAATCCGCTTTTGCCTCCACGCAGAAAACTATGTTGCTTACTGATACACATACACACATTTACTACCACGCCGGTACCAATAAACTGCAAGAACACTTACAACGTTGTTTAGACAACCATATAGAAAGACTCTTTTTACCAAACGTAAATAGTGCTTCTATCAAACCTGTATTCGATACGGTTGCAGCTTACCCGGAACACTGTTTTCCTATGCTAGGACTACACCCTTGCGATGTTAAGGAAAACTATGTAGACGAATTAAACAATATCCAAAAGAGCTTGGAGAACAACAAAGTCCATGCCATAGGTGAAATTGGTTTGGATCTTTATTGGGATAAAAGCACATTGGAAATTCAAAAAGATGCTTTTCGAACACAAGTGCAATGGGCTAAAGACCTTAATTTACCCATCGACATTCATTGCCGTGAAGCCTTCACTGAATTATTCGAGTTGCTGGAAGAACTTCATGACGAAAAGTTGTTTGGCATACTTCATTGCTTCACCGGGACATTGGAGCAAGCCCAGCATGCTATTGACTTAGGTTTTGCGCTTGGTATAGGTGGTGTTGTCACCTTTAAAAAGGCAGGATTGGACAACGTCGTCAAAGAGATCGATTTAAAACATATCGTATTGGAAACAGACGCTCCTTACCTTGCTCCTGTTCCCTACCGTGGCAAAGAAAACGAAAGTAGCTATCTAGTCTATATTGCACAAAAAGTAGCCGATCTACATGCGGTGTCCATTGAACAGGTGGCAGAAATTACAACAGCAAATTCAAAACGTATTTTTGGTATATAATCTATAGAATCCCATGCACAATATCTTTATTATCTACACTGGCGGAACCATTGGAATGGTCAAAGACGAAACAGGCACTTTTGTACCCTTCGATTTTGAACTGATCAAGCGTAATCTTCCTGATTTAAGCCGTCTGGATTATAAATTGACCGTACACTCTTTCGAACCGATCATCGATTCTTCCAACATGAAGCCAGAGATCTGGATAGAAATGGCCCAAATCATAAAGGATAATTATGCCAACTACGATGGCTTTGTTATTTTACATGGTTCGGATACAATGGCATTCACAGCTTCTGTATTGAGTTTTATGTTAGAGGGCCTTCAAAAACCAGTAATCCTTTCTGGTTCACAATTGCCTATTGGAGAAATCCGTACCGATGCGCGCGAGAATATGATGACGGCACTTGAAATTGCTTCCGCAAAACAAGATGGTGTTTCCATTATCCAGGAAGTATGTATCCTTTTTGATAACAAGTTATTCCGTGGAAATCGCTCTTTCAAATATAACTCAGCTAAATTTGAAGCATTTAGATCGCCAAATTACCCCGTACTCGTGGAGGCTGGCATCCACCTTAAATACAATACGGATGCTTTATTGAATAACATTGATAAAGAATTTACCCTACATACCAAGTTAGACAACCGAGTTGCTGTATTGAAACTTTTTCCTGGAATATCTGCACAGACAATCAAATCGGTTCTTGATTCGGATGTAAGATCTATTGTGATGGAAACTTTTGGATCGGGCAATACCACGACAGACAGCTGGTTTCTGGATTTATTAAAAGAAGCTATAGAACAGGGAAAGAATATCCTTAATATTTCGCAATGTAAGGTTGGCTCGGTTGAATTGGGGCGATATGAAACCTCACAAGGTCTGAAAGCCATTGGTGTACTCAATGGATATGACCTTACATTTGAAGCTGCTGTCACCAAGTTGATGTATCTTCAGGGCGAACTCGAAGATCAAAAAGAAGTTGCCTACTGGGCCGAAAAAGATATTCGCGGAGAATTGACTGTTAATGATTAGAAAAAAGGAATAAAAACCTTCATACTTTCACAAGCACCAACTGCTATGAAAATCGATTGAAGGTTCTTTCTGGCCAATAAGCCGAACGTAGCAGATTCATTGATACCTTAAAGAAAAAAAAACAAATCAATAAAAACAGATAATTCAAAAAGAAAATGCTGCGTAAAAATCAAGGAAAAAGGATCATAGACTGTGTAGATTAGCTTAGGCTGACAAACCCAGTATCTCTGATCCTTATCCTTTACACTATAATCCCTTATCTATTGCGACCAAGACTTCAGCCACCACAAAATTACTACCACCCACAAAAATTAAGTCGCCATCTTCATAAGCAGCTTTAGCAGCCACAAAAGCTTCCTGTACAGAGGGGTAGTTTCCCCCATACAAATCAAATACCACAGCCTCCTCTCGGAGCAAATCCGAAGGCATTGCTCTTGGCATATCCGGCGCTGAGAAATAATAAACGGCATCTTTGGGCAGATAGGGTAACATGTGCGATAGATCTTTATCCCGCATAGCACCAATGACAAAGTGTAATTTGTTATAGCTGGTGCTGTTCAGATTTTTTATAACCTCATGAATTCCATCTTCATTGTGTCCCGTATCACAGATTATAAAAGGATCTTTGGATAACTGTTGCCAACGCCCCTGAATACCTGTAGTAGATTGCACCTTTTTCAAGGCTTCATGCACATGAAGGCGACTGATTTGAAATCCTTGTTTACGTAATTCGTCGACCGCCAAAAGAACACCAGCAAGGTTCTTCACCTGATATGACCCTTTAAGGTCAAGTTGATAAAGTTCTTCAGCATCATTTTCATCAATAGCTTCAATATGCAGGTAATCCTGGTCTACACTTAGCATCCTTGTTTGATATACCTGGGAAGCAAATCGGATAGGTGCCTGTTCTACATGTGCTTTATCCAAGAAAACAGATGCTGTTTCAGAAGCATATTCAGAAATCACCACTGGTGTATTTCTTTTAATAATACCTGCTTTCTCACCAGCAATCTCAGCTAATGTATTTCCAAGCATATTCATGTGGTCAAAACCGATGTTGGTGATTACAGACAGTAATGGCTGGATAATATTCGTACTGTCCAATCGTCCGCCGAGTCCTACTTCAATAACAGCTATATCGACTTTACTCTTCTCAAAATAATCAAAAGCCATCGCTACTGTAATTTCAAAAAAAGAAGGATTTACCTCTTCTATCAAAGCCTTGTGTGTTTGAACAAAATCCGTAACAAATTCCTGTTCACACATCATACCATCGACACGGATACGTTCTCTGAAATCCAGTAAATGTGGTGAAGTATAGAGCCCGGTCTTATAGCCTGCTTCGCTCAATATAGCCGCAAGCATATGGGAAGTAGATCCCTTTCCATTGGTACCAGCGATGTGTAAGGTGTTGAATTTTTGCTGCGGGTTGTCTAGCGCGTTGCAAAGTTTGATGGTATTGTCAAGGTCTTTTTTGAAGGCCGAGGCGCCATCCCTTGTAAACATAGGTAATCGAGTATATAGATACTCGATTACCTCCTTATAAGCATTCATCTGAATGATTTTTATCTTAATCTAAAATTGAATACAATCCGCCCTGTTTGGGTATCAGGGGCATTAGGCAATTGATTTAGTCGCGCCCCTCTAACGGCACGTTCACATTTCTCCAATAAAGAAGGATCTGTGATCGTCGTACCTTTTACACCAGCACGGGCATAGGTAATAACGCCCTGCTTATTCACTCTGAATTCCACAGCAACCTTTCCAGCTTGTTGGCCATTATCATCAATGCTTGGTCGTTGTGTAAAACTACGGTTTTCAATGGACAACATCATGTTGCCATTGCCTGATCCTCCTTCACCATAATTGCTGGCCAAAGGATCCCCTAATTTAGAACCTTGATTTCCGGGTGTTGTACCTGTACCATCACCAGCGCCCTTACCATTATTTTTATTCCCTTTGAAAAGCGCTTTTGCATTTGCCTGTGGTGCCACTGCTTTCGTTTCTTTGGTCGTTTCAGGCGCCTTTGACACCACTTTCTTTTCTGTTTTTGTCACAGCAGGTGCCTCTTCCAGATCCTGCGTGACAACTGCCTTTTCAGCAACTTGTTGTGTAGGCGTTGGCGTAGGTGTCTCCACAGGGTCTATACGATCTGGACGCTCATTATTTGCGTTGGGATCCACAGAAGGTTCCTCCACACTCATGTAATCATCCCCCATCCCTTCAGGAGAGGTACCATAGTTGACGATCATACCGCCCATACCATACTCATCCGGTGCTTGTGCTTTAAAAACCACAAAGAAACCAATCAACAGCAACGATGCCATGACCAATGTAGATATCCCCAAAGCTTTGGGGAAATTATTTTCTTCATGTTGAAGATGATATCTCATTGTATAAATCTCCTATATTAACATATGAGCAATAAACTTCGAAAAAGTTTAATTGTTCCTACTTATCTTTTTTTGGTTCCGTTGCCAAGACTACCTTCACTTTCAGACGATTGGCTACATCCATAACCGAAATGACATTTTGGATAGGAACAGTATTATCGACGTAAAGCATAATCGTCAATTCTTCTCCACTAGCCATTTGCGACTGGATAGCCGCCTCCAACCCCTCTACAGGGACCGGATTTTTATCAATGAAATAGCCCAATTCCTTTGTGATGGATATTGTAAGCGTCTTTTTCGCAACAGATTGCTCACCTGCACTCGACTTTGGCAACAATAGCTTGACCACTTGCGGATTCGAAACCGCCGATGCCAACAGGAAAAACAACATCAGGAAAAACATGATGTCGTTTAACGCTGAAGTATGGACTTCGGCAGATGGTTTATTTTTTCTACTTCGTAAGTTCATTATCTTCCTGGTTCATCCAATAAATCAATAAATTCTACTGCATCGGTTTCCATACGTAAAATCAATCGTTCAACCATCATATTTAAAATATGATAGCCTAAATAAGCCAAGATACCGACAGCAAGACCCGAAGCTGAAGACACCATTTTCACATATAGACCACCGGATACGGATGCGATGTCAATACCACCCGCCAATTCTACCTCATGGAAAATCCGGATTACTCCAAAGATAGTACCAACGAAACCAAGCATTGGTGCTATACCCGCGATAATACCAAGGATATTGATATTTTTCTCCAATTTGGCAACTTCCAATTTACCCACGTTTTCAATCGCACCTTCAATATCTTTGATTGGTCTGCCGACTCGTAATAGTCCCTTCTGCAACATACGTCCTAAGGCCGAGTTACTGGAACGACATACAGCCAACGCTGAGTCTAAATTTCCCGACAATACATTTGCTTTCACTTGAGACATCAAACTATTATCGTATTTGGCTGCTCTGCGAATAGTCAGATAGCGTTCAAAAAAGATAACCAATCCAATAAAGAACAGTAATAGGATTGGAACCATTATCCATCCCCCTTTGATCATCATATCGATCAAACTCATGTTTTCTGTACTAGCGGCAGCAGGTAACGGTTGTTGCGCAGCTTGATTAAACGTATCTACAGCAGCCCTTGCTGTATCTTGCACTAATGACATAATTATTAATAGTTTTATATAGTTTCTATAATGTTTCTACCCAAGCACCTTCAATTTTTTTCTCTACAGATTTTTGAGCGAGGTCGGCCTCCGCTTTTGTCATGTAGGTATTCAAGATGACTTTCTTTCTATTCTTTTTAAACTTCCCTTCCACAGCACGCGCGGTCTTATAACCTAGCGCCCGAAGACGTTTTGCCTCCTCCTCCGCCTGTGCCATTGTACGTGCAGAACCAATAACGAGCTGATACTTTGGTTGTGCAACAGGAATAGATTCCTTGATAACTGGATCTGCCTGCAAAACCGGAGCTTGTGCAGATGTCTTCTTTCCGCCAGTCACGGCTGTACCTTTTAATGAATCAGGAGCTATTTTTGCTAGAGAATCCGCTTTCTTTAAACTGTCCGCCACTAATGTGTTGGATATTGTATCATTGATCGGTAAATTATTTTTCTGAACAATTGTATCACCAGCAGGTTTTAGGGCCGGTTGTGTCCCACCAAACAGCGAATTTTTCAGCCCCGGATTTGTATATAAAACACCCACTGCAATCATGACCAATACAATGGCCGCTGTTATCCAATACCAGATTGCATTTGAATTGCGCGGTTCCTCCTCATAGATATTGGGCGCATAAGCAGAATTTGCAGCAGCAATAGCACCAACTTCTTTTTCCGCGATTTTCTCATCTTCAGCAACTGCCTGGTTATCGTTCTCGTCTATCAGTGTTGAAACAGCTGCAGTATCTAAAAGTTCAGCTTCAACCTTGGCATCCTCCTCCACAGTATTTTCCGCTATGCTATCCTCCTCCACGACCGGAGCGATAGGTTCGACCAATTCTGTTACGGATTCAGTCGGTGTAAAATTGTCATCATTTTCTAAATCTAGCGGCTCTCGCTGTTCGTTTACAGTTTTCTCTTCGGCTTCAACATTGTTGTCAACAACAGCATTAGGCTCATTAACCAATTCTTCATTAGGTTCTGACACTAGGGCTTCCTCCGATTCAGCAAGTCCATGTTCATCCTCCCGTACCGGAATAACGGTTTCAATTTCAGGACCAACGAGATTGACAACAGGTTGAAAATTAAAGCCAGATAAATCTAAAGGCTTAAATACCAAACTTGAACCGTAGCTAATCAATAGACCGAGATCATCCAGCTTTACCTGACCAAATTGCCCTAAGTCATTTCTTAACGTGCCCACGGTATCATCCAGAATTTGCTGCGCCTGCCCCAAACTTAAGTTTTCCTGTTGTTGAATATAATGCACGATATTGAATCCATGTTGTGCAGAATAGTCCAGTTCGACATAGGATATAGGTGGCAAAAACACATTATTCTGTTTATCAAATTGAGCCGGAGAATGAATTCTTTTGAACACACCTATTCCGGGCACGTATACTTCCGCATAGCGTCTTAATAAACTATTGATGTTTTTGCCTAGATTCATTGTTCTATGATTTAAAATGCAAATTTATAATCTTAATTCGTTAAAACGAATAATTAAGACCACCAATTACATTGAATCCCAATCTTGGATAATACATGTAACGCTGATATTCCTTTCCAAAGATATTATTTGCTTTCACGAAAACACCAAATTGTTTTTTAATTCGGTATTCAGCACCAGCATTTAAATCCGCAAAGGAAGCAATGGTAACCTTATGACCACTATCTGCTATGCGGTTTCCATCGGTGCTATAATCGTAAACATACGCATAAGTATTACCTTGGCTAGAAAGCTCTGCATCCACAAAGAATTTATCCGAGATATTGAAACGTGCATTGGCTTGCAACCTAAATTTAGGTAAGCCCCATGCCTCTTCTTCATCGCTCAGATTATAGTCATCAATAAATACTTTACCGCCTAGGTTAACCAATTGTGATAAGCGTACATTAATTTCCCCTTCCAATCCCATATGCTTAGCTTTATTGATCTGACCATCATAGACCACATCAAAAGCCCAAGGAATATAACCATCCTGGCCATTGCCAAATGCACTATTCTTAAACAAAGGTAGTCCTTCGATCTGCTTGTAAAATACCTTTACTTTATAGCCAAATGTTGCACCAGCATTCCCTTTTAAACCACCATATACATTCAATTTTTCAATGGAATTGGCGATTCCAACATTTGGTGCCAAATAAGGATTTTCCTTCGCAAAGTTGCGGAATGAACCCTGTCTCACATTTCCGTTAACACCGGCAAATAAAGAGATATATTCTGGAGCCAAAGAAAAATCGGCTTCCACCGATGGGAAAACATTGAAACGGGATTCGTCACCAAATTCCGAAGTCAGGTTGGCTCCCAAAGTTACGTTATAGTTATCTCCTTTAAATCGAATGTATGGATTGATCAAAAACAAATTATTTTTCACATTTGCCGTGTCATTTTCGTTTTTGACATCGTTCATGGTCACGCTCACATTGGCTCCAACATTGAAAGCACTCATGCGTTTATTCAAATATCCCGATAGGGCAAAGGAATTTTCCTTGGCTTTATAAGCATCCTTGAATAGGTAACCATCTACTTTAGCGGAGTAGCTCATTGACTGCTCATTCTTCGGATCAACATTACTCGCTAGCTCACCGTTTAAATAAATATCGGTAAATGTTTGTTTGTCTGGTGATGTATTCAATAATGTTGTCCCTGGTTGGTCAAATGTTTGACCGTAGAAATTCGTACCATATCTATTGTAACCGATTGTTCCTTTTACAGTCACGGCATCCAATACACGACGTCCAAAAATACCAACATCCTGTGTACTGAATTTCTGACCATCAATATTACCTTTTTGGCTTAAATGTTTCGCAAATAACCCAAAACGTGTATTTTCAAACTGCTCGGAAGCTAAATACGCTTCGCCTAAAATGGTATTATAATTACCTACACCAAATTTGACATAGTTACTGCTGTGTTCAAAAGGCTGTGCAAATGGTATCTCCTGCACATTCAGTTGTTTCAGACCTGTATTGATATCTAATTTTTTATCAATAATATTACCATAGTTTAATTTTGGCTGATATTCCCGTTTGTTGGTCATATCAGGACTACGACGGATTTTTACAGCATCTGCAAGAATCGGTTTGTAATCACGAACAACATCAAAAGAATCAATAGTGACCGGTTTTTCAGGATCGTTCTTCTTGCCTGTTTCTTGTGCAAAAGAATTCAATCCCACGCCCATCAAAAGCGCTGCTAAGGTATATTTCTTCACATTTCTATTTTGCAACTTCTTCATTGTATCCTATTTCTTTTTGTTGTTCAATTTATTTAGACGCTCTTTTGCTGCAGGCAAAATATCATCTTTCGCATCGTAATTATCCACAATTGATTCAAGTGTTGCTTTCGCCTGGAATGCATCGCCTTTACCAGCATAAGCATCTGCCATTGTGATAAAGCTTTTTGCCACCCAATATTCATAAGAAGAGAAATTGTCAGACAAGTCCATTGCTGTTTTTATACAAGCATCGTATTGTTTGTTTTCTAATTGAATGACAGCAACATTGTATTTCGCTTCAGCACCAAATACGGTACGGCTCTTCAAAGCTGCTAAGCTAAACTCTTTCATGGCTTCCGCTTTTTTGTTCTGCTTGACATAACATTTACCAGCATATAAAAACGCATTTGCAATCTCCTCTTCGGAAGATTTCTCGTAGTTTTTCACTGCGTTGGTATAGTTTAATGCTTCTTTATAATCACCGATTTCATAATAAGAAACCATCAGGTTATTGATCGCAAAACCATAATTAGACTTATATTCAGAAGTCAGCTCAAGTTTTTTCAACAACTGCGTAGCTTCATTATATTTCTTTTGTTTCAAGTAAAGGTTAGAGACCGAAATCAATGTACGCTCCGTATATGGTGAGGTCCAGTCGTTCAAGATAATGTTGTAATCATGCAACGCGTCTTCTGTATGACCTAAAGCGGCATTACTTTCTGCACGTACGAAACGTGCATATTTCTCTTGATTTGGTTTAGGGAATTTATCGAAATATGCATTTACAGCTTCTACAGCGCCTTGGTAATTTCCACGGGAGAATAAGGTTGTTGCTGTTGAGAATGTTCGTGAATCTTGTTCCGATTTAGAAAGATCGCCCAAGTTGGTTCCGGTTGCGTATTTGATATATCCCGTCGCATCCCCTTTATCCAGATAGATATTCTCGATCGAACGCATGGCCTGTCTCGCTTCGTCTGTAGATGCATATTGGTCAACAACACGTTGGAATGTTGCTAGAGCAGCATCATTATTATCCTGGTTATATTGAACCAAACCAATCGTTACCAAAGCACGTGGCACATAACTGCTTCGTGGATATTTTTCCACCATCGATTGAAGTCCAGAAATTGCTTGGTCACTTTCACCCATCAAGAAACGAGTATAAGGAATTTCAAAAGCAATATCATCCGCATAATTCGAATTCGGGAATTGTGCTATGACAGCATTCAACGTTGAAATTTTACCATTATTATCACCTTGCAATCCTTGGATAACACCACGTTGGAACAAGGCATAATCTTGGCTTGGTGCTTTTGAAGAAATCAGCTTATTATATTCCGTCAAAGCTCTACCATAGTTTTTTGAAGAGAAATAAGAGTCACCCAAACGCGCGATAGCATCATTACGGGTATTGATCTCTAAACCTTTTGAACCACCTGAGGCCAAGAAACGTTCAAAATAATTCGCTGCTGTATTGTAGTTTCCATTACGGAAAGCTGCGTAGGCTAAAGCATAATTTGCGTAACCGTATACATCTGTTTTATTCGCACCTGGCAAACGTAAGAACTTATTGAAGTTTGTTACTGCTTCACCATATTTACGCACCTCATACATCGCTTCAGCTTTCCAATAGGTAGCCAAGGCGTAAATTTCTTCATCATAACGGTGCTCTTCAGAACGTATAAACAAAGAAATTGCATTTTCAAAAGCACGCTCGTTATAAAACTCCAAACCCCTATAGTATGTTACTTTTTGGTAAGCAGCATTCGCTTCTTTACCGCGTTTTGGAATAGACTCCAAGATATCGACCGCCTCACGGTAATTTTTCGTACTTAACAAGACTTCCGCTAATAGGGTTTTTGCTTCCTCTTGACGTTTCGATTTTGGATAAGTTTTTAGATATTCCTGTGTAGAAGCCAGAGCAACTTGGTGGAACTCCAATTCATAAGAAAGCTTTGCATAGTTGAACAAACCTTCTTCTTTCATGGCTGGATCAAAGTCCAGTTTTGATGCTCTAAAGAAGGCATTACGTGCAGACTGTTTGTTCCCTTTTTTCAAGAAGCTATCCCCCAAGGTAATCATAGCCGATTGGTAATAAGCATCAGGCTCGGTCATTTTCTCCAGCTCCGTAATCGCCTTATCGTAATCCTTTAATTTATAAGCGATATAACCGATCTGATAACTATCTTGGTTATTCTGAGTCTTGCCTTGATCTTGCGCCTGGAATTTATCGTAATAATCTTTTGATGTTTTTAGATCCCCTTTAATAAAGTAGGTTGCGGCGATAATACGAAACATCTCGGTCTCATTTTCCTGCTTGGTGCGTGATAAGATTGGCAACGCATAGTCCAATACATCATCGTAGCGTTTATCTAGGAAATACAGGGCCGTAATGTAGTAAGGATAACTGTTTTCAAATTGTTTGGAACCGTTCAAACGCTCAAATTCATTTAAAGCAGTTTTGTACTCTGCATCTAAATAACATAAATACGCATAGTAGTAGATTGATGCCTCCTGAAATTCAGTTTTCTGATCTTTCAATCCCTCAAATAATGGTTTTGCTGTCTTATAATCTTTTGTCATAAAAGAAGCATAACCTAGTTTAAAGCGATACTCTACATTCTCTTTACCAGCAAGGTTTTTACTATCGATCTTTGTAAACCATTCAATTGCTTTAACATAATCTTTTTTGGCATAATATGATTTACCGATCTGAAAATAAGCGGCTTTAGAATTGGCGCTAACAGGAAAATCTTGAATATATTTTAGGAAACGATTTTCAGCATTTGACTCCCCCAATTCTAAGGCGCAAACAGCTTGATAATACCGTACATTTTCCTTTAATAAAGATAGCTCCTCCGTCTCATCCAATTGTAGATTGGATTTCGTCCGTAAGGCCTCAACACGATCAAATTGCGCTGACGCTGAACCAAATTTCCCGCGTTCATACAATTCCATTCCAGTTTTGTAAGCCTTGTTGATTTGTTGCCATTCTGTCTGTTGCGCTAATGCTGGCGTCGCCATAACGGTTAGTGCAACTCCCACCTGGTAAATCTTCTTATACATAATATGTGAAACCTTAATATGTTATTTATCTGCAAATGTAAATGAATCTCCTTTCAAACTCAGATAAATTTGCCCTGAAATACAAATTTATCGCCTCTTCCGCGGCCATTGAAGGCTTTAAGATCAGTCAAAATTTATTGAAAATCAGTTCAAATCTCCGCAATCTTGGGAGATAGTTTTATTCATTTTACTAAATTATACTTTAATTGAGCTATTTTACACAAAAGTTATTAACATCTGTGAATAATCCAGTATTATAACGGAAATTTTGCACAAAAAATATGCCCGACCAAAAATAAAGTCAGGCATAATATTGTTGATCGAAGAATCATTCGATTTAGTTATTCTGTATCTATGACTCTACCTTATCTGCTCCGCTATTGAAATACCAATTAACCGCGTTGTCCAGCCAATAGGTACAATACTGCCATGCGGACAGCAACTCCATTTTCCACCTGATCTAAGATAATGGAATGCTCACTATCGGCTACATCCGAAGTAATTTCAACTCCGCGGTTGATTGGTCCGGGGTGCATAATTGTAATGGGTTTTTCCAAGGAATCCAAAATTTCCTTGTTTAACCCATATAGCATGGAGTATTCTCTTAGTGAGGGAAAATAGGCAATATCTTGTCGTTCCAATTGGATACGCAGCATATTTGCAACATCGCACCAATTCAATGCTTTTCTCAAATCGTGCTCAACCTTTACACCTAAAGAAGTGATATGCTTTGGAATAAGGGTGGTCGGTCCACAGACCATGACTTCTGCACCCTGCTTTTGAAGACATAGAATATTAGATAGCGCAACCCTTGAATGCGTAATATCACCGATAATAGCAACTTTACGTCCAGCAACATCACCAAAGCACTCGCGGATGGAAAAAGAATCCAACAAAGCTTGTGTAGGATGTTCATGTGCTCCATCGCCGGCATTCACAATTTGAGCATCGACATGTTTACTTAAAAACACCCCCGCCCCAGCGTAAGGATGACGCATCACGATCATATCAACCTTCATGGCGAGGATATTATTGACCGTATCGATCAATGTCTCGCCTTTACTCACAGATGAAGATGAAGCTGCGAAATTAACGATATCTGCAGATAGTCTTTTTTCAGCAAGTTCGAAAGAAAGCCGCGTACGCGTTGAATTTTCAAAAAACACATTGGCAATGGTGATATCGCGTAAAGAAGGTACCTTTTTGATTGGTCTATTTAATACTTCTTTGAAATTACTCGCGGTATCCAGAATCAATTGGATATCTTTCTCATTTAGATCTTTGATTCCCAATAAATGGCGAGTACTTAATTGTTCTACTGCAGATGACATTTTATAGTATATTCAAGTATTTACTAATCATTTTTTAATTGAACGGTTCGTTCCAAAAGGCCAATTAGAACCTCCAGCTGTTTTTACGGAGCTGGCTCCTAATCATTACCCGAAGTTTTTTTCTCCGTGACCAGGATAATGCTATCCTGATCGTCAGATTCCTTCCAATTCACAATCACTTTCTGTGAATCTATAGAATCAACTTGTATTCCAATATAATCGGGTTGAATCGGAATCTGTCTAGAGAATCGACGATCCACCAAAACAAGCAGTTCAATTCTTCTTGCCCTTCCAAACGCTTGTACAGCATCCATCGCCGCCCGAATGGTACGTCCTGTCCACAAGACATCATCAATAAAAATGACATCTTTACCTTCTACAATAAAATTGATATTTGTACTATTTGCTAACAACGGACCAGCATTACCTTTTGTACGGAAATCATCGCGGTAAAATGTAATATCCAGATCACCGACCAAGATCGGTTTTTCGATCATGCGTTCAAGTTCTTTGACAATACGTTTAGCTAAGAATGTTCCTCTTGGTTGAATACCTATGACGACAGCATTTGAAAAATCACCGTGATTCTCAATCAATTGACGACATAGTCTTTGAATGGTGATTTGAAATTTTGGTCCGTCTAATAAAATCGACTGTTTCATTATGGGAATGTTTGAGCAAAGCTACACTTTTTTTGACAAAAAACACGGCTTATACGCCAATTAATTTCAATATTTCAATTCTCTACAGCCCCCTTCCACAACAGTGCTACCTCTTTCCACTCTTGACTTATTTGTTCGCTTTCTTTAACTACTCTATGGAGAAAAAGAACGTTCTCTCAGTCGTCACTAGCATATAGGCCCTATTGATAACACCCTCTTTTAATCGTTCTTTTTATTGCCTCGTGCAAAATAATACACAGGCAATCCAATCAATACCAATATAAAACCCGGCCAGGTGTACTGTGGTTTATAGATAATGAGTAGTACACAAAACACAGTGCCAATCAGGAGATAGATAATCGGTGTAAAGGGGAATAAAAAGGTCTTATACGAACGTTCGATTTCAGGTTTTCGGACACGTTGAATAATAACCCCTAATACCGTAATCATATAGAATATCACAATAACGAAAGAGATCATATCCAACAGATTACCATATTGACCACTTAAACAAAGCAAAGAAGCCCATATACCCTGCAACCAAAGCGATCGAGCCGGCACATCAAATTTGTTGTTAGGAATAGCCTGTTTTAGGAAAAGGCCATCTTTGGCCATTGTCTGAAAAACCCGCGCTCCTGACAGCGCAAGACCATTGACACAGCCAAAGGTTGATATCATCACTAAGATGGCCATCGCAATTGTACCGGTATGCCCCAGCATCTTTTCAGCTGCTGCAATAGCCACGCGATCATTCGTTGCAAAAGCGATCTCTTCGCGACTCAATGCAGAAAGATAAATGTAATTACAACAGATATACAAGATCATAACAAGACTGGTTCCGATGACAAGCGCACGAACCACATTACGCTGTGGATTCACAATCTCGCCGGATACAAAAGTCACGTTTTCCCAGGCAACACTACTAAATACAGAGCCGACCATTGCTGCAGCCAATGCCCCCATTAAAGCACCACCGGAAATCCCCATCCAGCCCTCACCTTTCAAATTCTGAAAAGCGTCCCAGCTATAAGCCATATTTTCCGAAAAATGATTTTCCTTGATTAGAAACAAGCCTCCTATGATCAATAAAACCAATGCAATAATCTTTGCAGAGGTAAAGAAAGACTGTACTGACTTACCACTTTTTATTCCGCGGGTATTGATATACGTCAACAAGAGAATTACACCCATAGCCAGCACCTGTATCCAGGTAATCTTAAATTCTCCACGTTGAAATATTGGCGCCGCATCATTCAATTGGGGAATTAAGTAAGCCGTAAACTTCCCAAAGGCAACGGCAACTGCTGCGATCGTGCCAGTCTGTATTACCGTAAATAAACTCCAACCGTATAAAAAACCTATCGGTTTCCCGAAAACTTCCGTGAGATATGTATACTGCCCACCTGCTTTGGGATACATCGAAGAGAGCTCACCATAGCAAATCGCGGCCGCCACCGTAGCAACCGCCGTCAACAACCATACGATTGCCAACCAATATCCTGAGCCCAATTGCCGCATCATATCACTCGACACAATAAAGATCCCACTTCCGATCATCGAGCCCATGACCAGCATAATCGCATCCCACAATTTCAGTTGACGTTTCATCATAATATCAGGTTGGTTTTATGCCGTTAAGCTAAGAAAAAATAATCAAAAAAAGAGCTGTCCTTTTTATATGCTTTTCAAAATTAAATTTTGAGCAACATACAAAAAGGACAGCTCCTTATATAAAATAGGGTTTGAACGATTATTCTACACCATATTGTTGTTTATACGATTTCTCCAGCTCCGTCACTTGTTGTAGCAACTGCTTCTCAGAAGTCGATGCCAGAATGCTCTTATAGGCACCCAAAGCACGTAGTGCTGTTCCGATATTTGAATATTCCAGTTCCGCTTTCGTCTGTGCAATATCCTGATACCAACGCATATTTTGTGTCATAAATTTCAAATTGCGATTGACAATCTCATTTGCACGTTTATTTTCACCGGTTTCATACAATACGTTAATGATTGGAATATAGCCCAATACATCACGCATCAAGTACACACGTTTTGGCATTTTCTCATAAGTCTCAACAGCTACTTTACGCGCTTCATCTTTATGGCCTTCCATCATTAATTGTGTTGCCGTTCCTCCCATCACTGTATTGGTGATCATGGTAATCATGCGATAAGATTCAGGATCTAAATAAGAAGCATTCGCCATGTTACCCCACTGATATTTGGTGGTAATATCTTTGAAGGCAGATTGTGTATCCACCAAGGCTCCCTCAGCTCCTGCAGGAGTAGCAATAGGCATCAAACGTAAGGCAAAACCTTCTTGTACCAGATATTTATCCAATCCAAGATAGTTATCATTTGGAACGGTTGCTGCAAAATAAATCGGACGCTTCCAGTTATTGTTCAACAAGACATTTAGGATTGACAGCTCTGCTCTGGACACATAATTTCTGTTGTAAGTCCAGCTCATGGTATCCACAATAGATTCTTGCCATGCTTTTGGAACCACATTATTTTGCAACACAGCCTCTTTGTTTATTGGAAGGCTAAAGTTTTTGGTTGGTAAAAAGTTTTCGAATTTACCACCACGCAATTCCAATTTATTTTTTTGGTCATCCGACAATAAAATCTGCATCACCAAATCAAGATCTACGTGCCCCGGTACTTTCATATCTTGATAATACAGTACCTCACGAACACCTTTTTTGAACTTTTCGTTATCAATATTGATCGGTAGACCATCTGCTTGATTTACCTTTTGTTTCATCTGACGCATATACCAATCAGAACTCAAAAGGCTTAGGTTCACTACCCGTACATCTGGGCGATAATTTTCAACTTCTTGTACATACCACAACGGATAGGTGTCGTTATCACCGTAAGTAAACAAGATCGCATTGGGCGCACAGGAAGCTAGGTAGTTTTTCGCCAAATCACGTGCTGTTGTTTTCTCTGAACGATCATGATCATCCCAGTTTTGAAAACCTAGTAACACCGGAGCACCTAATAAACAAGCTCCTGTGGCTATACCTGCTGCCATCTTACCATCAACTTTTTTACTTAAATAATCCGCAATAGCGAATACCCCCAAACCGATCCATATTGCAAAGGCGTAGAATGAGCCTGCATACGCATAATCACGTTCACGTGGTTGAAGTGGGCTTTGATTCAAGTACAATACAATTGCTAGACCGGTAAAGAAAAATAATAGTCCCACAATTCCGGCATCACGTTGTCTTTTACCAAAATGCCAGAATGCACCGATCAAACCAATAATCAAAGGCAAGAAATAGTATTTATTATTTGAAGGATCAGTTTTCAATGAATCTGGGATAGCATTCTGTCCGCCCACATGCATCTGGTCAACAGGTTTAGCCCCCGAGATCCAGTTCCCCTCCGTGAAGGAGCCCTGTCCTTGTTGGTCATTTTGACGGCCAGCAAAGTTCCAAAGAAAATAACGACCGTACATGTGTCCGATCTGATAGCTAAAAAAGAACTTTAAGTTATCCCCAAATGTTGGAGACTGCCCTTCTGGGATCTTTAGGTAATCCCGATAATAATCAATATGACCTTGGTCTCTGGAACTATAAACACGTGGAAAGAACATAGTCTTATCGTATTTATAATCCATACCGTTCTCTACTTTCGTGTATTTATCCTTGTCTTTTCTATAGGTATAAGTCGGTGTAGCATCCACTACCTGTCCATCAAATGTAGGTCCGTTTAAAAGCGGTTCACTCGCATATTGTTCACGGCCCAGGTAACTCACGAAAGAGAAAGCATTATCCGGATCACTATTATTTAATGTAGGGTTCGCTTTGGCGCGTACCATGATCATTGCAAAGGAACTATAACCGAAGATAATAAATGCTGTACTGATCAAGATCAGGTTCAACATCGGTTTTACTTTTTTGATCGAGTACCAGACACCATAAACAAAAAGAGCAATAACCAATATAAAAAATAGATTAAATCCGGTTCCGAAACCCATGCCTAGACTATTCACAAAGAATAAGTCAAGATATGCGGCAGCTTTGACTGTATATTGGATGATACCCCATAAAATCAGGGCCAGCACAACCACACCGATCAAGAATGCTTTGGTTGCTCCAGAAGAAGTTACTGTTTTCGAGCGTTTAAAATAAATCACCAAGGCTATGGCAGGGATCACAAGTAAGTTCAATAAGTGAACCCCAATTGATAGTCCCATCACATAGGCTATAAAGATCAACCAACGGTCAGAACCAACCTCGTCTGCATGGTTTTCCCATTTTAATATCCCCCAAAAGACAACAGCTGTACAAAGCGAAGACATCGCATACACCTCAGATTCAACTGCGGAAAACCAAAATGTATCCGTGAATGCATAAGCCAATGCCCCGACAGCACCTGAACCAAATATTTTGATCAAGTCAGCTGAAGTATAGGACTCGCCGACTCCTTTTGCAACGACCTTCTTTGCTAGTGCTGTGATCGTCCAGAACAAAAATAAGATTGTCAGACCACTACATACAGCAGATCCCACATTCATCCAAAAAGCGATCCGTGTCACATCACCTCCAGCAAGATTCGAGAAGATGTTTTGAATCATTAAGAATAAAGGTGCCCCTGGCTGGTGCACAATTTGAAGTTTAAAGGCTGAGGCGATAAACTCACCGCAGTCCCACCAACTCGTCGATCGTTCGGCAGTCATGACATATGCTACCGTTGCAATGAGCGCACATATCCATCCTAAAAGATTGTTGATTTTAGTATAGTTCATAAAATGATAACTGTAAAAAGTATTATAATACGGCTCGAAAATAAGGATAAGTTAATAAGAAATGAACTTTATTCTGATTTTTTAACACATATGGATTGAAAAAATTTCATTATGCGATGCAATATTGGCTGGAAGGAAAGCGTGGCAATAGGTATCGATGAGCTTGATTAGACCAATACCTGTACAAAAAAGCAACAAGCATGAAGTAAATTTTAGGACAAAACAAAAATTATTTATTTGAAAATCAAGCCCAATGCTCTTTACAGTACATTTTTATTTGCAGAAATAAGAATAGTCCGTATATTTGCATCATCAAATGTGAACGACATCATCACGATAACGAACACTTTGAATTGTTTGTCCGATAGTATAAGGGTAGTACAACAGTTTTTGGTTCTGTTTGTCTTGGTTCGAATCCAGGTCGGACAACAAACAATAGAAAAGGCTTGCAATCGCAAGCCTTTTCTGCGTTATATGCAAGGCATATTTTTTATAAAAGGTTTAGATTTTTTTTAATTTGAATTTTGATTTTTAAAACAAATCTCTATCTTTGCGTCGTCAAAAAGAAAAAGACTAAAACGTTGATTTCTGAAAGACATTGTCCGATAGTATAAGGGTAGTACAACAGTTTTTGGTTCTGTTTGTCTTGGTTCGAATCCAGGTCGGACAACTTTTAAAGTTAAGAGTATATGGATTGTGCAAACAATCCATTTTTTTTAATGTTTAACTTTAAAAAATATTAGGGAATAAAAATATTGAATAGACGACAATACAATAACCCAACATAAATATACAAAACCATGCCTTTGCAATTCAACACGGTTAAATTATTTGCAGGTTCTGGCACTACAGAACTAGCCGAAAAAATCGCACAATCTTACGGGAAACCTCTAGGAGACAAAACATTATCGCGTTTTAGCGACGGTGAGATTCAACCATTCTACAATGAATCTGTTCGTGGAGCCGATGTATTTATCATCCAATCTACCAACCAACCTACCGACAATCTTTTTGAATTATTGTTGATGACTGATGCTGCAAAGAGAGCCTCAGCGCACTACATCACTGCAGTTGTCCCTTATTTCGGTTTCGCAAGACAAGATCGAAAAGACAAACCAAGAGTTGCTATTGGCGCGAAAATGATTGCCAATCTTTTGACCGCAGCCGGAATTCACCGTATCATGACGATGGATTTACATGCTGCACAGATCCAAGGATTTTTCGATATTCCTGTTGATCACTTAGATGGCTCCATTATTTTTGTTCCTTACATCAAATCCTTAAAACTTCCAAACTTGACCATTGCTTCACCTGACATGGGTGGATCGTACAGAGCGCGTACTTTTGCTAAATTCTTCAATGCAGAAGTTATCATCTGTGACAAACGTCGTAAACGTGCAAATGAAATCGAGTCGATGTCTATCATAGGGGATGTAACGGGTCAAGATGTTGTATTGATCGACGATATCTGCGATACTGCAGGTACACTTTCGAAAGCTGCTGCTTTGATCATGGAGAATGGTGCAAGATCTGTAAGAGCGGTTTGTACACATGCGGTGTTATCAGGCAAAGCGTACGAAACGATTGAAAATTCGGTATTGTCAGAAATGATCGTGACAGACACCATTCAATTGGATCCGGAAAAAGCAAAACAATCAACAAAAATCAAAGTGTTGTCTACAGCTGATTTGTTCGCAAAAGCAATCACTAGTGTCAACCAACATACATCTATCTCAGATTTATTTGACGTTGAATAGTCTTTTTTAGTATAGCGTATTGAGATATTAGTATTTAGACTCTGGTATGGTAAGCCTTCGGCTGAAATACTGGAGTCTTTTTTAGTATTGAGACGCTAGTATGGTAAATCTACGGCTAGACAGTTTGTTTTTTACTCTTGTCCCGCACAAGAGTTATCCCTCCTCAAAATAATCCTTATCCCCAGATTTCTTTCAAGTCAGTAACTTACAAAATAGCGTTATGGATCTTAGTCCCTCAATATCAGTAGCTATTTTTTTGATAATACCAAAAATTAAACTATCTTTGCACCTCAAAATTTATAAAAAATTAAAAGATGAAATCAATTGCTATTAGCGGTTCTGTAAGACAGAACGTAGGGAAAAGAGATGCTAAAGAGTTACGTTACCAAGGTTTAGTACCAGCAGTACTTTACGGAGGTAAAGAACAAACTGCTCTTGCTGTATCCGCAGCTGATTTGAAACCAGTTCTTTACACTGCTGACGTTGTAATCGTAGAATTAAACGTTGACGGTCAAACAAAAAGAGCTATTGTTCAAGACGCACAATTCCACCCATTAACTGATGTAGTTACTCACGTTGACTTTTTAGAATTATTTGATGATAAAGAAGTATCATTAAATATTCCTATCAAATTAACAGGAACATCTCCAGGTGTTAAAATGGGGGGTAAATTAGTTCAAAAATTACGTAATTTACGCGTAAAAGCAGTACCTGCTAACTTACCACAAGAAATTGAAGTACCAATGGAATCTTTAGAAGTTGGTAAATCATACCGTGTGGCTCAAGTTCAATTGGAAAATGCAAAAGTATTGAACAACTCTGACGATACAATCGTTTCAGTTATCATGTCTCGTGCATTGCGTCAAGCTGAACAAGAAGCAGCGAAAGCAGCTAAAGGTGGTAAAAAATAATCTGAACAAGATTTTCCATACTACAGAAAGCACCGAAATTCGGTGCTTTTTTGTTTATTAAATTTTTATTTTTGCAACATGAATTATCTTATCGTTGGATTGGGCAATATCGGCAGTGAATACGCCGACACACGACATAACATTGGCTTTATGGTTGCAGACGAATTGGTCAAACAGGCTGGCGCAAGCTTTTCTTTATTGAAATTAGCATACTACAGTGAATTTAAACAGCGAGGGCACAATGTAACCGTCATCAAACCGACGACCTACATGAACCTCAGTGGCAAAGCGGTCAATTATTATATGCAGCAATGTAAAGTGCCTATTCAAAACGTATTGGTGATCGTCGATGATCTCGCGATCCCATTTGGTTCTCTACGTATGAAGCCTAAAGGCAGCAGCGCGGGCCACAATGGGCTTAAATCCATCGAACAGCTTTGTGGTGGACAGGTATACCCGCGTCTACGCTTTGGCATCGGAGATAATTACCCCAAAGGTAGACAGGTTGACTATGTCCTAGGCCCTTTTGACAAAGATGAACAAGCAGAACTTCCAGCTTTAATCGATCATTCTGTCAAAATGATCCAAAGTTTTGTCAATATCGGCATTGAGTTGACGATGACAAATCTGAATACAAAATAAAAGGGACCGCAGTCCCTTTTATTTTGTATTCCCTACAGCGCACCATGGCTACTACCCGTTGTTACGAGCAGCTTCTGCACGTCTTCTTTCGGCATCAAGCTCGGTCTTAATTGTCTTCTTTATCTTGTTGTCCAAAGATTTTTCGTTTTGCCCGGCTTTCACCTTCGTTGTTATGATAAGAACGCCGTCATTTGCAGCTGTACCATAAATTGCGTTGGCATTTTCACCTTTTAAGACCATAACAGACTCAATATCATTTGGATTTATTTTACTTATTTGCAAAGATTTCCCTACAACTTCACCATCCAAAACAATAAGGGGATTTTTCTTATTCAGACCTGGCCCTTGAACCAAATTACCCAAAGTTTGTTTGCCACCCCCATTGGAATCACCTTTCATGGTGAGCCCGAAATATCCACCAATAGTTTTCGTTAAATTTGATTGCCTATCAGCACTCCCCTTATCCTCCTTTTTATATCCCACTACCGTTTCCGGTCCAGACGCTTGGGCGGGCTTATGCATTTTATCCGGATGCTCCTTCGTCCATTCTTTCGTAATGACTTCAATGACACCACTACTCCCCTCTTCACCGTATTTTAGTTTAGCAGACTCATCCTTTAACACAGTTATACTTTCGATGGCTTCCGGCTTTAAACTCTTCAAAACAGTGCTTTTTTCCTTTTGACCATCAATCACGTACAGGACACTATCTGTAGTACCGCTCATTCGAATAGCAATTGTATTTCCTTTTTTTCTAATTTCGTCCCTGTGCTCAGGTTTCATTTTCAACAAAACCACACCGTTTTTCCCAACATCCCCATATTGGAGCGCAGATGGCCCTTCTAACACCGTCATTGACGCAATTGAGTTTGGATCAAAATCATTTACATTAAAGCCTGGATTTTGAAGAACACCGTCGACAAAATACCGCATTTTTGTGTGCGCGATATCTTGTTTTTGTTGCATCTCAACTGAACTGGCTAAAATTGCGCCTCCAGAGATATCTATCGCTAGTTTGGTTTTATATTTAATTAGGTTATTATCATTAGAAAACCAATATTTTGCTAGCTTTCTCTCAGGGTAAGCCAAAAATTCTGCTTTAGAAATGAGCTTATTGTCAATAAAGTACTTCAGATCTTTAGAAAAATCGATATCCGATCTGCTGATTTTTTTAAAATCGCTGGCTTGGTTAACTTTTACCCTAGGAAGGGTATCAATCTTAATCTCATTCGATCCAAGGGCTTCTTTCAATAACTTTCCTGCTTCGCCAACCATCTTCACTGACAACGTGGAATCACGCTGTTGATCCTCCAATTTAAGAAGCGTAGTTTCATTGGCCTTTTCAACAACTCCCTCTATGCTTACCTCCGCTTTGCTTACAGTAAATGCTGCACCCGTTAGTAAGAATATAGGCAATAGGAAGGCATATTTACTCAGTTCTATCTTGGATGACCTTTTCTTATTCATCATCATAATGCGACGTTTTAATAGTTTAAAATTAAATTGATTGCTCAACCCGATTGAAGTGCCCTTTTTGGACACATTCAACAGGCTATATTGGTACGTCTGTTTGTCAATTCCTTTATTGAGCACCTGTTGATCAGTCAGAAACTCCAAATTTTGGCGAATGGCCCTGCGCATGAACCAGACGAAAGGATTGTACCAACAACACACCAATATCATTTCAAACAATAAAATATCCAAACTGTGAAGGCCTTTCACATGAATATCCTCATGCTTAAAAATATCTTTCAGTTCAGCATCCACATGCTGCCCTTTATTGACATAAATTTTATTTAAAAACGAAAAAGGAACAATAGGAATAAATACATTCCGAAAAAAATATGTTTTCCATTGATCCGCAGTGGAATGAAAATGAATCCTCAATAAGCTCAATAACTGAAATAGAAACTTCAACAATAACAACACTGCTCCTAAAATAAAAACCATCTCCACCAATCCTGCCAATGTAAGCTTTTCCTGCACCTCCTGATCCTCAATATAAAATGAAATCTGCTCACCCACCAGCCCCATGTCCAATCCACGTCTTACAAACAGCGATTTTAAATCCAAAAACGGATATATAAAAGCAAATAATCCACCTATTAAAAAGTAAGCTCTATTCAATGAGTAGAAGGTTAAGCCTTTCAATAGCCCAACATAACCCAAATAGATTATACTCAACAGCAGATTGACTTGAATGATATAGGTCAGCAGATTTTCCATCGTATTAAGATTTGTTATTTTTAATCATATCCATGATCTCCTTTAACTCATCAGCAGTCAGTTTTTCTTCTTTCACAAAAAATGAGACCATCTCTTTATATGAATTCTTGAAATAATCACCCACAAAAGAATTCATAAACTTGGCTTTATAATCCTGCTCACTGACCATAGGCTCATAACGTTTTGCATTAGCATAACGCACAGCTTTCACAAAGTCCTTACGCTCCAGATTCTTTACTGTTGAGGCCAATGTCGTGTAAGGCATTTTCTCCCCCTTGACATTATCCAAAATCTCTTTAATAAAACCTCCATTTAGGCTCCAGATAGATTGCATCGCTTGCTCTTCTTGTGCTGTTAACTTTTCCATGTCTTAATCTTTCTTTACTATTCTTTCACTAATCTACGAATAATTCGTAAACATCAAAAATATATTTTTATTTATCATGTAACCCATCTAAGCGGGTCATAGGCCAAATATTCTTTGTAACATTACAATCGGTATCATTTCTCGACGTATTTAAAATCAGTCCCATCGAATATAAGTTGACTGGCCGAAAATTTGCTATTCCTTATTTTTTATTTATAACTTTCATCTGTAGATCATTTCTTCCAACACATGAATTCCATCTTGGTAGATATGAAATCTTAAACAGCGGTAATTCAAAACAAATACAATAAGATAAATGGCCAAAAGTATCAAAGCGATCAAATGTCCCCATTGTGGCAGCATAAAAGTCAGCACAATACGCCCCGACTATTACAAATGTGACAGTTGTGGAACGGAGTTTTTCTTAGATAGCGACGATATCAATATCAATCACAATTATAACTATCCACGCAACAACCCGGATCAGTATAAACCAATACGTATCGTATTATTTGCTGTTGTAGGCTTTATTGCGCTCATGTTTTTAATCGGAGCCTTAAGTGCCATTTTCTCCAAAAAACCTGAACCGAATTATTCGACCTATAGTTCCTCCAATACTGCCGACAAAAAAGATGAAGCAATTACCCTGGAATGGAATTATGCCTCAAACGAATTATTTTTGGATAAAAACAATATCCCCCACATTGTCGTGGTGGGCAATATCCGGAATTCAAAAGCAAGATTTGACGAAGGCAAAGACAATAAAGTGTATCTCGGGTTATTTGATCCCAAAACGGGCAAAAAGGAATGGATAAAACAATTGATGGATACTCCCGTCGAATTATCGAGTAGCGACGTTAAATTACAGGTATTTGAAGACCAAAACCTGTACATCATCGTCAAATCTAAGTATATCTATCAATTGGACAGAAATAGCCTAACCTACAAAAGTGTCCTTGAAAATTATGTCAAAGATGCACCGTCACTCAGCACCGGTATTGCCAAAGTTGAATTTAAATACGAAGATTATGGATCTGCCTATCAAATTATAAATAATGAAGGGCAAAATCTTGCCTATTACCCTTTAATCAATAAATCTATACCGGATAAGCAACTTTACGATGAAAGAAGGAAAAAACTTCCCAATCCGACAACAAAAACGGAGTTCACTTTTTCAAGTAAATCCAGCTATTACCCCGAGGAAAAAATTCAGTTAATTCAATACAGTTACCAGTATCAATATGGATTTCCCAAAGATAGTCCACGCTTTTCCTGGGATAAAGATTATGGCGGATCAGGCATTTTTACCGACCGCGATCCCTACAAAAAGGTACTGATCAATCCATGGCAATTTAAAGGTGCACGTCTGATTAGTTTTAAAGATTTCACACCGGGAAGACTCTATTTTGAACCTGTCGTGATTGCTCAGAATGACAAAACGCTTTTAATTGCATACAAACCAACACCAGCGGAAGACGATCCTCTGCAAATCCAACTATTGGATATTGCGACTGGTGCTATACAGAAAACAGTCAGCACAGAACTTAAATCCATTTATGGAAATGGCTCCCTGCTCAAAGATGGTTTTATTGTCAAAGGTTCAAGCGACTATTATTATTTTGATAATAGCGGAAAACAAATCAATAAATTCGAAGGGTATAATCCCAAATTCGACTCATTAAATTAAATATTATGGGACTATTCAATCTTTTTAACAACCAACTATCAGAGGTCATTGAGTGGAAAAATCAAGACCCCCGTGTATTATGGTATAAATTTCCTTCTGAAAGAAATGAAATTAAAAATTCCAGTAAACTTATTCTTGCTCCAGGGCAGGGCTGTATCCTTGTCTATGAGGGGAAAGGTGAAAGCCTACTCACAGAAGCAGGTACCTATAATTTAAAAACGGATAATCACCCTTTCTTTACAACCCTGGCAAGGTTGAGACAAAATTTCGAGTCTGAACACAAGCTGTATATTTACTTCTTTCGTACTGCAGCTATTGTCAATCAATCTTGGGGAACAGGAAATCCAATAAAATACATTGACCCACAATATAATCTTCCGGTGGAAATAGGCTTGAATGGTACTTTTTCTTACATCATTAAAGAACCAGTACATTTCTATAAAAACATCGTTGCCAATCAAAACACAGTCAGCACAGCGGCGATTCAGGATGTTATCAACAATCGGATTCCGCAACAGATTGTCGCGCAGATTGCCCAGAAGAAATTGGGTTATAATGAAATCGATAGCCAACTCCCTGTTTTGTCTATTGACATAAAAGCGGCTGTCGAACAGGATTTTAAAGATCTCGGATTAGAAATTACAGATTTTAAAATATTAGGAACCCAGTTTGATGCGAACACACAACGTAGAATTGGTGAAATTGCAGATTTGACAACGCAAAATCAGGCCGCACAACAAGCGGGGTTGAGCTATGTAGAATTGGAAAAATTGCGCGCGCTTCGGGATGCAGCTAAAAATGAAGGTGGACTGGCCGGCATTGGTGCACAACTTGGTGTCGGCATGGAGCTGGGTAAGCAATTTGATCTTCAAAAAGAAGAGATCAGAGACAATATACAAGAAGAAGGTGATTTTGTAGAAAAACTGCAAAAACTGCAATTACTGCTACGTGAAAATATCATCACACAGGACGAATTCGACACACTCAAAAAACAGATTCTCAACAAAATATAACCCATTATGAAATACATCTTTGGTATATTATTCACCTTGGTTATCCTATTTGTGGCCACCTATTTTCTCTTGGGGCTCTGGGGTATCCATTTCCTGGATGCTGAAAATTTCAGCAAGATCCTATGGACAACAGGTATTCTTACCCTTACATCTATTATTTTGGTATGCTTCGTTATCCTACCTTTTTTTGGTTCGGGCAAAAACGGGAAATATGAGGATAAAGGCAAAGTCGCCCAGCGAAAAATAGATTAACGTTTTAGGTATAATAAGATAGTGTTAAATTTGAATAAACTATTTGCTTATTTGAGTAAATAGTTATTCAATATTATCCAAAATGACGCAATGATGTCATTTAAATTCCAAAAGAACTTTCAGTTTTAAATATCAAATAGTTAAATTTGTGAGATTAGCATACAAAATCAGATATAAGATAACATATAAACATGTCAGATAAAGCATCTATAAATTTAGACGGTACTTCTTATGACCTTCCGGTTATTGTCGGTACTGAAAATGAAAAAGCAGTTGATATTTCAAAATTAAGAGATCTAAGCGGATTTATTACGTTAGACCCAGGATACAAAAATACGGGTGCAACAAAAAGTGCGATTACTTTCCTTGACGGTGAAACAGGTATATTGAGATATAGAGGATATCCAATTGAGCAATTGGCTGAGAAATCTACGTTCTTAGAAGTTGCTTATTTGTTGATCTACGGAGAGCTTCCGAAAAAAGAGGTATTGGAAAAATTCAGAGCTGACATTAAAAAGCAAATGATGATCCACGAAGATATGAAGAATTTCTTCGCTGGATTCCCATCCAAATCTCACCCAATGGGCCAACTTTCTTGTTTAGTGGGCGCATTATCTGCATTTTACCCTGAATCTTTAAATCCAAACTTAACTGAAGAAGAAGAAGATCAAACGATCATCAATCTTTTGGCTAAAATGCCTACTATCGTTTCGTGGATTCAAAAGAAATCTTTAGGTCATCCAGTCGTTTACCCTAAAAACAACTTGGGTTACATTGACAACTTCTTGAATATGCTATTCGGCGAAGTTAATGACGAAAAAACATTCGATCCTGTTGTCATCGATGCTATGCACAAATTGCTTATTTTACATGCTGACCACGAACAAAACTGTTCGACATCAACAGTTCGTATCGTAGGCTCATCCAATGCTAACCTTTATGCTTCTGTTGCCTCAGGTATCAATGCACTATGGGGTCCTTTACATGGTGGTGCCAATCAAGCAGTAATCGAAATGTTGGAAGCTATCAAAAATGATGGTGGAGATGCAGAAAAATACCTTGCAAAAGCAAAAGATAAAAATGATCCATTCCGTTTAATGGGATTCGGTCACCGTGTATACAAAAACTTCGATCCACGTGCTAAAATCATCAAAAAAGCATGTGACGATATTTTAGAAAAATTGGGTGTTCAAGACCCAGTATTGGATATTGCTAAGAAACTAGAAGCAGCAGCATTGAATGATCAATACTTTATCGACAGAAAACTTTATCCAAACGTCGATTTCTATTCAGGTATCATTTATCGTGCTTTAGGATTTAAAGCGGATATGTTTACTGTATTATTTGCTTTGGGCCGTCTTCCGGGATGGATCGCACAATGGAAAGAAATGCGTGAAAACAAAGAGCCTATCGGCCGTCCAAGACAAGTATATGTTGGACATACAGAACGTAATTACGTTGAGTTCTCAAATCGTTAATTCGATTTATCTCCATAAAAAAAGCATCCCCAGGGATGCTTTTTTTGTGGAGATAAGGTTATATTACCTTATCAAAAAAGCACTATTTTACAGCACGTTATATAATAACAAAGTGTATTATATTTATGAAAACATCATCAGTCAGACACTTACACACTCAAAATCTTAATACTCAAATCTGAATACTAATATCCCCAATATGTCACGATAATCTACTTGTTAAGTATATTTTAATTTTTCCCTATCGAAATTCCCTGTTTTTCGTTAAGTTTGCGTATTCATTGGACGCTTATTAAAAATCATTATAAATAAGACTTGTTAGATACAATACTACATATCTTGGTTCCCATTGCTATTTTTACCTTTATAGCAGCATTTACCTTATTTGCAGTATATGCCGAACGTAAGATTGCCGGGTTTGTCCAAGATCGTCTCGGACCAATGGAAACCGGAAAATATGGTAGTCTCCAGACCATAGCCGATATCCTTAAATTGCTTCAAAAGGAATTAATCACCCCTTCTTTAGCCGATAAAATTCTCTTTAGAATTGCCCCAATTATTATTTTCGTAGCAGTCTTTACAGGGTTTGCAGTTATTCCTTGGGCCAAAGATTTTATCCCGGCCAATACACACACGGGATTATTCTTTATCATGGCTATTATCTCCATTGATGCATTGGGGATCCTGATGGCTGGTTGGGGATCGAACAACAAATATTCACTGCTTGGATCCATGCGTGCAATTGCCCAAATGGTATCTTATGAAATACCTGTCGGGCTCTCACTGATCACGGTAGTAATGTTAACACAGACCTTAAACCTCAATGAAATTGCTACTGGTCAAGGTATTCTGACTAACGGAAGCATCAAGTTTTTAGGTTTTTGGGAAGTCAATGAGATTGGTGGATTCTTCGCTTGGAATATTTTCCAAGCCCCACATTTAATTGTGACCTACATCATATTTTTTATCGCAACACTTGCCGAATGTAACCGAGCTCCCTTTGATATTCCAGAAGCGGAATCCGAATTGGTTGGTGGTTTTCATACGGAATATGGAGGGATACAATTTGCCTTTATTTTCCTTGCTGAGTATGCCATGATGTTTTTGGTCTCAATGTTGGGCGTAGTCCTGTTCCTAGGTGGCTGGAATACACCGCTTCCAAATATTGGCGCAATACGATTAGCAGATTGGACAACAGGCCTAGCCTGGGGAATCTTTTGGACCTTGGCCAAATCATTATTCATTGTGGGGATACAAATGTGGATTCGGTGGACCCTCCCCCGTTTGCGTGCAGATCAATTGATGAGCTTATGTTGGAAGGTATTGACCCCCTTAGCTTTTATTTGCATGGCTATTTCCGCCATTTGGAGAATTTTAATTATAGCATAAGATATGATATTTAAGACGGCTTCCCACGCATTTCGTACGGCAATCAAAGGACTATCTTTGACTGTCAAGCACTTGTTTGGCGCTCGACGTTCGCGTCAGGAATTAAATATCAAAAACGACAACTACTTCGACCGTCAGGAGGGTATTGTCACGGTACAATATCCTGCCGAAAAAATGCCAATCCCCGAAGTCGCTCGTTATCAATTGCAAGTGGATATTGATGATTGCATCGTTTGTGACCTTTGTGCCAAAGCATGTCCCGTAGATTGTATTGAAATTGAGGCGATCAAATCACCGGAAGCGATTGGAAAGACTTCAGACGGCAGCGTCAAACGCTTATATCCTGCCAAGTTCAATATTGATATGGCCAAATGTATGTATTGTGGACTATGTACCGTTGTCTGCCCTACCGAATGCATTGTCATGACCAATGAATACGATCGTAGCTCGCAAAAATTAACTGATCTGATCTACGGATTTTCAGATATGACCGACGAACAAGTTGCGCAACGAAAAGCAGAATGGACACAATTTCAAGCTGAAAAGGAGGCAGCAAAGCAAAAATAAAAACATGGAAACTACTTTATTTTATGCATTTGCCACTCTGGCAATCGGATCTGCCCTTTTACTGGTAAACCTTAAAAATATAGCCCGCGCCCTATTTCTATTTTTCATTGTACTCTTTGCTATGGCTGGCCTATATCTATTTGCGTTGGCAGATTTTGTAGCCATTACACAAATCATGGTTTATGTAGGTGGTGTACTGATCCTCATGCTATTTGCCTTTATGCTTTCCAACAAAGAACTATTGAAAGATCTTCAAGACAGCAGTGGCTCATTTCTGAGCATGCCCAGGTGGCAAGCAGTGATATTGGCTGTAGGTTTTCTAGTACTCATGATCTTTGGTATTGCAGAATGGCATCAGTCCATTCCTACTTGGATCCAACAAGCCAAAGAAAATAATACTGAGATTATTCCAACAGATAATAATATCCAACAGATTGGATTACGGTTTATGACCTTTTATGTGTTACCCTTTGAAGTCATATCGGTCTTTTTGATGATGGCCCTGATTGGGGCATCACATTTATCCAGAAAGGAGCGCAACAGATGATTACATTAACGCATTTTTTGGTTGTCAGTGCTTGCATCTTCTGTATCGGACTTTATACCGTTCTTTCCAAGAGAAATGCCATTATGATTTTGGTAGGCATCGAATTGATGATTAATGCGGCTATTCTAAACTTTGTAGCTTTCGGTAAATATGATAAGGTCAGTTATGGTGGGCAGATTTTCGCCCTATTTGCTATTGTTCTTGCTGCTGCTGCTGTCGCGGTTGGCTTAGCATTGGTTTTAAATGTCTATAGACACTATAAAACAATCAATCCGGATGAAATCAATGAATTAAAAGATAAGTAAAAATTGGATCAACTTGCCCACATATCACCCATATACACGGCACTTTTTACAGTCGTTGCGCCATTTATTGCATTTCTATATCAGGCAATAGCAGGCAAGCGCGATCAGTCAGGGATTATCTCCTTGATCGGCATTATCTTTAGTTTTATATTTGGCGGACTTACCTGGTTAGCAATCTGGAATAATCCTATCGTGTCTGCCCAAATAAACTGGTTTACCATCGGTGCATCTACTTTTAAAGTAGGCATTCTATTGAACAATCTGAACGTGCTCATGCTGTTTCTGGTTCCAACAGTTGCCCTTCCTGTGCATATCTATTCGAGAGCGTATATGAAAGGGGATTCGGGAATCCATCGCTATTGGATGTATCTTAGTCTCTTCTGTTTTGCTATGTTGGGGCTAGTCGTTATGGATAGCCTGTTGCTCATGTATATCTTTTGGGAATTGGTAGGATTTGCCTCTTATCTGCTTATTGGTTTCTGGTTCACACGCGAAACGGCTGTACAGGCCAATAAGAAAGCATTTATAGTAAACCGCATCGGAGACCTCGGTTTTCTGATCGGACTAGCCATTATATTTACACAGTTCAAAACCCTCAATCTGGTCGATCTTTTTGGCGAAGGAGGACTCATCTATCAATCCACGACCGCAAGTGGACAATGGGTTTCTCCGGTCAACAGCATGGATCAAATTTGGTTAACGATAGCCGGGCTCGCATTTTTCCTTGCGGCAATGGCCAAGTCAGCTCAATTTCCTTTACATGTATGGTTACCTGATGCGATGGAAGGACCAACATCAGTATCTTCACTCATCCATGCTGCCACTATGGTCGCGGCGGGTGTGTTTTTACTCGCTACAGTATTTCCGTTATTCAACGAAAACGCATTGTTGTTTATTGCTATCATAGGTACGATTACAGCGGCATCCGCTGCCTACTTTGCATTAGGTCAATACGATATTAAACGTATCCTAGCCTTTTCGACTATTTCACAATTGGGTTTTATGATGGTGGGAATTGGGATAGGAACATGGGATGCCGCACTATTCCATTTGGTCACACACGCCTTCTTTAAATGTCTCTTGTTCCTTTCCGCCGGAGCCATTATCCATGAGATGGCGCACCTCAAAACACACAGCCATCTTGATTTCGACCCACAAGACCTAAGGAACATGGGGGGACTGAAAAAATATATGCCGAAAACTTTTATCCTGATGAGCGTAGCATCACTGGCACTAGCTGGGTTTCCACTAACATCAGGTTATCTTTCCAAAGATAGTATTATCATATCTTCCTTTGAATGGGCTTTGTCAAAAGGCGACTTATACCTCATTATCCCAATAAGTCTTATTACAGTCAGTATTCTGACCGCGTTTTACATTGGTCGCTTAATCTTTAAAGCATTTTTCGGTGATTTCCGAATGCTCGCACAAGTCAAGGACAAATTGCATGGAACAGCCCTGCATGAAGCACCAAACACCATGTTGATCCCTATGTTTATATTGGGTATCTGCTGTCTATTCCCGCTATTTTCTCTTAATCCAGTATCCTATCATGACTCCTGGTTGATGGATGGTCTATTATTGGATGAATATACGTTTGCTCCAAGCCATAGCGCCCACTTGATTATTCCATTAATCTTATTGATCGGTTCGGTCATCAGTTGGGCAATCGGTTGGAAATGGTATGTACAAAACAAATATCCACTCAATGCATCTAGCTTTGCACTGAAAGCGTCGTTCAATCAAGGTTATATCAATGAATTATACCAATGGATATTTGTTAGTGGCACACTAAAACTGGCTCAGTTCTGTTATTGGTTTGATCGTTTTGTTGTAGATGCCCTAATCGCTTTTGTTCAGTTTATCGTCTTATCGCTCTCTCAGTTGAGTGTGTGGATAGACAAATATATTGTAGACGGCTTTGTCAATGCTGTTGCTTCTGTAGCTTACTGGACTGGTAACCAAGTTCGCTTGGTACAGAACGGCAAATTACAGACGACATTGTATTCCGTTTTCCTATTCGTTTTACTTGGTTTAATTTATCTTATATTTTTTTAGGAAATGCCTATTTTATCCTTACTGATATTTTTACCGCTTCTGGCGACGGCGTTTATCCTCGCCCTACCAACACGATATAAATCGAGTTACAAATATATTGCCTTAGCGTTTACAGCAGTGCAATTTGTACTTGCGGGTATATGCTATGCAAAATTTGACGCGAGCCAAACAGGCGTCCAAGACTTGGCAGGATACCAGTTCGTTGAACAACTTCCCTGGATTCGCCTGGATCTCGGCTCCATCGGAAAATTAGAGATCGATTACCTGATCGGGATAGACGGTATTTCAATGCCATTATTGCTATTGAGTGCTTTTGTGATGTTGATGGCGATCGGTGCTTCTTGGAATATACAGAAAAGCCCCAAAGGATATTTCGCCCTACTTATGGTCCTCAACATGGCTGTAATGGGTATTTTCTGTGCTTTGGATTTCTTCCTGTTCTATTTATTCTATGAGGTCATGCTCTTGCCGCTCTACTTCCTGATTGGTATCTGGGGCGGGGCACGCCGTGAATATGCTGCCATAAAATTCTTTCTCTATACGCTCTTTGGTTCGGTATTTATGCTATTGATCATTGTAGGCTTATATTTTTCGGTTATCAACCCCGAAACTGGGGCACATACCTTCAATATGATCTACATGATGAATCCACAGAATTATTTAGGGGACTCAATCTTCGCTTGGGATGGTTATCAGGAAATATTGGGTATTTCGGCCAGATTAATTGGTTTTGTGGTGCTTTTTTTCGCTTTTGCAATCAAAGTACCCATTGTACCATTACACACCTGGCTACCTGACGCACACGTCGAGGCCCCCACACCGGTATCCATTATTTTAGCAGGTATCCTGTTGAAAATCGGTGGCTATGGTATTATCCGTATCTGCTATAGCATTTTCCCGGACATGGCCGCCCTGTCCAATTGGTGGCTTGGTCTGATCGGCGTCATCTCCATTATCTATGGGGCATTAAACGCCTTAACTCAAAAAGATTTAAAACGGATGATCGCCTATTCATCGGTCTCCCACATGGGCTTTGTATTGCTTGGTATAGCCTCATTGACAGCCGAAGGGGTTTCTGGCGCTATGTTCCAGATGATCTCCCACGGTTTTCTATCCGCGGCACTTTTCTTTCTTGTTGGCGTTGTTTATGACCGTGTTCATGATCGAAACATCTACAGCTTCAGAGGACTGGCGCAAATTATGCCCAAGTATACCGGTTATGTTGCTGTTGCTTTCTTTGCTTCATTGGGACTTCCTGGGTTCTCCGCATTTATCGGTGAAGCATTTGTTATCATCGGTTCGTTCAACGCCGCCAGTGTAGGTACAGGCCTTCCACGCTGGATGGCCTTAGCAGGTTCAATTGGTATTCTCTTGAGTGCAGCTTATTTGCTATGGACACTTCAACGGATGTTTTTTGGAGAGATCAGACTCAAAGGTGGCGAATCTTGGGCCAATGCATTGACCGATGTCAACAGCCGCGAACAGCTGATTCTATTTCCTACCTTGGCACTTGCCCTTTTACTGGGTATTATGCCATCCTTGGTATTTAGCAATCTAAATGCAAGTGTATTGAATCTCGTCAGCTTTATCCAACAATTTATTTAATCCAGCATGCTCGCATTCAGTCCATATATCAGTTCATTTATTGATCAAATTATCGTTAGTATTCCCTATTTCAAACCGGAATTAACGCTGATCATTACTTTTATAGGCACTATTATCGCGAGTCTTTTCGTAGATAAATACTGGGACAAAGCATCTTTTACGATTACAATAGCTGGATTATTGTTGAGTGGTTGTTATCTATTGGGACAAGGATTAAGCCATGTGGATATGGTTGGATTCTTCGACATGATCCATATTGATACATTCGCAACATCGGCACGCATGATCATCCTGCTGTCGACCCTACTGATTGTGATCTTTATTCAACAACGTCATCAGCATGATCGTCCTTTGGGCGATTTGTATGCTGTTGTATTGACCGCAACCTTGGGATTGAATCTCTTAACCATGTCGAGCAACTGGCTGATGATCTTCATCGCAGTAGAGACAGTATCGATCAGCTCTTACATTATGGTCGGTTATTTTTCATCCAATAAAGTACAGTCCGAAGCAGCGATGAAATATGTCCTCTTTGGATCTATATGTGCTGCCGTTATGCTCTATGGCCTATCGCTGCTTTACGGTTTCACGGGAAACTTAAATTTTGATGCGCCAAGTCATATTGCAGGTCTGATGGAGGCCCCTAAGCTCATGATCAGTATTGCCCTCCTGTTTTTATTGACCGGTATTGGTTTTAAACTGAGTTTTTTTCCGTTTCATGTTTGGAGCCCTGACGTTTATCAAGGGGCACCGACTGTGATTACCACGTACTTAGCGACTGTTCCTAAAATTGCCGTTGTCGTACTGCTATCCAAGTTACTTGCTGCCTGGCTTGCAGTATCCTTTTATTTCAGTGATTTCTTGGCTTATGTTATCATCATTATAGCTATTGCGACCATGTTGATTGGTAATCTGGCGGCCCTGCGTCAACAGGATGCCAAGCGCATGATGGCCTATTCTTCTATTGGCCACACGGGCATATTGTTGATGGCAGTACTGGTCTATCAAAACAATGAGTCAAACGTTTTGCTGTTCTATTTATCAATTTATGCATTGATGAATATTGCTGTTTTTATTTTTATCGACAGCTTAGAAGTCAGTCTAGGCAGCACTTCAATAGACTCCTATAAAGGATTAGGTAAACAATCACCTCTATTGTTCACCTCATTTTCGATCGTCTTAATCGCATTGATAGGTTTACCGCCTACTGCTGGATTTGTCGGAAAGCTACTCATATTTTCAAAAGTATTCGAGCAGTATCAGAACTTCCAATCCTTCGGTTTACTTGCTTTATTAATTGTAGGGGCACTAACATCCGTAATTTCACTTTTCTATTACTTTAAGATTCCGTTGAATGCCTTCTTAAGAGACAATCTAGACCATTATTCAGTCAAGTCCAATCCTTTACTCCTCGGTATTGGTCTATTTTGTACGATTGCAGTGATCTTACTTGGGTTATTCCCAGACGTCTTACTGTCTATATTTTAAAAAAACATTTTAATTCTTTTCTCAATAGTTGGTTTTTCCAATTCATTTTACTGTTTTTATACAACACCTGAAGTTAAGGATAACTCCATAATATATTTTATATTTGTAACATGATTAGTGCAATAGCAAATCCCATTTTTCAACGTGCTATCCAGGATTACCACGTATACGATCAGATTGATCATCCAATCCAGAATCCGTATGACAAACAATCCCTAGAACATCTACTGTACCTAAAGTGCTGGATTGATACCGTACAATGGCACATGGAAGATGTTGTACGTAATCCTGCCATTGATCCCAAGGACGGTTTATACTGGAAGCGACGCATCGATGAGTCTAACCAGTATCGTACAGATACAGTAGAATATATAGACAGCTACTTTTTACAGAAATACCAAACTATCGAAGCATTGCCTTCAGCAAAAATCAATACGGAAAGTCCAGCTTGGGCCATTGATAGACTGTCCATTCTGGCGCTAAAGATTTATCATATGGAGCAGGAGACACTTCGTTCAGATGCTTCTGAAGCCCATATCTCTGCTTGTCAGCAAAAATTGAACATCTTGCTGGAACAACGTACAGATCTTTCACAAAGTATCGACGAATTGTTGACAGCGATTGAATCAGGTGAAAAATACATGAAGGTCTATAAACAGATGAAAATGTATAACGATCCTGAACTGAACCCTGTACTTTATACATCCGGAAAATAAAGACATGTCTTTGCCGCAGCGAATCATAGTAACCCGGTTTTCGGCCATGGGCGATGTTGCCATGGTGGCTTCTGTGTTGAAAGAATTTTGTCAACAATATCCTATGGTAGAGATTATCATGGTCAGCCGTCCTTTTTTTTCACCATTCTTTGATGGCATAAAGAATATCAAGTTTCATGCAATTGAACCTAAAACAACCCATAAAGGCCTTTTTGGATTAATCAGATTAAAAAATGAGCTGGCTCAATATGGTGCAGATGCTGTAGCTGATCTACATTTCAATTTACGTTCACGCATATTGGATGTTTTATTTTCTCTTTCTGGAATAAAGGTCAAACAACTGGACAAAGGTCGTGCAGAAAAGAAAGCCCTGACGCGGAAAGAACATAAAGTTAAGCATCAATTGAAGCTAACTGTAGAGCGATATGCAGATGTATTCCGTGCTTTAGGTTTTCACTTCGAACTGAGTCACAAATTGGCTTCTAATTTGCAAGATGTCCCCAAAACGGCATTTAGCATGTTTGGCAATTTCGAACGAAAAAAAATTGGTATTGCGGCATTTGCGCAACACCGATATAAAATCCTTTCACTCGTAAAGATGGGACAGGTCATAGACCATCTGACACATCATGGATATGATGTATTGCTCTTTGGAGGAGGTAAGGAAGAGTTTCAAATCGCGCAAAACTGGACTGAAAGTTTTCCAAACACCTACAATACCATTGGAAAATTTACGTTGAGAGAAGAACTGGATATCATATCCAATCTGGATCTGATGATCAGCATGGATTCCTCTGGGTTGCACATGGCTTCTTTGATGGGAATACGATGCCTATCACTATGGGGCGCAACTCACCCATACGCGGGCTTTACGGGTTATGGGCAACAATATGAGGACTGTATCCAAGTGGAACATCCCAACCGTCCAAGCGCTGTCTACGGCAACAAACCTTGCGATTGCGATGGTACAGAAGCGATTGATTTAATTACAGCAGAAATGGTGATCGAAAAAATATAAAGGGGATGTAGCACTTTGCTGTACCATAACCGTTGTACCAATGATGAACATGGAAAAATATGACTATTCTTTAAAGGTTTAAGATGGATAAAATTTGTTTTATTATACTTCGATATGGAGATGAAGTGGATGGAGGTGCAGAAAAACATTGTCGTATGCTGGCAGAAAGACTTGTTGAGAAATATGAAGTTGATATATTGACGACCAAATTTATTGACTACAATACTTTTACTCCTTTTTACACGAATGATATAGATTATTTAAATGGCGTACGCATTCTGCGTTTTGATTCTATTGATTTTGATAGTCAAAAAAGAGATCGTCTATGGAAAAAAGCACTCCCATTTCAAAAGATCAGAAGAAATTTATTCCGTTTAAAGAGCTTAAAATTTGTATCAGAAATATTTCCATCTTGGAAAGGAATGGCAAATACTGATATGAATTATTTCAAATCGCATGGTTCGTATTCCCCTTCCATGTTATCCTATATTAAAAATCATAATCAAGATTATAAAGCGATTATCGGAATTACCTATTCTCAACCTAATACATTTTTTGGAACTCTTGTTGCGCCGGAAAAATCCATTCTTATTCCTACATTACATGAGGAAAGAGAAGCATTTCGTCCAATATTAACCCAACTATTCAATAAAGTAAAACATATTGCATTCAATACTGCCGAGGAAAGAAAACTTGCAATTAATATCTTTGGAAGCGGTATCGCTAATAATAGTATAGTCGCAGTAGGAGTTGAAGTAGCTCCTCCATTAAAAAAAGAAGAACTTTACAGTAAATTCAATCTTCCAGACGATTATTTATTATACTTTGGTCGAGTTTGCAATACGAAGGTGAGAACGTTAATTCCCTGGTTTTTGCGTTACAAAGAAAAATATCCTTCGGATCTAAAGCTAGTACTAACTGGCCGTATTTTTATGGACATAGTAGATCACCCTGATATCATTTATACAGACTTCGTTACAGAAGAAGAGAAAACAGCCTTGATTGAAAATGCAAAAGCTGTTATAAACCCTTCTCAATATGAAAGTTTATCTTTATTATTGTTAGAAACGATGGTTTTGGGGAGGCCTATCTTAGTAAATGGGAAATCTGAGGTCATGAAGGAGCATTGTATTAGAAGTAATTATGCTGCTCAATACTATTCTTCTGAGGCCGATTTTCAGCGAAAACTCTACCAGATATTACAAGGAGATAGCTCATCTATAAAATCGATGTCTATGTCTTATGTCGAACAAAACTATTCTTGGCCGTTAATTATCAACAAATTAACGCTTATAATTGATACAATCTAATGACTACCTGAATGACTATAGCTTTACTAATTTCAACTTATAACTGGCCAGAAGCCTTACAACGTGTGCTTGAAAGTGTATTGTTACAAATACGGAAACCAGATGAGATTCTAATTGCGGATGATGGTTCGGGTGACAGCACCAAACAGGTCATTGATGCATTCCGCCTTAAAACCAATATTCCAATAAAACATGCATGGCAAGAAGACAATGGTTTTCAAAAGACAAAAATATTGAATAAAGCATTAGCATTATGTAAGAGCGAATATATTATCCAAATTGATGGAGATATCATCATGTCTCCTCAGTTTATTGCAGATCATATAAAAATTAGTAAACCACACCACGTCATTACGGGAAGTAGAGCATCGCTTACCAAAGAGTTCACAATAGATTTTTTGAAAAGTAAAAGGCCCATTGACTACAATTTACTTCGAAAAAACTCTCCTTATAAAATGAATGCTGCAAGAATTCCCTTTCTAACACCTATCTTTGCTCCCAGATACAAAACCAAAGGAAAACATAGGTTTTATTCAAAAGGATGCAATATGGCATTTTGGATGAGTTCATTGATCAAAGTGAATGGTTTTAACGAGGATATGTATGAGTGGGGACACGAAGATTCCGAGTTGGTTGTACGATTATTGAAAATTGGTGAAAAAAAACTCTTTATGAAATTTAGTGGAGTAACCTATCATTTATGGCATAAGGTATCTTCCATGGAAAGAAAGAGCATCAATCAGACTATTTTAGAAAATACTGTTGCGTCAGAGGATTTCAGAATAAAAAACGGTCTTGATAAATACTTGAATAAATGAATATAGCATACGATGCTAAACGCTATTTCTTAAATAAAACGGGCCTAGGTAACTATAGTCGTGATCTTATACGGATATTGGAGACCTATTATCCCGAAAACAACTATATAAAGTATACCACAAAAATAGAAGGAGCCAATTTCGATTCCGAAAATTTGCAAAAAAACACTAGGCTACCCCATGGTTTTATAAATAAAACTCTTCCTAGTTTATGGAGAAATAGTAGAATAATCAAAGATCTATTGCACGACAAGATCGATATTTATCATGGTCTTTCCGGTGAAATTCCAATTAATCTCCATAAAACTAGTATTAAATCAGTTACGACAATTCATGATCTGATCTTTATTCGATTTCCAGAGCTGTATAAGCCTATTGACCGATATATATATAATCAAAAAGCGAAACATGCTGTTTTTCATTCGGATAAGATTATTGCCATCAGCCAACAGACTAAATCTGACCTATTGAATACCTATCAAATATCTGAAGATAAAGTTGAGGTTATATATCAAACATGTCATCCGGCATTTAAAACGCAAAAAACGAAAGAACAGCAAGATACAATACGAGCGAAATACAATCTTCCCGATAACTTCATATTAAATGTAGGAACGATTGAACCTCGAAAGAACGCGTTTCAAATTGTTAAAGCAATTGAGCAATTGGATATTTCGTTAATAATAATTGGACGGAAAACCAATTATGCGAAAGAAATAATAGAGTTCATTGAAAAAAAAGGCATGACAAATCGGGTTCTATTTATGGAAGGACTTAGTATGGACGAGTTAGCGACTATCTATACCATGGCCGATTTATTCATCTATCCGTCAAAATTTGAAGGATTTGGTATCCCTATAATTGAAGCATTATATTCTGGTTTACCAGTAATTACCTCCAACTCGGGAGTCTTCCCAGAAGCTGGTGGACCATCATCTTGTTATATTAATCCAGAAGATATTGGCGCTATACAATTTACGATTGAATCGATACTTTCATCTGATTCAACTCGCAAAGAAATGATCAGTAAAGGGCTACAATATGTAAGACGATTTGATGAAGACCATATAGCAAATCAACTTATCCAGTGCTACAAAAACTTGCTCTAGCTATTCTGGTTTCAATACTGTAATACGTTGCTGCAGTTTTTTCCAGTGATTTGCCCTGTCTTTATAAAGTAGTATTTTACCCAACTTATATTTAAATTGAAGAATTCCTTTGTAATCAAAATCTGCTAATCGATACCCAACCTCAGGGTTTTCGTTTATCTCATCTTCAATGGCCTTTGTGTATACGGTGGGCCCTGTCATTTTGTGCACATCATTTGGATACTTATTTCCTTCGATATTTTCGACAATATAAGCAATTGTTCGCTTTAAAAAAGGGTGGCCTTTTGCGTAAATCAATCCCCATTGTGCAAAAAGATCTGGATGATTCTTTTCCCGTGCAATAAAGGCGACATCTTCCTCACGAATATGTTTGTCCAATGACACTAAAATGTCGCTATCCATATCCAAATAAACGCCACCATGAATATAGAGCACCGCATAGCGGAAAAAATCAGCTTTAGCCGCGCCAATTTGCAAGCGAGTATATGCATTATAGGTACGACTATCGAAGTTAGTCTTAAAAAAGGTATCAATTTGCTCATCGTCATAAAACACCCTTTTCCAGTCCTTATTTTTCTGCAGGTACATCCAAATATAAAAGCGCGTTAAAAGAGGTATCTGCTTCGTTTTAAACGTTTGATAAATTACCTTAGGAATCGACATATTTATTGTTTTAAGAATTTATTGAGGCCGTTTGAACAGTGCTGTAGTTTATTATCAATAGCATCCCTGAGAATGCGATCATTTTCGGGGAGCGATTCCCGCGAGGATTCTACATGATAAAGATGGTATCCAAGTGCTGAAAATTTGATATTATATCTTTTTATCCCACTATTGAACAAACGTTCAACAAATTCACTATCTTCTCTTCCCCAACCTACCATATCATTATTAAATCCATTGACAGCTTTAATATCATCCATAAAAAAGGACATATTACATCCTCTAATCGCCTTATGGCTATATCTGATTTCCTTACGCAACAACTTTGTCAACCAAGGAGCGCGAAATGCCGTTATACGTTTCTCAAATCGGCTTTCAACTCCTCTTTTCATATAATTGAAATTTGGATAGATTTGGGGACTTCTCAGTATTTGTTGTGTAAAATCAGCTGTCAACAAACATCGTCCCCCTTGAAGAAAGAAGCCTTCTGTTGCGTTGACAACATGATCTTTTACAAAATATTCGTCCAAAATCATATCACCATCAATCATGATTACATATTCGGTATCGATCAATGCAAGGCCTTTGTTTCTGCTTTCCGCCAATCTAAATCCTTGATCTTCATGCCAGGAATGTAACAAAGGAATTTGCCATTTACGTTGAAATTTCTGAATAACGGACGCGGTTCTATCATCTGATCCATCATCAGCCACAACGACCTGATCTGGTTTCTGAACCTGATGTTCTATAGAATTCAAGACCATTTCTAACGCATCCGGTCGATTATAGGTCGTTATCAGTAAAGAGACTTTCAATATTACCCTATTTTTTTATACAAATATACATTTAGATTTCCTAACTTGGGGTTTAAAGGTTAGATGCTTTTTGCATCTAAGAAGACCCTATCCAAAATTCTTGTTTCATATTCGCACGCATAAAAAGACTTATAAAACACCCTCGCATATTCGCTCTGCCTTTTATAGAAAACATTGTCTTCCAAGAGATCTATAATCGCATGAGCAAAATGTATTTCGTCGTTAGCCACAACACATCCATTATTTATTTTATTGACAAGACCATCGATCCCTCGCTGTGTCGTCACAACAGGAAGACCATGACACAAAGATTCTAAAACCTTAATTTTAATCCCAGTACCGCTCAACATTGGACAAATCGTAATTTTTGCACCCGCATAATACACCTCAAGATCGTCGACTATTCCAACTTTTGTTAATTGGGGGTGATCGGGAATACGCGTACATATTTTCCCTACAACATGTATTTTATAAAGTGGTAAAAATGGCAAAACGCTATCAATAAACCACATCATGCTTTCTATATTATGTATATTATCACTAGCTACGTATAATATATCTATGCTTTTTTCATGGTTATATACCGACTTAGGATCCGGTACGGAGACAGGCAGCAAAGTAACTTTCTTTTTTAAAAACTGCTCGTATATATAGCGTTCCTCAATCGAATATGTCCAAATTTCGTTATATAAAGAGAGTATTGCCATCTCTTCCTTAAAAGCTGCCCCAATATCAAAGTTTGTTTTCTCCCTCATCCGTTGCAACGTCATAAAATCATGCGTATCAATAATAGTGTATGCATTAAATTGACTCAGTTGAGCAGCCAATGCACCCCATGTTGAATAACTAATGACTATAATATCATATGACTTGCCTTGCAGCAAAGATTTTATCCGTTTGATAATAATCGGAGTCAATAAACTTATTTTCGGTTTGTAGATAGCTTTATAGATTAATCTAGGAATTTTATCTTCAACTAAATACTTTAAACGATTACTCTTATTAGAATAGATATCGACGATATTTAAATTTACGTTGGGGTAAGTATTCTTGAAAAGCTCTACTGAGGATTTGTTCCAATAAAGACAGGATAAGAAATCAATTTCTAGTACTGTTTCATGTTGTTCAAAGTATTTCAATAGTTGTTTGGTACGAGTCAAATTACCCGCTTGATTCGAGAACGGATTATCCGGCATGAAATAAAGTATTCGCTTTTTCCTATTGTCACCCATTAGATTCCTTTTTTTGTAATTACAGTATCTATCAATTTCATCCAGCCTTTTACCATTTGGTCAAGATTATAATCCTTCATACTCAAATGTGCCTTTATCCCCATTTGCTGTCGCAAAGATGAATCTTGAATTAATTTTTCAAGGTAGATCAACATCTCTTCTTTATTTAGTGCTAGAAATCCGGTTTTATTCTGCTTGATCATTTCGTTTACTCCAGAACAAGCCGAAAATCCAATGCTTGGCAACCCAACACCCATAGCTTCCCCTAACGCCAGACTAAAACCTTCATATTGACTGGGAAAGATAAATATATCCGCATCTTTCATTTTTCCTATTGGATCTTCCGTAAATCCTCGAAGAAAAATACGATCCGATAAATCCAAGTCAAGGATTTGCTCATTCAACCGATTGAAATCCGCTCCTGTCCCCCAAAACTCCAAATCCCATTGGGTATACTTTTTAGCTAATTTATTGAAAAGCTCAATTGCCAAATGCTGCTGTTTACACGCTGTATCCAGTCGTCCTACATGAATAATCTTGTATCTTTCCTTGGTTGAACTATGCTCAGCCAACTTAGTACAATCTCCAAGTTCTATAGGATTCGCTATAACCCGACATTCACCTGAAAAATCAGAAGGCAAAAATCGACGATAGCTGTCAAATAAAATCTGTATTCCATCTAAGTATCGGTAGCTGTGTGTCAACAGATCGACCATGTAAGGTTTCCTACCTCCCCAAATATTAGAATAATCATAATCCGGCCTACCATTTACCGAATTAATAATTGGCATCGGCAAACTGTTCCCGAATGTAATCTCTAACAATGAACTTATAGACATCGTAACAATTAGATCAGGTTTTAGCTGATCAATATATTTATTCCAAGCAATAGATCGTTTTCGCAAATTGTATTGATACAACTTAGCTTCTCCACCCAACGTGTATTTTAACCGCCAATTATACCATTTGTGATATTTTTTCTTTGCTTTGAACTTTAACCATAGAAACGGATTTTTACCCCGATAGTTATAAATAGGGAACTCTTTTTTCTGTTCGACAGCCGGATCAAAAATATTAGTTACCTTGATGCCTTCGCTCAATGGAAATACGGGCATCCCCACAACATTTTCGTTTGTTGCAATTTCAACTTCATGTCCATGCTCATTGAATATATTTGCTAGTGTTGAACAGATCTTCTCTGTTCCACCTATACCATTTAGAAAACACAAATGCTGCACTAAAAGAATCTTCATACATCACTATATTTATCTCTGATTTGCTGACGAACCTTCCGTCTTATTATAGAAATCGGAATAAATTTAACCCAAAACAAAGCTCGTTTAAACTTTTTCGGTCTTCTCTTCAAATATGTTTTATAAAACTGATCAAAATCTTGATGATCTTTGGCCTTTATAAAATATTTGAAAGGAATAGTCAACAGCTTTTTATCCGCTTTTGTTAAATGGATAATGATATGCTGAACTACGAAATCCTGCAATAATTTAAATAAGCTGGATTTCTCATCTTCATCAAAAGACATTTTTAGATATCGGAGTTCGAAAGGTTCATGTTCAATAAAAAAAGCGAGCTTAAGCGCTTTTGAACGGAAGATATCATGCTGGCTGTAAAAAGCAGCTAGCAAGTCAAGCCATTGGGGTATTTGCTTTAATATACGGGCTGTCTCCTGATTGATTCGCACATGGTTTTGGTTTTCATGTTCTCTATAGAAATAAACTGCCTTTGGATTAAACCCAATTTTTCCAGTGATAAGGAAGAGTTGATGTGAAAAAAGCCCATCCTCACAAGGTTGTATGTTTTCCGGAAATCGAATTTCAGGATAAGTTTCTAGCAATGTTCTTTTTATAAATAAACCACAAGTGGGTACAGCAGTTAATCTTGCAGCTCGTTTGCAATAAGGTTCACCAACAATGACGATGTCAGATCCTTCTCGCATAGCTATTTGAAAAGAGCTAGATAAAAAATCGGGGGCAATAGTATCATCTGAATCCAAAAAATAAATATACTCACCCCTAGCGTGTGCTAAACCATTATTTCTCGCTACCGAAACCCCTGAATTATTCTGATCCAGGAATAAAACTCGCGAATCTAAAGATGCATATTTTTGGCAAATATCAGCCGAAGAATCGGTACTGCCATCATTAACTAAGATGATTTCAAAATTTTGCAACTTTTGATTCAAAACACTTTCTACGGCTTCCTTCAAAAATTTATCAACATTGTAGACTGGTATTACCACTGAAACGGCGAAGTCAGGTTGTTGCTCTATAGGATCACTATTCCCTTCCATTATATTGCATCTATAAATTTAAAACCTATTAAATGTAATTAATTAGGACAATCAACCAAAGAGTTTTTGATTTTTTCTTTGCTTAATGTGAATTCACGATAACGGAATTCGCCTGATTTATTACCGATCATTGCCCCCATTTTAATTAATGATTCGCTAACTCCCATTGGAAAAATTGCGCTGCGATAGGCATTATTTTTTAATAGAGGCTTGGGAAATACTTTGAAATTTAGTCCGTCTTTGGAGTACGCGATATATAGCATCTCGGAGGTATACCTTTTGACATCACCGATTGCTATACAAAGAAAATAATATCCGTCAACAAAAGTAGCCTGAATATGCCAAGGGGAATTTGCAAAATTTTCTCTTAACCAAGGTTTATTGAGAAAATTAACCAGTTTACTTTCTTTGAAACCAGTAAAATTAATTCCATCATTAGAAGTTCTACGCAACACATACGAAGGATCTTTCCCTTTAAAATTTCTTCGACCAAGGTTTAACTCTATTTCATAACTCAAAAATTGGCTTCCATTATGAATAAACGAAGGAGACAGCACATGGTCATTCTTTGGAGTAAATGGTGGATTACTTGTAAAGGCAATGTTTAAATTGGACCATTCTATACCATCTGTTGAAGTTTGTTGCACAATAGTTCGATGTGCATCTAGTTTCAACCGATCAAAATTAGTATTCGTGAGCACACATTTGCTTTTTAATGATTGTGCTGTTATAAAACTACCTCTGTAATAGAGGTAAAATCGATCATTCAAGAATATCCAATCCACATCAGACCAAAATCCCTGAATTGGGTCCATTTTATTTTCACGAAAGCTTTCCTTTGGAAATGGTGCATTAATAAGTGGATTGGTTAATCCCGGAGGATTAATCCAATCAAGGCCATCATTTGATACAACAATGCTTGGATTTTCAAATTTCTTTGAATTTTGATTGGTCCCCACTGCTCCGAAATAAGGAGTGAAGACCATCCAATATTTATAACCATTGAATTTATTAGGAAAATATAAAACGTCTGGATGGCAATAACTTGCGTTTGAACCAGATATATCTAAAAAATCTGTTAAATTTTGAAGGCCCCTAAAATTGGCGTTTGCAATGGTATGAATACTGACCAACCCTTCATCGTTATCAAAAGTGACAGAATCAATGGGATCGATGGTCCAAATGGGAGGTTCTACTTCTTGTGCAAAAAAATCCTCTGAATGGTGGCAAGCCATTAAAAAAATACTTCCAAAGAGAAGTATTGATAGAATACGAATCATAAATATAAATTAAACGACAAAAACAAAACGAGTGCTACTTTCATAGGCATTTTTTATACGTTATACATAATTTACCCGACGAGTTGTGTTTTGCGGAACGAAAGTAATCAATTTTCAGAAAACTTATGGATTCAAATCATGATAACAAAATTAATTTTAATAACACGGAACGAAGTGTATATATAAAACTTTGGATTAGTCAAAATGTGTTTAATTTATGTTAATACGAAAATAGATGTTTGTAATAAGCACAATGAAATAAGCTCTAAAACGTTAAATTAGGATAAGAATCAAAAACTTTAATCATGGACAACACAAAGAAACTCTTTATCATAAGACATGCAAAAGCGGAAACTATTCCCGGAATCAATGATTTTGATCGCTCCCTGACCTCTGAAGGAATACAGCACGCTAAACAAGTCGCCGCTAAACTGGCATCAACATTGACCTTGAACGACAAAAGTATGGTTATAAGTTCGCCTGCTAATAGGGCTCTGCAAACTACTCGCATTTTTCTCGATATACTTGGCGAACCTTCGTTCGACATTCAAATCGAAGATTCTATCTATGAGTGTACATACAAACATCTCTTATCTGTGATTAACAGTATCCCCGATCATATTGATTATGTATTGCTCATTGGACATAATCCCACATTGACCGATTTAGTAGAATTTCTAACGCGTAAAGCGGCATATCTACGAACTTCATCATTTGCAGAAATTAAGCTTGATGCTGGTTTTACCTTTCAGATGCTTAGTGGTAATTGTGCTGACCTTGTACAGATTGTAGATTGAAATTCCGATCTTAGAAATAGACAACTGACACTCCCGATTTACAATAATTAAGAGGCTCAGACAAACTGATAGTTACGAAAAAAGCCTTATACCTTTCATAGTATAAGGCTTCTAGTCCCGAGTTAGTAAAAAAATTATTCAATGCATCCTCCAACATCTCCCGCTCCAGTCAACAGCAGACATTTCCCATTTGTTATACTAAACCGCTCAGCTTTTTCAACCAAATTAAAAACATCAGATTCCCTTATAACACTCTGAAGATATAAATTATTAATAGTTCCTATAGCTTTACTTTCTAAAAACTAAACACATCAATGTAAAACAAATTAAAAAGATAAAAAAATAATGATCACTCATTAAAAAAAATATTAATTTAGTATTTTCGCGAGAAAAAAATAATATTCATATTTAATTCACAACTCTTAATCCAATGAAATTTTTCCACTCAATTGTTTTAATGGGCTTTCTATTTATATCTTGTAAAAAAGACACTATTGAGCTTGCCAATAAAGAAACAGCTGATCTAGAAATCGAAAAAGACAGCATTTCCTTTAAATTGAACGGTCGCGAATACAACTCCAATTATGTAACAGGCAAAACCCAAGGAAGCAAACATATTAATATAAAGCCATACGGAAAGAAAAGGCCAAATCAAGAAGCAGCTTACGCAGGAGGGAATATCTGGTTTTATGGGATTAACGATTCATTGATGATTGAACAAACCGTCTCTCTTGGCTCCGAGGGCCACTATTTTACTGTTGGCTTTCTAAAAAAATACAATCTTCTTGAATTAAATGAAACACCCTCCTACTTTCCTAGAAAAGGATTTTCGTACAATTTAGGAAAACAGAATTTTGCAACCGACTTTGGCCGGGAAAATACAAAAGATGGTGTATATTTAAAAATAAGTACTGGAAATTTGAAAGCATTAACTTCCCATGTCCCAAGAATTTGGAATGTCAAGGTAATTAATCACGATAACATACAATGGGGGAACAATATGCCGGACAATAATATCCAAGCAGATTCAAAATTCGTTATTGTAAAGTTAAAAAAGCTTAGAGAGGGGAATTATCTTCTGGAAGCTCGGTTTGAATTAAACGTCTATTCCGAAGATAGCAAAATGTATCGTGTTACTGATGGCTTTATAAGATTCTACAGCGAAGTCATTCCTTAGTAGAGCAAACTAAAACAAATAGAGATGATTTTAACAAGTATAGTATATGTATTAGAACATTATAACTAATAGAATCAATCTAAAGCGGCTAAAAAGTTTTCCTCCATTTTCACTACCTTCGTCTTATGGCGAATCAATTGCAGTTTGAAAACTCCCCATATCTTAAGCAGCATGCACACAATCCTGTGGATTGGATGCCATGGGGAGCCGAAGCCTTAAAAAAGGCAAAAGACGAAAATAAACTTATCATTGTTAGCATAGGTTATTCGGCCTGCCATTGGTGCCATGTGATGGAACGGGAAAGCTTTGAAAACACGGCTATAGCTCAAACCATGAACAAATTTTTCGTGTCCATAAAAATCGACCGGGAAGAACGCCCAGATATTGATCAAGTCTATATGCTCGCTGTTCAGCTGATGACCAACGCTGGTGGATGGCCTTTGAACTGTATCTGTTTACCTGATGGCCGTCCGATTTATGGTGGTACCTATTTCAAACCGCACGACTGGCAGAATATCCTGTTGCAGATCGCACAAATGTGGGAAGAGAAACCAGAAGTCGCTTTGGATTATGCCAATAAATTGAACAATGGCATCCAGCGGGCTGAGAAACTTCCTATCAATCCCATTCCCGAACAATACGCACACAAGGATCTCGAAGAAATTATCAGTCCATGGAGCGAAACCTTCGATAAGAAAGAAGGCGGTTATACAAAAGCTCCTAAATTTCCGCTCCCCAACAACTGGTCTTTCTTCTTAAAATATGCTGTACTCACTGGCGATCAAGCGACATTAGATCATGTGCATTTTACCCTGAAAAAAATTGGCTCTGGTGGAATCTATGATCAGATTGGTGGTGGTTTTGCCCGCTATTCAGTAGACCACTACTGGCATATCCCTCATTTTGAAAAAATGTTGTACGATAATGGCCAATTACTTTCCCTTTATGCCGAAGCTTATCAACAGAATAAAGATCCATTTTATAAAAGAATAATCGAAGAAACGATTTCTTGGGCTGAACGGGAAATGCTTGCCCCCAATCATGGTTTCTACAGCGCACTTGATGCGGATAGCGAAGGTATTGAAGGAAAATACTACTCTTTTTCAAAAGCCGAATTCGATGAAGTGCTGGGCAAAGACGCCGAGCTATTTAGTCAATATTTTAATATTACCGAAGAAGGCAACTGGGAGGAAGAACATACGAATGTCCCCATTTGCGCCATTAATGCAGACCAACTTGCCACGAAGGTCAATATGTCAGCTGACGAATGGGCAGATTTTTTAAAAACTTCCAAGCGGAAACTATTTGATTATCGCGAACAACGTGTTCGACCGGGACTCGATCATAAACAATTGACAACCTGGAATGCCCTCTTATTGAAAGGGCTAATAGATGCCTACCGCAGTCTTGGCACGAAGCATTTTTTGGATCTCGCGCTAAATAATGCCGAGTTTATTTGTGCAGAGCTAATTCGGGACGACAATTATTTATTGCATCAACCACAGGATGAAAATCGTGCAATAGCAGGGTTTCTAGATGACTATGCTTTTACCATAGAGGCCTTTATAGCACTGTATGAAGCTACATTTGACCAAAAATGGTTGACCATTACCCAACAACTGGCAGACAGGGCTATTGCATTATTTTATGATGTGGAGCAAAAAACATTTTACTATACCTCGGCTGAAGCTGAAAAACTGATCGCCCGAAAAAGTGAGATTATGGACAATGTGATACCCTCCTCTACATCCACAATGGTTCGTCAATTGAAACGCTTAGGTTTACTTTTTGATAGTGAAAATTATACCGCGATAGCCGATCAATTGCTGGCTAATGTATTTCCGCAAATCAAGACTTATGGTTCCGCCTATTCAAATTGGGCAATATTATTGCTAGAAGAGATATATGGGATCAATGAGATCGCGTTGACGGGCGAGGAAGCACTAGCTTTTCGCAAGGAACTGGACCAACATTATATCCCTAACAAAATTGTGCTCGGCGGCATGGAAGAAAATCTTCCATTGTTAGAGAACAGAATCGGAAAGGAAACAAAAGCATATCTTTGCAAAAATAAGACTTGCAGCCTTCCGCAAGATTCCATTACAGCGTTAATAAATTATATTTAATAAACGGTAGCCTTAGGCTCCCAAAAATCAAAATCAGATGGCTATAAAAGCAAACGACGTCGTAGCATTGACGTACAGACTTCACACAGTAGAAAACGGTGAAAAAGTTTTCGTTGAAGAAACAACTGCAGAACAACCTTTAGACTTCTTATATGGTGTAGGTATGATGTTGCCTAAATTTGAAGAAAACATCGCTGACTTAAACGTGGGTGACAAAATTTCTTTCGAATTGGCACCAGAAGATGCTTACGGTGAAAAAGACGAAAGAGCATTCGCGCAATTGCCAGTAGATATGTTCAAAGAAACAGGTTTACCTCCAGTAGGTGAAGTATTGCCTTTGCAAGATAACCAAGGAAACCAATTCCGTGCTGTAGTTGCTGAAGTAACTCCAGAAATTGTTATTGCAGATCTAAACCACCCAATGGCTGGTAAAACGTTAAATTTCGATATCGAAATCTTAACTGTACGCCCTGCTACTGAAGAAGAATTGTCCCACGGACATTCTCATGGTGTAGATGGCACGCAAGGTCACTAATCAGATCTCAAAATATAAACAAGAAAAGGGTGTCAATTAGAGTGCCCCCAAAAGTTTAGACAAATTTAGTTATTAGATTTGTTATTATAATGAGCTCGATATTCCATCGGGCTCATTCCGTTTAAATTGAGTTTTATCCTTTTGTTGTTATAATAATCGATATAATCTCTGATATCTTTTTTAAGTTGATCACTTGATTCATATTTCTTCTGATAATAGAGTTCTGATTTTAGAATCCCGAAAAAGTTCCCGATTATGGCATTGTCCAGGCAATTTACTTTTCGGGACATGCTCTGTATAATCCCTTTTTGTTTTAGTTTTTTTTGTATTGTACCATTTGGTACTGCCATCCCTGGTCGGAATGTAGAATGAGTCCACAGGAATCAGTATCAAGTTTTCCTATGGCCTTATCAAGCATGTCCATTATCCCTGAGAAGTTTGGTCGATCACTTAAGTTATAACTAATGATCTCCTGATTGAACAGATCGATGATCGGTGAAAGATATAATTTTTTATCCTTTACCCTGAATTCGGTAACATCGGTAGACCATTTTTGAAAGGGTTTGGCAGCTTTGAAGTTTCTTTCAAGGACGTTTTGTGCTATCTTTCCGGGCTCACCTCTATAAGAACGGTATTTTTTCACCCTGACCGAACTTTTCAGACCGAGATCCCCCATCAGTCTATAGACAGTCTTGTGGTTTATTTTATACCCATCCTTACGAATACTCAGGGTGATCCGACGATACCCATATCTGCCCTTATGAATACTATAGGTACTCTTGATAGCCTCTTTGAGCTGGGTATATTTGTCCTGTCGACCACGATCCCCGAGATAATAATAAAGGTACTCCTTGCCATTTTCATGCAGCTCAGAAGAATCTCTAAGCTAAACCTTGGCCTTAGTTCCATCATGGCTTGTGCTTGCTGTCTTTTTGAACTAAGGCATGTAACTTTTTTAGCAGAGCATTTTCCGCTCGTAAGTACTCCAGTTCCTGCTGGAGTTGTTCTTCCTTAGTCAGGGGAACCTTAGAAGCGGGCTTCTTTCGTTTGTTGGGTAATTTGTCGTTCTTTTCCATCGGTTGGCGGCCTTTAACCTGGGGCTTTAGCCCCTCAAAACCATGTGCTGCAACCTGCTTCCGCCAATTAACGATAATAGAAGGACTCGGAAGATTAAAGCGCAGCATGGCCTCCATCAAAGATAGAGATTCTTCTTGGATTGTTTGGAGCACGGAGATTTTAAAGGACTGCGGATAGACTGCATTACCTCCGCGGGGCCTGAGGCCTTCAATGCCAAACGACTCGAATTGCTTGTGCCAACGCCGGACCATATCATAGGATAGAGAATGTTCTTTAGCGATGCTTTTTGCTGAACAATATCCATGAACGATCCGATCGACAAGACTAAGTTTGAATTCCAAACTATGTTTTTTGTTTTTTCTCATAAAAATGCCCCCAGAAAGTGTCTAACTTTTTGGGGGCATTGCAAATCGACACCCTTTTCTTGTTTATAATTCTCTTCAGAATCCGTATATTTCTTCTAAAGCATCCATTATGGTCACATTTGCCGAAAAAGTAATTACATTCAACAAACAGCTCGTCTATCATGGGGATCTTCCTGTCGATTTCAATGTCATCAACCCCTACCTCGACAACCCCGAGACACTGATCGTCATGCAGCAATTTTACAATAAGTACTATAATGACAATCTCCAACGTAAATTTATCATCGGAATCAACCCCAGCAGACATGGTGCAGGCGTAACCGGCGTTCCTTTTACCGACACCAAAAGGCTATACAGTGCCTGTGGTATAAAAATGCAATCTGCCCATACACATGAAATCTCCTCGGTCTTTATGTATGATTTGATTGAAGCTTATGGCGGCCCTGAAGTTTTCTATAGCCAATTTTACATCAACTCCCCTTTCCCGCTAGCCATCGTTAGACATACAAAACCTGACAATTGGATTAATGCAAACTATTACGACGATAAGCAGCTTTTTGAAATGGTCAGACCATTTATGGTTGAATCCCTAAAACAACATATCAACATGGGACTCGAAACGGAGGAAGTCTTTGTCCTCGGAAAGAAAAATGCAACCTTTTTAGCCAAAATCAACAAAGAGGAGAAACTATTTGGCAAGATGACCATCCTGGATCATCCCCGTTATATCCAACAATATAAATCAAAAGACAAACAACTGTATATTGACAACTATATCCGTCTGTTAAGTGGCTTATAAAATGTGGATAAGTATGTTAATTCACTGAACATCAATTCTATTTATGTTGATAAGTAATCTAACTTATTAAAGAACTATTTGGTCTATTTCTCCATTTACCAATTATAAATGCGTGGAGTAGCTCCAATAGTGTCTCATTGGTGTTACTTTTCAGAATGGAGTCCGTGTTTTATCGACTATTAACTTTCTTTCGAAGATGATTCGGGGCATCTTTAGGCCTTATTCGTACTTACGAGCAGATAAGAGCGTTTTCTGACAGCCATGCTACCGCCTTGTCTCCGTGTATAACTCGGACTCACCACGGACTCATGTCGCTCTCACCATGGATACACCCTTACCATGATACGGAGATGCATCGGAGGAGATGCGAAAGGGCATCGAAGCAGGGGGCTTGCGTCCATGCCATATCCGCTATAAATCTTTACTTGAAAGGTTTATCAAAAAATCAAACTACAAATTTCATAATGCTCATTTACCAGCCATTATCATTTTTATAAAGCCCCATACTTACCAATTTCCATTTTCTTAAAAAGAAACAATTATTTGTTTTTCAGTATTTTAAATACTTAAATTCAATCTATGGCTATACTAGAAAACGGTAGTTTGAAAGGCTTGGTTGGGAACCTTGTCTTTCGAAAATCAAATGAAAAAACAATTGTGCAAACTGGCCCAGGACGTAAAACAAAACAAACGAAGGCAACAAAAGCCGCCGCGATAGATTTTGGACACGTTAGTACCGCAGGATCCCGTATCAGACATATAATGGGCGAAATACACCTGAATATGCACGACAGTACCATGCACAACCGACTCATCAATCACTTAAAAAGAGTGACCCGGGCAAACAGAGCTCCTGTGGGCGAAAAGACAGTCCGTGGTGGAAAAATTGATCGTCTCATCAATTTCCAGTTCGTCGAAAAATGCCACATACACGATTTCATGCATTTCGACCCAGAAATAAAATTGTTGGACTCAAAGCAAATCGTCATACAGTTTCCAAAGTTTGATATGCAAAAAGATATTCATCGCCCGAGATACTGCAATCTCATGAAAATAAATTTGATGATCGCCATATTCAATTTTGACAAGCAGCAATATATTCGCTGGCATAAACACCAGATTCCATTAAACTTACAGGCACCTTCAAAAGATGTTGAATTGGAAGAATTACTATTTGATGTCAACTATCAAGATGCTGAAACAGTACTTATTGGAATGAATATCGAATACTATGAAAGATTCAGCGAAAATTATTCCTTGCTAAATAATAAAGATTTGCATCCCGCCGCAATTGTCGGTGCATTTATTATTGATCCTTAAATGATCGATCATTCGTATATAATCACTTTAAATCTAAATGATGTTTCCTTTCTGGTATCGATAATACAACAAAAGGCCGGAATTAAATTCCGGCCTTTTATCATTAATGCGATGCCTAAGCGATCTAATTTACTGCTTTATTCTTGGTAATGTCATCGTAGATTACCTTAATTTTACCGCCCTCGATTAGCAGCCCCCGGCTACGTCCTTTCAGTCGGTTGGACTCGTTACTGACATTCACACCGTAAACCTTTCCTTCATAAAAACTACTTACTTCAGGGAAAATAGTATGCCCAACAAAAATATGCTTAGCACCATATATTTTCATCATACTATTCAAATCCTCTTCATCCAACGGATGGTATTTTTCCTCCTTGACCACCATACCACGGTACCATAATGGACCTTCGCTGCCAAAGAGAAATGATGCCGCCTCCGACTGCTGCCGCTCTTCCTTAGTATGAAACAGATAACGGCGAACAGAATCATTAACTGTAGGAATAGTCCATTTTGGATCCAGCATTGCCGTACTCAGCCCCGCATGTACAAAAAGATAATCACCTATTTGCTCCATCGTATTCTTGCTCTGCAGCCATCGACCCAATTCCGTATCCAAGGCCCAAAAATCACGGTAACTTTTACCAATGGAATCTGCTAATACCTTATATTTATCCTGCGTATATTTATAATTTCCACGCATCAACATTTCCTCATGATTGCCAAGCAAAAAATGAACCTGTCCTCCAGCCTTAACGGCTTCATGTTCCAATTTATAGATCAGCCAAAAAATCGGCAGGACATCTTTTCCCCGATCAAATACATCTCCTATAATGACAAGTTGATTTTTTCCAAAAGTCCATTCATAATTTGTACCGATCACCTTTTGCGCTTTTAGAATAGCATAAAAAGAGGCAAAGTCACCGTGCGGATCGGAAAGCACCATAATCTTGTCACTAGGACGATAAACCCCTTTGGGAACTGTTATCGGGTGACGTGAAACCTCAAAATGATATTGACCATCTTCTGTGGACACCGAGAAAGGCTCTTTAAGCGAATTATCGATCTGTATCTTTCCATCAACTACGCGTACAGATTTGGTAGCTCCCGCTTCGTAGAATAAATATGGGCCATCATGTTGCCCCAGTAGTTGTTGGGTCTGTGCGCGCAACTGCTGAAAACCAAACAATATAAAAAGTAAAAAGTACCGTGTACTGATCCAAACTGGATCAGTACATAGGTGTTTAAGATTATATTTCCGATTGTTTTGCATTGTGACGTATTTTAATAACCTGTATTTTGAACAATATTTGGATTTACGTCTATTTCCCTTCTCGGAATAGCCATCTGCGTTTTGAAGTATGTTCGGTCAAATGACTTTGTCTCTGGTCGCAATAAGGGCGAAACGTGCGCCTTACCTTTACGTTCTATCCGCAGGTTATTGCGCATTGCATCAAATAAACGATGACCCTCACCAACGAGCTCACGACGACGTTCTTCCATCACACGGTTCAGGTCCACCGTTCCACTTACCGACTTTGCCGGATTGGCGCGTTTGACAATGGCATTTAAATAATTAAGCGCATTGCTATTATCACCCAATTTCACCGCTGCCTCAGCCGCAATCAAATATGCTTCCGATAAGCGAAGCACGGGAATATCAGCAAACTCTGGATTTTCGTTCTCCGCCGTGTTGCCCGGATATTTATTCAAATAGTAATAATCGACCTGCTTGCTGGTATATTTGGTAATCACTTTTTGACGCACATCATTCGGATCATCTTTAAGCAAATTCATATAATCATCTGAAAGAATAATGTCATTGTACCCCAGGCGCCACAACAGGTTGCCAATCCCCTCTTTTGAGTCACTGGCCTCTACTTTGGTATTTGACAACTGAAACAATATTTCGCTTGTAAAGTCCTTCGACCACACCGTCGCATACTCCTCGTTTTTCCACAATTGGTATTGCCCTTTTTTTGAACTTGCCGCTGCTTCGGCATTTTTGATCAACGCGGCAGCCATTGAAAAGGCCTTTGCATTTTCTCCAGTATAGAGATAAGCCCGCGCCAATACTTGCTCTGCAGCGAATCTATTCAGCTTACCATCATTTCTTGCTGTGCTCAATAGACTATCTGCCCCTTCAAGATCTGTAATAATCTGGGCATATACCTCCTTAACTGTATTTCGTGCAGGCTTACTTGTAGACACATGCTTCTCCGTCTCGATAGGCACCCCTAAAGAAGCGCCTTGATTTACCGCGTACGGTGCACCAAATACTTTGACCAAGTCGAAATGGGCTATCGCACGCATGGTTAATGCCTGGCCCTTGATGTCCTTGAGCACATCGGTCATTTGATCAACTGGCACAGTATTTACATAGGCCAATACTCCGTTTGCATTACGGATCACACGGTAAGGTTGATACCAAAGTGAGGATGGTGTATTATCCTTATTAAAGTCAAAAAGATAATAACCTGCTGCACGCTTTGTGTCACCATTGGCGAGCATATCCTCGCCAGTGACATCAGCGTAGTACGTCATGCGCGCGCCATAATATTCATAACCACGCATAATATCGTAAATACCATTTAATGCGTAACTCGCCTCATTTGCCGATTTAATGGCCTCCGAACTTTCAGTCGAGGTGCTTGGCTGTGCTGTCTCCAGCCATTTGTTGCCACAGCCTGTCAGCAATGTACAGGACAATAACGCTATTGATACTATATTCTTCATCTCTATTTTATTTTTTCCCATCATACTGGTGGGGTGATTACCATGATTAAATTTTAAAATTCCCTTCATCTGAAAAATGAAATTATAATCATGAACGAATCAGTGCTTGCTTCTTAAAATTTAACATCCAAACCGAAGGTTACCGTCTTCAATTTAGGGGATTCGAAATATACCACTCCATTTACAGGTACCTCAGGGTCGTAGTTTTTATAGGCCGCAAAGGTCAGTAAGTTCATACCAGAACAGAAAGCTCGGATATTACTCACTTTTAGTCTACGGGAGATATGCTGCGGAATAGAAACCCCGAAAGTCAGGTTTTTCAAACGGATATGGTCAGTAGAATGCACGCGGCGTGTATTGGCCACACTGCTCATGTCATATTTATTTCCGACCATAAACATCTCAATATCGGTTTCATCGCCTGGCTTTTGCCATCTCCGCTCGTAATATTTTGGAATATTGTCATAACCTGTTTTACCACCCAATTCCGTTTTCTGCGCACCACTGTCATAGGAATTTCCACCTAGGGAATAAGTCCAGGTGAAATTCAGATCCAGGAATTTATAACGGAATGTGTTGGTAAAACCACCCACAAGCTTGGGATCTGCACTCTTATACAATATCCGCGTTGCAGCAGTATAATCTTCGGTGGTTTCTCTAGAACCTGGTTGAGCAGGATCATTGATGTAATATTGTGGGACACCAGTTTCTTTGTTAATCCCTGCAAATTCAATTAAATAATAGCTATACCATGGTTGACCGATGCGGTGAATCTGTGTTCCATCCCGCAGTTCCGAACTACCATCAGATAAGGCAATCGTCTTATTACGGTTCATTCCAAAGTTTAAGCTCGATGTCCATTTAAATGCACCATTTCGTAGAATATCTGCATTCAAGTCGAGCTCAATACCCGAATTGCGAATCGTTCCAATATTGCTCAGATAGGATGAGAATCCCGTTGTATAAGATGTAGGAACATCGTTCAACAAATCCGATGACTGACGTTGGTACCATTCAAAGGTAAGCCCCAGTCTTTCAAACAAACGTAAATCTAAACCTATATTGAGATTATTCTGTTTTTCCCATTTCAGACCCGGATTTCCAATCTGGATCTCCCTTATGCCAGGGTTATTCCTGTACGGAAATCCAAAACCTGTCAAATCCATATAGGTATAGTAGCTGGATGGCAAAGTACCATTGGTACCATAAGAAACACGGATTTTACCATCACTGATTACATCATTTAAAGATGCCATAAAGTCTTCTTTTGTAAACTTCCAAGCTCCGGACAACGACCAGAATGTTCCCCAGCGGTTGCTGCGGTGGATACGCGAGCTACCATCCATACGAATACTACCTCCTAAAAAGTACTTGTCATCAAAATTATAATTAGCGCGCGACAGGTAAGACAGCAAACGCCATTCACTATTGGATCCCGAAGCATCAATCAAAACCGAACCATTGGACAATACCGTTTTATCCACGGTCGGAAAATTGTCCTTGGCACCGCTCAATCCTTCTTTACGATAAGTATTCACTTCATAGCCTCCCAATATATCCAAATGATGCTTCTCCGCCAATGTTTTGGTATAGGTTAGGCTATTGCGCCATACCATTTGTTTATAATCCGAAAAACTTGTGGTCAAGGAACCATTCGTTTTTTCGCCATCCGAGGTACGGGGATCCGACCAAGAGTTATAGCGGGTTGTTGTATGATCCAGACTAAAGGTTGTATTAAATACTAGACCATCAATGAATTTGTAGTTTGCAAAAACCGTATTGAATGAGCGGTCACCTTTTTCCCGTCGGAAATTGTATAAGGAAGAAGCCTTGGGATTACGTGGGCCATTGGAAAAGAAATCCAGGAAGAAAGATCCATCTTCGTTATAAACCGGCTCTGATGCCGTAATTTTATGCCGTGAAGAATAGATTGGCGAGGTATACCCCCCCCCTTCAGAATTGACGTCCTGTGTAATATTGGAATACAGGATATTGGCTCCCAATTCCATCTTTTCACTCATTTTGTACTTGACGTTCAACCTCCCAGTGAGGCGCTCGAAGCCCGATTGATAGGATAATCCCGTTTGGTTGGTATATCCCATGGATGTATAATAGGAAAGTTTGCTATCTCCGCCCGAAGCAGATATATCTGCATTTCTGAAAGGTGAGTTGCGACGAAACAGTTCCTTTTTCCAATCTGCCCAGCCGCTTGTCGGCTTAGGTGCATATTTATCAATATTCGCCTGCGCATAATCTTCAATCTGGGTCTCATCCGTTAGCTTATCCAGGTAGCGAGCTCTATTGCGCAGGCCCTCCAAAAGCATCTCACGTCGTTGTGGCCCATCCATCACTTCACGAAAATCTGTTGCCTGACTTGATAATCCATAGTCTCCCTTCACTGAAAACACAGGTTTACCTGCTTTACCGGACTTGGTGGTAATTAAGATCACACCACCTGCAGCACGTGAACCGTAAAGGGAAGCTGCCGCCGCATCTTTGATGACGGTAATTTGCTCGATATCGGAGCTATTTATGGTCGACATCACATCCAATCCAGCATTATTCGACTCACTTGAAGCAATATTTTCGGACATCACAGGTACACCATCGATAACGAACAAAGGTTTGTTGGAGGCATTAATGGAACCCATACCACGGATACGGATATCGGTCGCTCCTCCAGGTTGTCCCGATAGGGAGTTCACCTGAACACCGGGTGCATTGCCCTGCAGCATGGTCGAAAAGTTTACTGCCGGAACATCCGCCATCCGGTCGGTACGAATCGTAGAAGCCGATCCCGTATAATCTGACTTCTTAAAAGTTCCATAGCCCGTGACTACTACTTCCTCCAGATTGGATTGGCTAAACTGCAGGCTTACGTTGTGCGTTTCCCCATTGACTTCAACCTCCTTGCGGTCGTAACCTAAAAAACTGAAAACTAACGTCGCTCCGCGGTTGGCAGCAATCGAATAATTTCCATTTTGGTCGGTGCCTACAGTAGTTTTACTTCCTTTTATGGTAACACTTACACCTGAAAGGGCCTTACCCTGCTGATCGGTGACCTGACCATGAATGTTCTTTTGCAGCTCAAGCGTGTTGTCTTTCGCCGTGCCATGCGAGCGATCAATCGCCAAATCAGTCTTTCCAGCCTTAACAACGATTGATTTCCCCTCCTTAAAATAGGTTAAACCATGTGGAGTAAGGAGCTCTGTCAAAGCACGATCCAAAGGAACGTTATTGAAATCAACCGTAATAGCAGGCGTATTATTTACGATTTCTGATTTGCACAGAACAGTATATCCGGTCTGCTTTTTGATTTCACGAAATACGTTGACGATCGAACTATTCTTCTTTTTAATATTTACTGTCTGGGCAAAACTTCCAGCATGGAGCTGCCCCAGTGTAAATAAAAGAAGCATAATAATCATTTTCATAATAATGAGGTATTTATACTTTTTCATTACATTTGATTGGTTTGTTAGTTTAATAAACAGTTAAGCGCGTTTTCATAAAATTTCGGACCAAAATGTGCTGGGGAAGTACCACCTTCCTCAGCTTTTTGATCGAACGAAATAGGATATAGGTAATTTTTGGCTCTTATTTCATCAATCTGACCCTCCTTCCTTCGATTTGAACCTTAATTTTATCATCGGTCATCTTTATGATTTTTAACACTTTATCAAAATTATCAAGTCGTGAAACCGACCCCCATAGCTTCATCTTGGCTACACTTGGGTCAATATCAATTTCAATGTCATACCAGCGTGCTACCTGAGCGAGCGCTGTTCCCAAAGGCTCGTTATTGAACATAAATTCGTCATTCTTCCAAGCAATACTTTCATCCACGGGTACCTGTTGTACAGAAAGTTCTTCTCCTTGTACCGAAGCCTGCTCCCCCGGCTGAAGTAGCCTTGTCTTTCCTGCCGGAACGGAGACTTTTACTTTACCCTCCAGCAGAGAAACTTTGGACTCCTTCTCTTTTGGAAAAGAATAGACATTGAAATGAGTTCCCAACACTTCGACTTTTTCCTTTGCTGTAACAACGATGAATGGCTTTCCAGCTGCTTTGGCTACTTCAAAATAAGCTTCCCCATCCAGTTCTACCACACGTTGTTCATCCGTAAATTTATTTGGGTAGCGCAGACGTGTATCCGCATTGAGCCAAACCTTGGTCCCATCTGCAAGGGCGATCTGATATTGTCCACCACGGGGAGTTGACAAGATCATCATGCGTTTTTCATCTTTTGCAGTCGCTAAGGCGACTGAACCATCTGTATAGGTTATCTCATCGCCCATCACGATCCCCATCTGCTGTTGATCAAGTCCGATACCGGTACCATCCGCAAGCTGAAGGGTAGCTCTATTTCCACCGGGAAGAAGATTTTCCGCCAATTTAACAGCATCAACAGGAGTAGCGGGATCCGACGTATTTATCCCATCTCGTTTATTTATCTGCCATATTCCCAAGCCAAAAACTGCAATAAAACAAGCCGCGGCAGCATACCAACCATACTGCCTCCATCGGTGTTTGGGCTGTTGATCTGCCTGGGCATCGATTTTATCCATAATATTCGACAGAATCCTTTGTTCTTGCGTCTGATCTGACGTCGAAAATTCCTCGTAAGCTTGTAATTCTTTCCGCAAATTTGCCGGATCTTCCAATTTCTTAGCCAAGTCCTGTAATTCTGGATATTTTTCAAACAGCATGCTTAATTCGGCATGCTTATCAGGGAGAATTTCCCCTTTTAGGTAAGCTTGAAGTAATTGAATAATATGATCTATCGTATACATGGTGTTCTTTTCATTTCCTTGTTGACGATAGAAACACGAAGCATAAAATTATCTTACAGAAAAAAATACAAAAATAATTAAAAGACTGTGTATCAGATTAATATTTTCAAAAAAAAAAAAAAAACATTAAGCCTTATATTGCGGAAGCAATAAATGCTGTTAGACATTGATTTCCTGTTTTCTACTTGCTGTCTGTTACTTACTGACAAAGGATAGGAATGCAATAAGTGTTAAAGCATCCTTTGCCCCCAAAAGCCCTCTAATAGTATTCACTGCGCGGGAGCGGTTCGTGTATACAGCGGCTGGACTCATTTGCAGTTGGTCTGCAATTTCTTCTACAGTCTTATCTTCCAGATAAGTTAGATTAAAGACTTCTTTTTGTTTTTCAGGCAATTTTTCAACTTCATTGAAGATGGCATGTACCAGTTCTGCATGAATCATCTTTGAAAAAGCATCGTGGTCATCCGTAAGTAGATCCTCATAATTGGATAAAGGTTCTTGAATACCTTTTGTACGTTTGTCCCGAATAGCGTTGAGGCTGGCATGTTTTGCCGTAATATAAATAAAAGCCCTCAGACTTTCCATCGAATGAAAATCGCATCGACGGGACCATACCTTGATAAAAACATCCGCCACAATCTCTTCCGCGACATCGACCTCTTTCAGATATCGAAGAATAAAGAAAAGCAGCTGTTTGTAGTACTTATGATAAATAGCCACAAACCCTGTCTGGTTGTCTTCCTTCAAACTGTCTATCAACTGTGAATCTGTCATGAGGTAGCGGAAAGTGAACTATTAGGTTAGCCTTAATATCACGGCTAAATTAGAAAACACTTTTTAGATTATCAAACAGTTAACAATAATTAAAAGTGGGACAATAAGTTGGCTATAGTTTTGTCGCCCGCAACATTTCTCTTTTTCCCGGAGCCCCCGGAGCCTTCTCAATAGAGAAACCCAGTGATTTCATGCTGCGTTTGAGGTTACCGGTAATGGCATAAGTAACAAAAACACCTCCCGGTTTAACGAATTGCGCGACATGCGCCAATGCCACATCGCTCCACATTTCGGGCTGATGTATGGCTGCAAAAGCATCAAAATACACCACATCGAATCTTTTTTCGGATTGGAAATCCATCAATAAGGTATGGGCAATGGTGAGTTGTAAGCGTTCGTGAATTTGCACCTGTTGCTGCAATGCGGCTTCATAATTATTCAGATAAGCCGACCAGACAGCTGCATCTACGTTCTCATTATACCCTGTCTCAGCGATAGTCGTTAGCGGTAATGGAAAACCTTCGATTCCGACATAGTCTACCTGAAACGACTTGCCCCCAATATGTTCGGCCGTTTGCAGAAAGTTCAGTCCGGTACCAAATCCCACTTCCAGTATAGCAACCTTCGAAGCTCCCGTTTGTTGCACGAAATGATCCAAACCAGTTTTGATAAATACATGTTTGCTTTCCTGAACAGCACCATGCTTAGAATGGTAGCATTCACCTATCTCTGCATTGTACAATGTTTTGGAACCATCTGCGGTTGTTACAAAATCCATCTTAGTCATTATATTTTTGATAAAGTAAATATCCCATACGCATCGCCAGATCTAACACGCTGTACACCAGATCGCCACAAAAACAGCATAAGCCTGTGACGCAAGCTGCGCTCACATTCTCAGGCTCTCCCAGTCACAGTGATGGTCTTCTGTATGTATATCCGCTCAAAGATAAAAAGCTGGCTCGAATAAATCCCGATTAATCTTTATCCAAGTGTTAAAATGAAAATAATCGATAAAAAGATTATTTTAGCGTCATAAACGCTAAACAATCACAGAACCTAATGGAATACTCTGCAAAAACTTTTATACAGAACTATGGCAGCATCCTGCTCCTCCTTCTTGGCATCGGTATCGGAAGTTTAATTGGGGTCTTTTTTCCACATTTTGTGAACAACCTGAAGCCAATTGGGGATATCTTCCTAAATCTGCTTTTTGTCAGCGTCATACCGCTGGTCTTTTTTGCCATAGCTTCGTCTGTAGCCAATATTGAAGGGGACAGCGTATTGGGCCGTATTATCGGCATGATGTCACTCGTATTTGTAATCGGCATTTTGGTTGCAGGTATAACAAGTGTTATTTTCCTCTACCTATTTCCTGTTAGTTCCGACCTCCCTATTGAACAAGCGAAGGAAATCATTGACACCGCCTCACAGGACTCTTGGGGTGAAAAGATGGTCCGGTTCCTGACTGTTAGTGAATTTTCCAGTCTATTGTCCCGGCAAAATATGCTGGCCTTTGTAATATTTTCATTTTTAGTGGGGATCGCGACACGTAAATCCGGTTCCTCAGCAGATATGTTCCGAAAATTTATCAACTCCGGCAATGCCGTCATGGGCAATTTATTGGTCATGGTAATGCAGTTGGCGCCCATCGGACTGGGTGCCTATTTTGCCTATCAGGTTGGAACACTCGGCCCACAGCTCTTCGGCTTTTACGCCAAACCTATTGGTCTGTACTATATCTTTGGCCTACTCTATTTCTTTACAATATTTAGTTTATTTGCGTTTCTCGCTTTCGGCATCAAAGGAGTCAAACGCTACTGGCAAAACAATATTCTCCCCTCATTGACAGCACTGAGTAGCTGCAGCAGCCTCGCCACCATGCCGGCCAACTTACTGGCTGCAAAACAAATCGGCATCCCCGATACTGTCGCAAGCGTGGTCATCCCTTTAGGCACAACGCTGCATAAACATGGTTCAGCTATTGCTTGTATTTTTAAAATTTATATCGCTTTGCTGTTGAGCGGAAAGGATTTTTTTGACCCAACCAACCTGGTTATGGCTGTAGGGATCACCTTATTGGTCAGCATCGTGGCTGGCGGCATTCCTAATGGGGGATATATCGGCGAAATGCTGATCATATCAGTTTATCAGATGCCCACAGAAGTCATTCCATCCATTATGATTATTGCGACATTGGTAGATCCACTAGCCACAATGCTCAATGCGACCGGCGATACCGTTGCTGCTATGTTGACCACCCGGCTAATCGGACAAAAGCTCTCAGACCCGATCGCAGAAAAAACGGTTAGCAGTGGTTAAAACCGATATGCAAAAAATAGCTGTCCATACTGATGCCGGTGAAACACCGACTTAAGTTCCTTGGAATTAAAAATATAATTAATACCATAATTGACCTTGTGATTGGACCAACTGAAACCTATGCGATGACTTAGCATCCAAGGTTCGATCTGATATAATCCGCCTATAGGATCATCTTTCCCCAGCCCTCCTTGTATCGTTGAATTATAAAAGATCCGGGCCAAACTAGGTTGATAAACAAAGTACCATTCTTTGTCATCATTACTTCTAGCCTCTGTCAAATGCCCATGTGTAAAGGTCGATGCATGGTACGATTTAAGTTTACCTGCACGGATTGGAATTCCAACCTCCATATTAGTATTGTTCATCCCCAGAGTGCCTCTACCCATTATCCCGAGATCGAATGCTCCTGCTTGATCCCGATAAATTCCTTTCAGATATTTCGCCTGTAGATCTACACCAAAGGCATTGCGCAATGCGGTATCCCAGCCCGTAGCCTCATACATTCCAAACAGATGATGGATAAACTTCTGTGCACCTTCGCCATAAGACCGGGAACCAATCTGCCCCAATTCGACTTTAAGTTCAACCACCTGATCAGCTTTCAAAAAACGAGTACCCGATGCGCTCAAATAAAGGTATCCGGCGAAAGGTCTGTCGTATTTCTTATTCTGTCTACGATAATCTATAATACTAATACCATTGTAGATGCGCTGTCCGACTTCGAAATCCAATACGGTATTCGAAATCTCTGAAGCCCCTCCTGTTGGTAGTGCAATACGGTAATTGACATTGATACCGTTGGTATAATATCGGTCCTGGCCAATCAATAGATAGACATCATTGTCATTTTGAAGGGAAACCTCTTGGTTGCGCAACCTTACCTGCCCAAAAACCAAAAAAAATGGAAATACAACTCCATATAAGAGCAGTAAAGACCGCAAAGCAACACTCATATTAACAGGCAATTGTAAAATTCATGCGATATAAACTGCAATAAAATATTAAATCTCAACTTAAATTATTCAAAAGCATCCAAATATACCTCATTTTTTCAGGCACAACAACCTATTTAGAACAAATATAAATAATGTCGAAAAGTTGCATTATTCCTTTCTTCGCAAATCTATTTGTAATTTTGCATTCGATTAAGTGTCAGCTTTTGTCAAAATGAATGCTTATAAGGGATTCATTGCTATCGATACACAAGCTTTTACTGGGAACATGAAGATCACCAAAGGTTGGCACAATAGCATAAACAAATCATACGAATGAAACCGTCATCAGTTTTAGTTCATCGTTCGAACAATTGCTCATGATAGTTTCATTACCGATAAAAACAAATAATACTAATGAAAAAAAGTTCCATCATTCTAATCGCTATTATTGCAGTGGCTATTGCCATGATACTTGTCATCTATACGGATTCAAGTACCTACTCGACATTTACCGAGGCAAAAGAAAAGAAAACAGAACTATATGTGGTCGGCCAGCTCAACAAAGATAAGGTACTTCACTATGACCCGAAAACAGATGCCAATAAATTCAGCTTTTTCATGTACGACAATGAAGGTACAGAATGTGAGGTTGTATTCAGAGGCGCAAAACCTCAGGACATTGAGCGTTCAGAACAAATTGTATTGACGGGCAAAATGGACGGGAATGTGTTTAGAGCGAGTAAAATATTGATGAAGTGTCCATCGAAATACAACGATAAATCGGTCGTGACTGAAATCAATGCCACAGCTTTCAATAATTAATTTGTAAAATCAATTTTTCAATGGACGTTAATTACGTTGGTGAGCACCTGCTACCTGGGCAGATCGGACAATTCTTTATTGTTCTTTCCTTTGGTGCCGCACTTTTATCTTGTATCGCTTATTTTTTCGCGACTAAAAACCCTGAAGAGACTTCATGGAAAAAGATCGCCCGCATTGGATTCTGGATTAATGCCGTTTCTGTTGTCGCTATCGGTGCAACCTTATTTTATATCATCTATAATCATTTATTTGAGTACAATTATGCTTGGGCACACTCATCCAAGACATTACCAACGTATTATATCATTTCCAGCTTTTGGGAAGGGCAGGAAGGAAGTTTCTGGCTCTGGATGTTCTGGCAAACAGTACTAGGAGCAATATTGCTATTCAAAGCCAAAAGCTGGGAAACTTCCGTCATGACTTTTGTGATGTTATGCCAGGCGTTTTTGGCATCCATGATCGTTGGTGTAGAAATTTTTGGATTACGTATCGGTAGTTCTCCATTTATCCTTTTGCGTGATGCAATGGATATTCCGATCTTAAAACAAGCAAACTATTTATCATTGATCACAGATGGTAATGGCTTAAATCCACTTTTACAAAATTATTGGATGGTGATTCACCCACCGACCTTATTCCTTGGTTTTGCGTCCATGATTGTTCCTTTTGCTTATGCGACTGGAGCCCTATGGACCAAACGCTATAAGGAATGGATCAGTGCTGCGCTTCCATGGGCTCTATTTGCGGTTATGATTCTTGGAGCTGGGATTATTATGGGGTCTTTTTGGGCATACGAAGCACTTAACTTTGGCGGCTTCTGGGCTTGGGATCCGGTGGAAAATGCGTCTATTATTCCTTGGTTCACCTTGATCGCCGCAGTTCACGTGATGATCGCCTATAAAAATTCGGGACATTCTTATTTCACCGCAACATTCCTAGCTATGATCAGCTTTGTGCTGGTGATCTATGCCTCCTACCTAACGCGTAGTGGTGTCCTCGGCGAGACTTCAGTACACTCGTTTACCGATTTAGGCATGAGTGGGCAGTTGATTTTGTTCAATGTAGCATTTTTAGTAATTATGGTCGTCTTTCTTGTCGTTAAGAAGAAAGAGATGCCGATTACTGAAAAAGACGAAGAGATTTATTCGAGAGAGTTCTGGTTGTTTATCGGTGCTTTGGTCCTGACTGTTGCCTGTGCACAGATCATCGCCTCCACATCTATTCCTGTATTTAACAAAATCTTCGGCACCAAGGTGGCGCCACCTTTAGAACCAATTCAACATTATAATAAATGGCAATCTGGATTCGCCGTTATTGTCATGATCATGACCGGGTTTACCCAGTTTTTAAAATACAAACGCAGCGATAGCCGTAAATTCTTGGCTTCAACTGTAGCATCTCTTGCTGTAGCCATTATCCTGACAGCAATTATTTCGTATTTTACCAAAACATATACCAACCTGATCTATATCCTGATCACCTTTGCCAGTATCTTCTGTATCCTGGCGAATATCCGGGTATTGGGTGATGCAGTCAAAGGTAAATGGAAATTGGCAGGTTCTTCGGTCGCTCATATTGGTTTTGGACTGCTACTTATCGGTGCTATGGTCGCTGCAGCGACAAATGAAGTTATCTCGGTCAACAATACAGGCTATATCGCAGTATCTGGTTTTGACAAAGTCGAAAAGCCGGGAGAGAACTTATTCTTAACCGAAGGAGAACCCGTACAAATGGGGGAATATAAAATCACCTATATAGGTGATAGCATTGCTGCGCCAAATACCTATTACAAAATCAAATACGAACGTATTGATGAGGAAACAGGTAAAGTGAAAGAAGAGTTTGTACTACAACCTTTCGCACAAAACAATGCCAAGATGGGCGGTCTGATCGGTACTCCGGCAACCAAACATTACATTACGCATGATGTATATACCCTGATTACGGCTGCGGCAGCGGAGAGCCAGGCACAGCATTCAAAAACAGCAAACGAAGAGAAAACAGGCTTTGAAGATTACGAAGAACCTGCGACCTATCAAGTCAATATCGGTGACACTTTACGTTACCGCAATGGGTACTATGTGATTGAAGGGCTCAATAAAGAGGCTCAACTGGAGAAAATCCCAAAAGGTCCTAACGACGTAATGGTCGGATTAAAAATAAAAGTGGTTGCAGCGGATAATAAACAATACGAAGTACAGCCCATTTACTTGATTAAAGATGGTGGAATCTATGATTTTAATAAAGATGTCACTGATCAAGGCCTTAAATTTAGGTTTACAGGTATCAAACCGGACAAAGACAAGTTGGAAATCATGGTCTATCAAAAGCCATTACCTGAGAAAAAATGGGTGGTTTTTAAAGCGATCAAATTTCCATACATCAACTTCTTCTGGTGTGGAACGATTATCATGACCATCGGTTTTATCATGTCCATTGTCAGAAGAAATAAAGAAGAGAAACGAAAATTAGCGAAATAATGAACATTGTCATTTTAGGGAGCGGAAATGCCGCAACACATTTTGGACAAGCGTTTCAAGAGCTAGGACATCGGATCGTTCAGATCTATAGTAAAACAAAGGCCAATGCGGATGCATTGGCCTTTGCGCTTCATTGTCCAAGCACAGACCAGCTCAGCCAGCTGCAGCGTGATGCAGATCTTTATCTTATCGCTGTGTCAGACCAGGCTATTCCTACCCTTGTAGAAACGATACCGCAAGACATCAATGGGATTGTAGTGCATTGTTCCGGAGCAACGGATCTAGATGTCCTGAAACGATTTAAGAATGCTGGTGTTATCTATCCACCACAATCGCTATCCAAAAGTAAAACTATTGATTTTTCAGCAATTCCATTTTGTGTTGAAGGCAACAATGAAGGCAATACAGCGGCTTTACTCCAACTTGCAGGTACCTTTTCAACCCATAGTATCTATTGCAATTCAAAGCAACGGCTGGCGATCCATCTGTCTTCGGTCATGGTTAATAACTTCTCGAATATCCTTTATCAGTTTGCTTATGAACTATTGGAAGAACATAATCTTTCCTTTGACCTGGTCAGACCGATCATTTTAGAAACGGCAGAAAAAGTTCAAAATCATGTTCCAATAACAGTTCAGACAGGTCCAGCGATCCGGGGTGATGAAGCGACACAGCAAAAACATTTGAAATTTATTAGTAATAAACCGGATTTACAGCAAATCTATCAACTTTTATCGCAACAGATTACTAAAAGAAAATAGTTTGTTAGAAACAGTTATAAACTTATCAAAACTTATTCTAGCATAGTAAATATATCCATTTACTTGGGGAACTTTAGTACATTTGCTCTGTCCAAAAGCGCATTTTGGAATGCTAATTGAGCAGTAATATATTCAATTGGACTAAACATTAAAATAGCGAATTAAAACTAAACAATCGTATTTTCTATGGAAGTTAGAAAACTCATTATTTCAATAATGATTGTGATTAATTTAATCATTGTATCATTTGGCTTAATATTTACATCAAGCTGGTTTTGGTTATTGATCTTTCCATTCCCATTATTATTGATCGCCTTATACCATAGTTTCCAAACCAAACATGCGATTTTGCGAAACTACCCTCTTGTTGGATACTTTCGTTATATCTTCGAATCGATCCGTCCTGAGTTGAGACAATACTTTTGGGAATCGGATATGGATGGTCGTCCATTCAATAGAAGACAGCGTTCCATTGTTTATCAGCGGGCAAAAAATCAACGCGAGACCGTAGCATTTGGTATGCAAACCGATCCACAAGCGGTCGGTAACGAATGGGCAGCACATTCCGTTTTTCCCTGTCATATCGAAAATCACGATTTACGTACGACAGTTGGAAACGAATCCTGTAAAAAACCTTATAGTTTAAGTGTTTTCAATATCTCAGCGATGAGTTACGGTGCTTTGAGCAAAACAGCTATCACTGCATTAAACAAAGGCGCCGCCTTACAAAATTTCGCGCACAACACCGGAGAAGGTGGTATCAGTGACTATCACAATAACGGTGGTGATCTGATCTGGCAGGTTGGTACAGGTTATTTCGGATGTCGTAATTCGGAAGGCAAGTTTGACGCTGAGCTATTCCGGGAAAAATCAAACCGTGAAAACGTGAAGATGATCGAGCTTAAGCTTTCACAGGGCGCGAAACCTGGTCACGGAGGTATCTTACCAGCTGCTAAAAATACACCTGAGGTCGCGGCAATACGCCACGTTATCCCTGGAACAGATGTCATGTCTCCTCCTGCACATAGTGCATTCTCTTCGCCAACGGAAATGATGCGCTTCATCCAGCACATGCGGGAACTATCTGGAGGAAAACCGATCGGATTTAAAATATGTATAGGTGACAAGCATGAGTTTATGGACATCTGTCATGCCATGCAGAATACGCAGATCTTCCCAGATTTTATCTCAGTCGATGGTTCTGAAGGTGGTACAGGTGCTGCACCCTTGGAATTTACAGACAACCTAGGGATGCCTCTTTATGATGCATTAACTTTTGTAACCAAAACGTTGATCGCATTTGGTCTGAAGAAACACATCAAAGTGATTGTGTCAAGCCGTATTGTTACTGGGTTTGATATCCTAAAAGTTATTGCTCTAGGTGCTGACGCATGCTATAGTGCACGTGGAATGATGTTCGCGTTGGGTTGTATTCAAGCCTTAAAATGTAATGAAGACGTTTGTCCGGTAGGTGTTGCAACGCAACAACCGCACCTGTACAAAGGGCTAGATGTTAATGACAAGTATGTACGCGTAGCCCAATTCCATCGCAATACATTACGCGCTACCGTTGAGATTATGGAAGCCTGTGGTTTCAAAACCTTATCTGAAGTATCCGCAGATAAATTCTACCGCAAAGTAGATGCGATACGGACGTTAAGCTTCCAAGAAATCTATTTTGGTACCGAAGGAAAACTGGTCAATAGCCATACAGATTTCGAAAGCAAGCTTTTCGAAGACTAGCCATTGGATACATATCCTATACAGGAAGCCCTCAGTCGTTGTTAACGCTGAGGGCTTCCTGTTTCTTTTCTTTCCCCTATTGGCCTTTCGACCTAGATAATTTCATAATCAATGTGATCAGTAGTAATTTACTTGCCCATACTATTTCAGATTGAACAGCACACGATGTAAAGTGGTATGAGATAAAGCAATCTGATCATCGGTCAGTCCACCTAAGGCCTGTTCGATCGTATTCGTGGCTTGCTTCATCCCTTCGTCTTTCATCTTCCGGCCAATTTTAGTTAAATAGATCAAATTAGATCGTCTATCATTTTTGTCATTGACACGGATCACCAGATTAAGTCGTTCCAGATTATTGATCAGGCGCGTTACACTCGGTTTGTCCCGGAATGTCCGGATAGCCAATTCCTGCTGGGTCAGTCCCTCCTCTACCCACAGATTGTACATAATACTCCATTGCTCTGAAGTAATACTTAATCCAGCTTCCCTGAGATTACGCTGTAATCTCCGCATAACAGCAATTGAGTATTTCCCGGTCAGGAAATTATAAAAATACTCTTGCGATACTAAATCTTGGTCTAACATATAAATAATGGTTATGGTTGTTTACGCAACTTATGTTACTAATAAATATTATGCTCAAATCAAAACAAAGAAAACTAAACTTATTTTGGCTAATATTTAGCCTAAATTACGTTTTTCTACAGTTGTGTCAAACAAATTTTATCAACATGCAATAAATAGATGTTAATAAATCATCATAAACGATTTACGGTAGACTGAATTTAGCAATAAAAAAGGAGACAAACAAAATAAATTGCTTGTCTTTATACCTAAATTACAAGAAAGATTTATCCGATTGTAAGAAAGAGTTATCCGATTGTAAATGAATCTGAATCTCTTAAAAACGGGAATTTTTCCCGAGCCTCCAAAAGATCATTCGGATTTAATGTAAAGGTATATAAATCTTCATCTTCGGGCTTATAATAAACGACATCACCCAATGGTGATATACACATTGACCCACCGGAGTAATAGATATCGTTACCATCATGCCCCACACGGTTCACGCCAACGACATAAGATTGATTTTCAATGGCACGTGCCGGGATCAATGCTCGCCAATGTGCTGAACGCTTATCTGGCCAGCTTGCTGTATAAACCAAGATATCGTAGGCAGCATTTTGATTCTTGGACCAAACAGGGAAACGAAGGTCGTAACAGATCATAGGGCAAATTTTCCAACCCTTGATATCCACTAAAATACGTTCGTTGCCTGGTTCAAAATACTCGCTTTCTTTGGACATGCCAAAAAGATGGCGCTTATCGTATTTCACATATTTGCCATCAGGAAACATCCATAAAAAACGGTTGTAGTATTTTCCCTCCTCTTCAATGATTAATGAGCCGGCAACAACACAGTTTAACGAACTTGCCATTTCAAACAACCATCTTGTGGTAGGACCATTGGCGGGCTCGGCACATTTCTCAACGTTATTCGTGAATCCCGTATTAAACATCTCCGGTAAGATAATCAAATCTGTTTTCTCGCGTAATGATGAAAGTCGCAACGCCAGATTATTCAGATTTTTTTCAATATTTTCCCAGAATAAATATGCTTGAAATACCGTGATTTTTAAAGGATCCATGAACGTTATCTAAAATTTATTTAATTATTTAGTACAAAATAGCCATTTATTGGCAAAATACGAATTTTAATAGAATTTCTATCTACTGCTGTCTTACCAAAAGATTGTTTGCTAACAGTAATAACGCTTCTTTACGTTCATTTGGTACATCCAAAGCATCCATTTTTTCAAATGCGCGCTGCGTGTATATATCTTTTAATTCATCCGCTGCTTTTCGGACCTGATACTTATCATATAAGGTTAGCATATCTTCAACTTTTGTCGGAACAGTCTCGACGGTTGAATGTAATAAGCGCTGCATCGTAGGGACATCCTCCTCAGCAATAACTTCCATCAGTTTAACCAATAAAAAGGTTTTCTTATTGATCATAATATCACCACCAACGATTTTCCCGAAAGTATCCGGATCACCATAAGCATCCAATATATCATCCTGCAACTGGAAGGCCAAGCCAACATTTTCCCCAAAATCATAGATCAATTGTTGTTGTTGTTCATTCGCTCCGGAAAGAATGGCGCCCAACTGCAATGCTCCGCCCAATAGTACCGATGTTTTCAAACGAATCATCTCTAGATATTCGGGCATAAGCAATGATGCGCGACCTTCATAGTCCATATCCAATTGTTGGCCCTCACAGACCTCCATGGCTACTTTGCTCAAAATGCGTAAAGTTGCAGGTAGATAAACCGGATTACATTTGGAGATTTCCTCATAGGCCTTCACTAATAACCCGTCTCCAGAGAGAATGGCAATATTTGCATCCCATTTTTCATGGACGGTAGTTTTTCCTCTCCGTAAAGGAGCTTTATCCATCAGATCGTCATGTATCAAGGAAAAGTTATGAAAAAACTCTACAGCCTTTGCTGCCGGAATAATTTCGTCCATCTCCTGCATACCGAATAACTCGGCCGCCATCAATGTTAGCACTGGCCTAACCCTCTTGCCGCCCAAAGTCAATATATACCGTATGGGATCATATAAATTTGTTGGAGTTTCAGGAAATTGACTTGTCTCTATCGCCTCTATCACGAGCTGTTGTAAGTGTTGCATATATCTTTACGATCGAATCATGCGAATATAGCAATAATCATATAGAAATGGCAATTTTGTGCCGTCAAAGCATTCGGGGCAAAATCGTACATTTGTATAAGTCTTTTGTTATGCGCATACTAATTATCCATACATATTATCAAACAGCAGGTGGAGAAGATACTGTCTTTCAACAGGAATTGTCGCTCCTCTCGCAAGATCACCAAGTCCGCACCCTGACCTTTCAAAATAAAAAAGGCTGGCGAGGTGCCTTACAGACCCTAGGTTCCATCTGGAATATTTTCGCTGCAAATAGATTAAAAAAAACAATCCGGGAATTCAAACCGGATGTCGTCCATCTCCACAATACACATTACGCTGCTGGGCCAATTCTAATACGTACGATAGCCAAACAAGGTGTTCCGCAGGTAATGACCCTGCACAATTTTAGGTTACTTTGCCCCTCGGCAACACTGTATCATCACAATCATCTGTTTCTGGATTCTCTAAAAGAAGAATTTCCCTGGACTGCAGTTAAGGAAAAAGCATTTAATGATTCCGTTATTAAAACATTCCTCCTTGCCTTTAACTACTGGTTTCACCGCAAAATAGGTACATGGCAAAAGGTCAATCGGTATATTAATTTAAGCAGCTTTGCCAAGTCGATATTTGTTGACTCAACGTTAAGGGTACCCGCAGAAAAGTTTGAAGTAAAAGCTAATTTTGTTTTCCCTTCAACTCTGCCAGTAGAAACTGCACAACCTTATTTTATATATGTTGGCAGACTATCGGACGAAAAAGGTATATTAAATCTGATTGAGTCTGTGAAAGGAAAGGATCTGGAGCTCCGCATTATTGGTGGTGGTCCTCTCGAGGAGGAGGTCAAAAAAAGGATAACAGATCAGCCCAACATCAGTTATCTCGGATTTAAACCCCGATCCGAGATTTTACCACTCGTTGCTGCAGCACAAGCCCTGATCGTCCCCTCCATTTGCTTTGAAGGAATGCCAATCACAATCCTCGAGGCCTACTCTGTGGGAACTCCGGTACTCTGCTCAAACCTTGGGCCTTTACCTGAAATGATTATCCCAAATAAAACCGGGCAGACATTTGATCCACACAATAGAAACGAAATTGTTTCTTGCCTGACGCAATGGAATGCCAAGCCAACCGATGAAAAAGATGAGATAAGAAAGACCTGTATGGCCTATTATTTTAGTAATTTTACTCCTGATATAAATGAGAGCAAATTATTAGCGATCTATAAAAACGCTATTGAAGATAAAAAATTAAACAAATGAGTATTATTGTAATGGATAAACTGGGTTTGGCATCTCAAATCCAAGCTACACTGGAGACGATCTATGATCCTGAATTAAAACCAGCAAATATTGTCGATCTAGGACTTGTCTATGAGATTATTACCAAGGAAGATGGCATAGCAAAAATTGTCATGACCCTAACGGCTCCGGGCTGTCCAGTTGCAGGAGAAATCATGAATGAAGTGCAGGAAAAAGTTGCTGGAATAGAAGGTATTAAAGAAGCCTTGGTGGAATTAACTTTTGATCCGCCTTGGACCAAAGATATGATGTCTGAAGAAGCAAAGCTTGAACTTGGGTTCCTATAGAAATCGTTTGAGAAATATTTAATACCTCCTAATAGTCTTTCGGAGGCATTTTTATTGTGATGTTATTTTAAATATATCGTAACTGCTAATGGTCAGTGCAAAAAAGTAGCATTAGCATTAGCATTAACCGGTACTATTATTTTCCAGGTCGCTCAGTTTCTTCAGCGGTTTGGCTGTATTGGCATCACTTCCAAAGAGCAATTTCCATAGATTGCGGGATTCTTTGGTCAAGAGTGGTGACACAATAGAAAGGATCAAAACGTAAACCACAACGAATGATTGGATAACAGGGAGCAAAGCACCTGCTTTACCGATATTGGCCATGATAATTGAAAACTCTCCCCGTGCCGACAGCGTAAAACCAATATCAAAAGATGTTTTCGGTTTCATCCCAGAAAATTTCGCAGCAAAATAACCTGAGGCGAGATTACCCATCACAGTTACTAACGCCGCTATTGATGCCCAAAATACGGCTCCTCCCAACGACATAATATCTATGGATAGTCCGAAGCTAAAGAAAAACATCGCCCCAAAGAAGTCTTTATAAGGCAACACCATTGCTTCAATTTTTTTGATATACTGCGAATCCGCTAGTACCAATCCTGCCATTAATGCACCAATAGCCTCGGCAACATGAATAGTCTCCGAAAATCCGGCAACGATAAAAAGCAGTGCAAAGATAACAAGTATAAATAGTTCAGAAGTTTTTTCCTTTAACAAACGGTCTATGGCTGGCACCAGCTTGCGTCCCAAAACCAAAAAGGCCAAGATAAAGCCCAATGCCAATAGGGAAGTCCCAGCAACCGTCCAAAATGAGCTACTACCCGTCAATATCAATCCTGACAGAAAGGAAATATGCATGGCAATAAAGAGATCATCAAACATGATCATTCCCATAATGACTTCGGTCTCTGGATTTGCCGTCCGTTTAAGATCAGTGAGGACCTTAGCCACAATTGCTGTCGAAGAGCTCGTCATGATCCCACAAAGGACCATCATCTCTTTAAAAGGCATATCCATCAGCCAGCCTATCAATAGTCCCGAGGTAAAGTTGAGCAGGACATAGATTGTTCCGCCAGTTACGATGGCTTTACCAGATTTGATAAGCCGATTGACTGAAAATTCTAGTCCCAAATAAAACAGAAGAAATAATACCCCTAGCCTGCCCATAAAATCTATAAAGGGTTTGCTTTCGGTAAAGGTCAGATCCACCAATCCAATCTGCGGTGCGTGTTGCCCCAAAACCATTCCTATAATAATAAAAAAAGGAATAACGGAAAACTTAAGCTTGTTGGCAATCAATCCAACAATAGCAACAAGTCCGACAGCGATTCCAATTTCTAATATTAAGGTATGTGATAGCATAGATTACAGTAAAATTTCCTTTAAAAGTTTGATATTGTTTTTCTTTCCGGCAATGACCAAAGTTGTGCCTGGAGTAATCAGATAAGATGGTCCGGGGTTGATGACCGTTTCGTCGTCTCTAATCCCAGCAATAATGGAAGCTCCAGTACGTTGTCGTACCTCTAGTTCACCAATTGTTTTTCCTGCTCCTTCCCATTTGCCTTCAAGCTTGTACCATTCGATACGCAAGTCATCCAAAGCCACTTCAATTGTTTCCAATGCCTTGGGCTTATAAGACAAACCACCTATAATACCCGCTATCTGACGTGATTCATCATCATTGAGTGTCATCACACAACGCGATTCATGTTCTTCGTCATCATAACGATACAGTTCCCGTCGACCATCATCGTGGATCACAACAACCATATTGTCACCCGCATCGGTTTCAATTTGAAATTTCTTTCCAATTCCTATCAGATCGGACTCTCTTACAATAGACATAATCTTCTATTTAAATAAATACCAATAATAACAGCGTAGCGCTGTTTTACCAAAAACAAATTTAACCAAAAATTCAATCTTAAACGAATCCTCGTCGCGCGACGGCAGGGGATGTGAACATGCAGATTACCCCAAAATACTAAAAAAAGACCAGAAATGCGAGTTTTTATACGTTCTATTTCGATTCAAATGAATAAGGTCATCTGAATACCAAGGTTTGTACGTGATAACCAACCTGCCAGAATCGACTGTATTTACAGCAGTTAAAAAAAACAATTATCCCTTTATCATAAGCAATTTTCAGGTTCAAATATTAGTTAAGATCACTAAAATCCATTATTCCCTTTTTTATTACAAAGATGAATTTCTATAACGTTTTCGTAGTTAGTGCAATCGTTTGTTCAAAGATGCAAAGAAACGGCACCGCTTAATTTCTTTATACTTGCCGCCAATAAAACTAGCGAATCTAAATTACACACTATGGTCAAAAAGAGTCACCTCATTCTACTGACACCCCTAACAATTCTTTCAGTAGCAGCGCCTTTTTATGTAGCAGCGCTTCCTAATAATGCTAGGACATCAATTGTCCAAGTTGCCCCTCAACAATCCATTTCGGGAAAGGTGGTAGACGAAACGGGAAAACCTATCAGCGGTGTTACAGTATCAGAGAAAGGCAAAACAGCAGCCACCACGACTGGACAAGATGGTGGATTTACACTGACAGTCACATCACAAAATGCCACATTGGTCTTTAATTCCATCGGATTTATTGCAAAGGAATTACCGGCTTCCCAAGTAGCTCAAGTAACCCTGAAAAAATCCGAAGACATGCTGGAAGAGGTTGTCGTAGTCGGTTATGGTAAACAGAAGAAAAGCGACCTTACTGGTAGCGTTGCTACTGTGGAAGCTAAGTCTTTGGAGCGGATCAATTCTCCGAATATCGTGGACAAGCTTCAGGGCAAGGTCTCTGGCTTAGCAATAAACTCTGGAAATGTTAAACCAGGAGAAACCGCAGCGATCAATATACGTGGTGAAAATTCAATCTCCGCTTCCAACAGTCCATTGATAATTTTGGATGGAATCCCTTTCAGCGGATCATTAGGTGATATCTCCTCCAATACCATTGCTAGCATTTCCGTATTAAAAGATGCTTCTTCTACCGCCATCTATGGATCACGTGCAGCAAACGGTGTTATTTTAATAACTTCCAAAAAAGGTGCTGCCGGAAAAGCGCGAATCAATTACAATGGTTATTTTGGGCTCCAGAGCGTAGAACGTCGTCTGAAATTGATGAATGGTCCACAATACATTCAGTTTATGCGTGACTATCAAGCCTCTAAAGGCAAAACAGGTGATCAGCTTAATCCCGAAAACTACCTTTTTGCGAATGTACTGGAACAGTATAAGAAAGGTGAAGAAGTCAATTGGCAAAATGAAGCCTTTAACAGCGCAGCTCCCATTCACGAACATCAGCTCAGTTTTTCTGGCGGTACTGATAAATCCGATTACTATGCATCGGTGAGTTACCTCAATCAGGATGGTGTGGTTAAAAACACACCATACGAACGCTACAATGTCAATCTAAATCTCAATCAAAGCCTAAACTCTTGGCTCAAACTGGGTATGACCATGCAAGCTTCACAGGGCAACCGTGATGGTATACAACCCAACCTGGAAAGCGTGGTAAAACTAGCTCCTTATAGTAAAAACCGTGACGAAAACGGTACAGCTGTCACCTACCCAATGTACGCACAAACACTATGGGGTCACCCTTTCGCCGACGAAAATGGTCAATGGGATGAAACTAGACGGACTGTTTATGCAAACTCTTGGTTAGATGTCAAGCTTCCGATTGAAGGGCTAAGCTTTAAGTCTACCTTTGGTACGAACTACAGAAATATCAATGAAAACTCTTATTATGGTTCAAATACCCTGACAGGCCGCGGCGTGAATGGACGGGGTGAGATAAAAAATGATCATTTGTGGGATTGGACATGGGAAAATCTCCTGACTTACGACCGGACTTTTGGCGATCATAAAATTAACGTCGTCGGGCTTTATTCCTCTCAAAAGACCAACTTCAAGACATCTAAAATGACTGGAGATGATTTTGTTTCAGACGCCGGCTACAACAACATGGCTTCTGCTTCTAAAAACCTGAAAATGGAATCTAAGCTTGAGAACACTGCGATGATTTCTTATATGGGACGGATCAACTATGCATTCAAAGATCGCTACTTATTAACTTTAACAGGTCGTTCGGATGGTTATAGCGCTTTTTCCATTGATAATAGGTATGCCTTCTTCCCTTCTGTCGCCGGAGCATGGGTAATTTCCAAAGAAGGTAATGTACAAGATTACTTTGATTTGTTAAAACTACGTGCTTCGTATGGTAAAAATGGGAACCAGGCCGTGTCTCCTTACCAGACGTATGATCGCTTGACGAACGTAGACTACATATATGGATTAGATCCTGTCAAAGGACTCGTGATGAATTTCAATGGGCGAGGGAGCAATTTGACATGGGAAACTACCACTTCCTTAAATGTCGGTTTAGATTTTGGCATTCTCCAAAATCGTCTTTCTGGAACGATTGATTATTATACATCCAAGACAACAGATCTCTTACTGAGCGAACAAGTCCCAGTGATGAATGGTTACAATACAATTTTGAATAATATTGGTGAGACTTCCAATAAAGGATTTGAGGTCACATTGAATGCTGTTCCCATCAAAAATGACAATTTCCAATGGAATACAACAGCTAATTTTGCATACAACAACAATAAGATAACCAAATTGCGTGCAGATGGAAAGGATGATTTGACTAATGCCTGGCTTATTGGCAAACCAATACGTATCTTTTATGATTACAAAGTAATCGGCGTATGGCAGGAAGGTGACGATATTGCAAACTCTTATCAGCCAAAAGCGAAAGCCGGTGATGCAAAATTAGCGGATTTAAATAACGATGGTAAAATCGATGCGAATGACCGCACGGTCATGGGCAACAAGATTTCACCTTACACCCTTGGTATCGGTAATGATTTTACCTACAAAAACTTCTCGCTTTCTATTTTTATGAACGGTGCCTTTGGCGGCACAAAAGTGGATGATTTTAAAAATATAGAACGTTTTTTACCAAATAACGGTGCCAATTATCTCGCAGATATGCCTTACTGGACGCCACAGAATCCAAGTACAGACATACCTTCTCCGGGTTACACGCCTATCAACAACCATACTTATTACATCAATTCAGCATATTGGCGGATTCGTGATCTGAGTCTGGGCTATACCATTGAAGGCGATTTTCTAAAGCGATTGAATCTTTCCTCCGTCAGAGCATTTATCAACGCCCGCAATATCTACACATTCTCCAAAATAAAAGGATACAATGTGGAGGCATTGGGTGTCAGTTCAACAACAGGAAATCCAACGACAACAAATATCGCCTACCCTTATCCTGTTGCCCGAACGGTCTCATTGGGATTAAATGTTCAATTTTAAACACCTCTACATCATGAAGAAAAGAAATACAACTTTATATGCATTCGTTGCCGGTATAAGCTTAATCTTTATCGGTTGCAGCAAAAATTTTTTAAACGAAGACACCAGCAGTTTTCAATCACCAGACAATACCTATATCAATACAAAAGGTTTCGAAACTGGATTGAATGGCCTTTATTCTTATGCCCGGATGGAATTCTGGACCTGGAACGGCAGTATATTCTCTCAGGGAGCTACCCCACAGGAGGCTTTACAGGTCGGTACAGACATTGTTGCGATCAAAACCACAGGAACCGATGCAACTTTAGCGCCTTTTAGCAATTACAGTCTAAATCCGGCTTCGTCGTATGTGCGCAATTATTGGAAGTACGCCTATGGTTTTATCGGAAATACCAATATTATCCTGGAAGCATTAAGTAAAAACACAATCCAATGGACAGACAAAGAGAATGATCCAAAACGTGTAGAAGCTACGGCCCGTTTCTTCCGCGCCTATAGCTATCGTTATTTGGTCAACCTCTATGGAGATGTGCCATGGGTAGACAAGGTATCGGCAACACCGCGCCGCGATTTTACCCGTACACCCAAAGCTGAGATATTGGCACATATGATCGATGATCTCAAATATGCTGGAGACAACCTTCCGGACAACCCTGGAACTGTACAGGAAGGGAAATTGACAAAATGGGCCGCATTACATTACCTTGCAGAGGCCTATATCGAAGCAGGACAGCCAGATCTGGCAGCTGAAGCAGCTAACAAAGTGATTCAAAGTGGTTATTTTAAGTTGAACGATCAACGTTTTGGAGCTGAGAAAGATAAAGCCGGCGACTATTTCCACGATATGTTTATCGAAAACAATCAAAATCGCTCATCGGGCAATCAAGAAACCATTTGGGCAATCCAGCTGGAATACAATACCCAGGGAGGTGGAGACAATTATACGGACTGGAGTAAACGCGCATGGGTTCCTTTTTATTCCCAACAAAAAGGTTTTGTTCTTGCCGACTCACTTGGCGGAAGGGGCCTTGGCCACGTACGTCCTTACCAATGGTGGCTGGATAGTTATGAAAAACAAGATGTTAGAAATTCACCTTACAACATCAAACGGGACTGGTATTATAATGACCCTTCCGTTCCTGAACTTTACGGTAAGAAGGTTGAGCTAACCGATGCAATTATTGCTTCGGGCAATGTATTCCCAACAATTACCAAATTTTTCTATGGAAAAACAGCGGCAAACCCTGCATTTGAAGGAAACATGAAAGATCGGGTCAAAATACGATTGGCAGAAACCTATCTTTTATTGGCTGAGGCATACATGCGAGCGAATAAACCTGACCTTGCAAAAGATGCCATCAATGCTGTACGTGCCCGTGCAAAAGCTTCTCCAATAAATACCTCGGCAATCAACGAAGATTTTATATTGGATGAGCGTGCAAGAGAGCTAATGGGCGAAGAAATGCGCAGAATGACATTGTCTCGTTTCGGAGCTGACGTTTTCCTACGCCGTGTAAAGACGCTTAACCCGCAATCTAAAGATGTGGTCAAGAAAGAATTTATTCTTTGGCCAATTCCACAGGAAGTCATTGATAGCAATACTGGCGCTGCTTTCCCGCAGAATGCCGGATATTAACTCTTACATCAAAAAAGCCTCATAGATCCGAAAGTCTATGAGGCTTTTTGGTTGACATATCACCCATTTTCGCCCGCACTACACTGCATCAACCAGTTTATAACTTCCATCAGGCCGCAGTTGGCTATGGCCAATGGTTATATTTTTGGAGTGATAGAATAAAAAGGTCCAACCTTCTGGAGCTCCTTCTCCCCAATAAGCTTGCCGTAGCTCCTTCGAGCGCCGACCATCAAAATCATATTTAGCTACATAATTATGAAAAATCTCTTCTGGTTCAGGTAAAACATCGCCCCCGAAAAAATAATGCATTCCACCTGTACGGATATGAAAAGCTTGGTGATGTGGCGTATGCCCACCATTATGAACATAACTGATTTCAGTATTTACTTGCCCCTCTCCTTCTACCAATACCAAGTTTCCACTTCGTTGGACAACATCAAAAATTTCTGTACGGTATGAGCTCGAAATCCCGGAATAGGCATCTTCCCATTCTCCCCTTTGCACTATATATTCAGCTTCGGGAAATGCAATTCGGGGGGAGCCACTTTCCATACTTACCATACCACCGGCATGATCCTTATGCAGGTGCGACATTAATACGTATTTCACATCGTCTGGCTCATAACCCAATTTCCGGATATTGTTGTGCAACTTCAGCACACCACTATCATCGGTATGCCCCAAACCGGTATCACAGATCACAATACCTGATTCTGTTTTGATCAAAAAAGGATGGACATGGATAAACATGGATCCCGGACGGTCTTTCGGATCATCCACGGATGGATCAAAGGGAACGAATTTTCTACTTTTATCGACAGAAAAAGAACCTTCATATAGAGAATAAGCCTGTACCATATTTAAAACATTGGGAATATGCACGTTAAGCGACAGGCGGCCAATACCAGGTTTAGGAATTAGGTAAGTCCAGCCTGAAAACGTATATTTACACTTAAAATATTGTGCAAAGATATGCAAAAAAGGTGGGTACTAAAATCTAAAACTGATGTCAAAATAACCAACAAACTGCGCGAGGAATTAAACATCAACGCTGTGTTAGCAGAGTTGCTCGTCAACAGGGGAATTGGAAGTTTTGACGAAGCGAAACAGTTTTTTAGGCCACAATTGTCCGATTTGCACGATCCTTTTTTGATGAAGGATATGGAAAAAGCCATATCTCGAATCATTCAGGCTATCGGCAATAAAGAAAAGATCCTGATCTATGGTGATTACGATGTTGATGGCACTACAGCAGTTGCTGTAGTCTACAGTTTTTTCAGAGAATTTCATAGTCAACTGGAGTTTTATATTCCGGACCGTTATGCAGAAGGCTATGGTATATCTACGCAGGGCATTGATTATGCCGCTGCTAATGGCTTTTCTCTTATTATTGCATTAGACTGTGGAATAAAAGCCATTGATAAAATTGACTATGCCAACACGAAGGGGATAGACTTTATCATTGGCGACCACCATCTCCCAGGTGAAGAACTTCCAAACGCTTTCGCTGTCTTAGATCCAAAACGTGTAGATTGTGATTATCCCTACAAGGAACTTTCTGGTTGCGGTATCGGCTTCAAGATCATCCAGGCGTTCATACTGACCAACGGAATGGATATCAATGCCTGTTATCAATTTTTAGATCTGGTTGCAGTGAGTATAGCATCAGATATCGTCCCAATCACTGGGGAGAATAGAATCTTAAGCCACTTTGGGTTGATCAAGCTCAATACCAATCCCTGCGTGGGATTAAAAGCATTGGTTGACCTATCCAACAATAGAACAAAGATTTTTACGGTCAATGACATCGTATTCCAAATCGGCCCACGCATCAATGCAGCCGGCCGCATTGACCACGCTAAGGATGCCGTCAAATTATTAATTTCAAAATCCCTACAGGAAGCGAAAGACTTTAGTTCGAGCATTGATGATCAAAACAATGTCCGCAAGGATTTTGACCTTAAAATAACGGAGGAGGCGCTGGCGCTCATTGAAGAAAATGTAGTTCTCAAGAGCCGAAAATCTACCGTATTATACAAATCAGACTGGCATAAAGGTGTAATCGGTATTGTGGCTTCACGATTGACTGAGAAATATTACCGTCCCACCATCATATTGACGGAAACGAATGGCCATATCGCGGGCTCGTGTCGATCAGTAATCGGATTTGATCTATATGAAGCATTAAACGAATGTGCTGATTTACTGGAGCAATTTGGAGGGCACAAATATGCTGCTGGACTGACCATGTCACTGGACAATGTAAGCCTGTTTCAAGATCGATTTGAAGAGGTCGTGGCTCGTAGGATCAGTCCCGAAATGCTGACACAAGAAATTCAGATCGATGCTAAACTCCATCTGAAGGATATAGACGCTAAATTTTTTCGCATACTCCAACAGTTTGAACCTTTTGGCCCACAAAATGAGTCACCAATTTTCTTGAGTAAGAAAGTGAATTCAGTAGGGTCGGCTTTCCCTGTAGGTACAAATCATTTAAAAATGACAGTTGTCCAGGAAGACTCTCCATCTTTTGATTGCATCGGTTTCGGATTAGCAGAACATATTGATCATATCAATTCGGGGCAGAGTTTTGATATTTGTTATAGCATTGAAGAGAATGTGTGGCGCAATAAAAGAAACTTACAGCTTAACATCAAGGGAATTCGATATTAGCGTTTTAGCATCTAAATACTTAATACTAAGAAGATATTAAATATATTTACCATAGATTTGCATTCAAATGCTCCAACGGTAAATTCAGCATTATCTGGCATTTTGCGGAATAAGTAGAGCAGAAATTTATAGTGACAAGATAAATCAAGAAGATGATTTTAAAGGCAGAACATCTCATAAAAAAATATAAACAACGTACTGTTGTCAACAACGTATCCTTTCATGTAGAACAAGGAGAGATTGTCGGGTTACTGGGGCCAAATGGTGCTGGTAAAACGACCTCATTTTATATGATTGTAGGTCTGATCAAACCCAATGACGGAAAAGTATTTTTAGATGATCAAGAGATCACGCAAGATGCGATGTACCAACGCGCGCAGCGTGGAATAGGTTATTTGGCACAGGAAGCTTCTGTTTTCCGCAAGTTATCCGTAGAAAACAATATCCTGGCTGTACTGGAGATCCACTACCCCAACAAAGAAGAACGTATGGCCAAGTTGGAAGAATTGCTATCCGAATTCAGTCTGCATCGTGTCCGTAAAAACAGAGGTGATCTTTTGTCGGGGGGCGAGCGCCGACGTACGGAAATCGCTCGAGCATTGGCCGCAAATCCATCGTTTATCCTATTGGATGAGCCATTTGCGGGGGTTGACCCTATTGCCGTAGAGGAAATCCAAACGATTGTTGCTAAACTCAAAACACGTAATATTGGCATCTTAATCACCGACCACAATGTACAGGAAACTTTATCCATTACAGATAGAGCCTACCTTTTGACCGAAGGAAAGATTATGCTTACGGGCACACCTGAAGAGATCGCGGATAATGAACTGGCTCGAAAGTTCTATCTTGGTCGTCATTTTGAATTAAGAAGGAAAAAATTTTAAAGCATAACGAATACCCTATATGGCCTTATTAAACTCCATTTTTACTTGGTTCATGAAAAAAAGGATTCACCAAATCGAGCTTTTCATGAAATATCCCCACGATGTACAAGAGGAATGGTTCCAAAGTTTAATTTCTACTGCCGAGGCGACGGAATGGGGAAAAAAATACGACTACACCAGCATACTCACCCCAGAAATCTTCAAAGAGCGCGTACCTATACAGGATTATGACGATATCAAAGGTTATGTAGATCGGATGATCAAAGGTGAGCAGAATATTCTGTGGCCTTCGGATATCAAATGGTTTGCAAAATCTTCTGGAACAACCTCTGATCGTAGCAAATTTATACCGGTGAGCGAAGAGGCCCTAGAAGAATGCCACTTCCAGGGAGGGAAGGACATGTTGACTATATACTGTCACAATAGACCTGAAAACCGTGTTTTTACAGGAAAGTCTGTTGTCATCGGCGGTTCATCGCAGATCAACAACTTTAGCCCAGACTCCTATTATGGAGATCTATCTTCCATCCTGATCCGCAACCTTCCATTTTGGGCGGAATTCAAACGAACCCCAAACATGGAGGTGACTTTAAATCCCAATTTTGAAGAGAAAATTGAGCAGATCGCGCAAATTACCATCAAAGAAAATGTCACTAGTCTGGCGGGTGTACCAACATGGAATATTGTGATGGCTAAACGTGTACTGGAAATCACAGGCAAGAACAATCTATTGGAAGTATGGCCAAACCTTGAGTTTTATGGTCATGGAGGTGTGAGTTTCAAGCCCTACCGCGAGCAGTTCCACAAACTGATTCCTTCAGATAAGATGTACTATCTAGAAAACTACAATGCCTCAGAAGGGTATTTTGGGTTACAGGATGAATCAGACTCTGAAGATCTTCTGCTCATGTTGGATTATGGGATTTATTACGAATTCCTTCCCACGGAACGAATGCATGAGGAAAACCCGACAACGCTACGTTTGGATCAGGTCGAAATCGGCAAGAACTATGCGCTGATCATTTCCACCAATGCCGGACTATGGCGTTATAAAATAGGCGACACAATCAAGTTTACGTCTTTGTCGCCCTACCGCTTTCAGATATCGGGACGTACAAAACAATATATCAATACATTTGGTGAAGAAGTGATTGTTGACAATGCCGAACAGGCACTAGCCGAAGCAAGCAAACTGACAAATGCGCGTATAAAAGATTACACCGCAGGACCAGTTTATTTTAGGGATGCTGAAGCAGGCGCGCACGAATGGGTCATTGAATTTGAACAGCAACCCAACGATTTTAAACGTTTTTGTGAAATATTGGATGCCAAGTTGAGGGAAATAAATTCAGATTACGACGCAAAGCGATTCAAGAACATGGCACTTCGCCCGCCAATTGTCCATAATGCACCATCAGATACTTTTTATAAGTGGATGAAATCTAGAGGTAAACTGGGTGGACAGAATAAAGTCCCTCGATTGAGCAATAATAGAGAATATCTTGACCCGCTTTTAAAGATTTTACAAGATTGACCGAACGTCTATTCTTGGGGAGATTAGCCAAAATTTTACGAGACTATCTTGGCTAATCTCTGTTTTTTTAGGGTTTAATTGCGGTTTTATACAAAAACACAAAAAAACCAAGAATAAAATTCACAGAAATACCTTTCTTTTGAATTTCAACATCACGCTGTAACAATTCGCGAGTTTCACCCGATGTTACTTCATTGCTTTTGTTAAGACGGTGAGTCAATTCCATACTAAGTTTATTTTATGATAAGTGATTTTATAGCGTAAAGCGACCCAATGCCCATCTACGGTCGCAGTCTTTATTGCCAAACTTTATGCCACAAATACAGAAACAGTGTTAATTAACACAAAATTAATACAATTAATTGAAAGCAGGTTGCCTCGATAAATTTTATCGGTTTATTTTTCATTTTCATAGGGAAGTGTAGTAAATAGGAGAATGACTGTCCGAAATAAAAGGCATTTTTCTAAACGGGAAATTATCGTAGCAAAGTGCGATTTATATTTCAATTTTTCCTAACTTAGCCTAAGTAATATAAAAAATAAGATGAACGCGACAGAGAACTATTCAATTCGCGTAGAGCCAACTCAAAATTCAAGACTCTCGCAAGTAGATTTCGACAATCTAAAATTCGGAAAGATATTATCCGACCACATGCTGGTCGCAGACTATGATGATGGTGAATGGAAAGATGTCAGCATCGTCCCTTACGGAGATATCAGTTTCAGTCCTTCCATGTCAGCTTTACATTATGGTCAAGCAATCTTTGAAGGTATTAAAGCCTATAAATTCGCAGATGGTACAGTGAGCATCTTTCGTCCAGACAGAAACTGGGAAAGATTCAACAAATCTGCAGCACGCCTTCAGATGCCTGAGGTTCCTGAGGAAATTTTTATGGATGGTCTGAACAAACTATTGGATATTGACCGTAATTGGGTTCCTGCTAAAGAAGGTTCTTCTTTGTATATACGTCCATTTATGTTCGGTACTGAAGCTGCGTTGGGCGTACATCCATCCAAATCATACAAGTTTATCATTATCACTGGCCCAGTTGGTGCTTACTATAGTAAACCGATTAGCTTAAAAGTTGAAACGTACTATACACGTGCAGCTGAAGGCGGTGTTGGATTCTCGAAAAATGCAGGTAATTATGCGCTGTCGCTTTATCCGACCCAATTGGCTAACGATGAAGGCTACGATCAAATTATGTGGACTGATGCTTCAGAACACAAATATATCGAAGAAGCGGGTACCGCAAACCTAATCTTCCGTATTGGTGATACCATTATCACGCCGCATGGCGATACCATCTTACATGGTGTAACGCGTCGTACAATTATGGAATTGGCAGAAAAATGGGGTTATAAAACTGAGCAGCGGAAAGTATCCGTACAGGAGCTTATTGATGGGATTAAAGCAGGTACAGTTACTGAGGCATTTGCTGCAGGAACAGCTGCTACGATTACTGACATTAGCCGGATCGGTTTTGAAGGACAAGACTACAATTTACCTCCAGTTGAGGGCCGTGAGTTCTCCAATAAAGTTTTACATTATCTAAATGAATTGCGCTATGGTAAAGTAGCCGATCCATTTGGATGGAATTACTTGGTAAAGTAAGCTAATAAGGTTCATAAAAAAGGCTGTTGGTAATCATCGACAGCCTTTTTTCTTTGCATTGGCCAGAAAAAGAACCTTCAGTTAATTTTTATAACTGTTGTTCCTCTCGTGAGAGAATGAAAGTTTTATTGTAATGAGATGCTGATTAACTTATTGTGTTCCCTTCAATTAGCTTAGCATTTATGAAATCAATAACCGTCCCTGTTTCATCAGGTTGAAACCACGAGGTATTGCCATATTTTTTAAACCAGGTAATCTGCCGCTTCGCATAGCGTCTTGAATTTTGCTTGATCCTCTCCACAGCTTCTTCCAAGGAAATATTTCCGTCGAGGTAATCAAACAATTCAGCGTAGCCTACCGTCAACAAAGCCGGCTTGTTTCTAAAGGGAAATAATGATTTTACCTCTTCCAACAATCCCAATTCCATCATCCGTTCCACCCGAAGATTAATCCTTTCGTACAACTGGGGACGTGCCATATTCAATCCGATCGTCAGGATATCAAATGGTCTCTTACTTAGGTTTTTTTTGTGATAAAAGGACATGGGTTTGCCTGTTGCCTCAAATACTTCCAAGGCACGAACGACACGCTGTGGATTATCAATATCAGCGATTTGATAATAGGCTGGATCAATTGTTTTTAATCGCTCTTTCATCTGTTCAAGCCCCAGCTGTGCCATTTCATTGTTAAGTCTTTCGCGTACCTCATCTCCTGCTTTAGGGAGATCATCCAAGCCTTCACAGAGCGCACGTACAAAAAGTCCAGATCCTCCGACCATAACGACCACATCATGTTGCCGGAAAAGGTCATCCAACTTGTGTAAGGCTTCCCGTTCAAAATCTCCAGCAGAATAATCTTGGGTAATGGAATGTGAATTTATAAAATGATGCGGAGCACTAGCCAGTTCTTCTAGATCTGGCTTTGCTGTACCAATCGTCATCTCGCGATAGAACTGCCGGGAATCGGCAGAAATAATTTCGGTCTTAAAATATTGAGCTAATGAAATAGCCATTGCAGTTTTTCCAACAGCAGTCGGACCTACAATGGCTATCAGTGTTTTCTTTTTTGCCATAATATTTGCTTCAAATGCTCAAATATGCATTGAAAGCATTTTCAATTAATATTCGTCTTCGTAGCCGTTAGATCCCTCGCGCTCTTCCTCGCCTTCACCCTCTTCGTCTTCATCTTCGCTATCAAAGCCATCTAATTCGTCTTCGTCATCCACACCATATTGTGTATCATCTTCCTCAACAAATTCATCCTCCTCAACAGCATCGGATACCGGGAAGTTAGCGGCAGTCATAGTTTTAGGCACCTGGCCAACAGATTTGAATAATGCCGGATAGTCTTTACCCACTTCCTCTTTCAAAATCTTGATCAGCTCCACTTGAAAATCATAAGGGCGGTCAAAATTATAGACGTAATAAAACTTTTGGTGAGGATCATCAATAAACTTGCTCAGGCGAATATTCTCCATTAACAAAACTTCAGCATCTTTTTTTCGCTGGTTCGGTTTAAACGCTATTTCTGTCCCTTTTTTCCATTGATCATTGCTCACATAAAAAGAGGAAGAAGTATCCGTCGCATAACCTGTCGTTTTATGGATTTCCTCGTGCATGTCTAAAAATGTACTTTTCGAAGGCATATCAATTTCACGATATACATCTTCATAATCTTCAAAAGTAACTCTAAATCTATAAATTGCCATCTTCTATGTATTCTTCTTTTTAGCAGTTTAAAATTAATACTATATTTTAAGAATTGGAAATTTCCAACTGGATTTCTTGTTTGACCTCCAAACCCATGTCTCCAGCCTTTTTTACTAGATATTGATAGGCTTCAATCCGGGAATTCGGAATCTCACCCTCCAAAATAGCCTCGCGGATCAAGTTTTTTAATTGCCCAACAGCGCGGCCGGGTGTTAATCCAAAAAGTATCATAATATCTTCTCCACTGATCGGCGGTTGCCAATTTCGTATCTTGTCACGTTCCTCTACATCCTTTAGTTTCTGCTTGACAAGTTCAAAATTTTGGCGGTACTTTTTCTTTTTAAACTCATTCTTCGTTGTCACATCGGCGTGGCACAGCATCATTAATGCATCAATGTCATCACCTGCTTCAAATAATAAGCGTCTGACAGCAGAATCTGTCACAATATCCTGAGCAAGGACAATCGGACGAAGATGCAATTGTACAAGTTTCTGTACGAATTTCATCTTTTCATGAAGCGGCAATTTTAGTTCAGCAAAAAGCTTAGGCACCATACGTGCACCGCGGTCTTCATGCCCATGAAATGTCCAGCCCAATTTCTTATCAAAACGTTTTGTCGCAGGTTTAGCAATATCGTGCATAATAGCAGCCCAGCGTAACCAGAGATCCCCCGATAATTCACAGACATTATCCAGTACTTCCAATGTGTGGTAGAAATTATCCTTATGTCCTTTTCCATCAATAATATCAACTCCATGCAGGTTGTACATGGCCGGAAAAATCAATTCTAATAAGCCTGTATCAAAAAGGTATTTAAAACCCACCGAGGGTTTTGGGGAAAGAATGATCTTATTGATCTCATCGATAATCCGTTCCCTCGAAATAATCTTAATACGTTCTTTTGTATCAGTAATTGCTGTAATAGCCGCAATGTCAATCTTGAAATTTAGCTGGGTTGCAAAACGGATCGCACGCATCATACGCAATGGATCGTCTGAGAAAGTTTCAATTGGATTAAGAGGCGTCCGAATCACACGGTGCTCGAGATCCTTTACCCCATCGAAGGGGTCTACCATTGTACCGTAATCGGCTTTATTCAGCGAAAAAGCCATGGCGTTGATAGTAAAATCACGACGGTTTTGATCATCGGTCAATGTGCCATCCTCTACAATTGGTTTCCGGGAGTTTGCTCGGTAAGATTCCCTCCGCGCACCCACAAACTCTACATTCAAGCCCTCAAAAACGAGCATTGCAGTTCCAAAATTCTTATAGACCGCCACTTTAGTATGAAGCCTTTCACCTAGTAAAGTTGCAAATTCAATACCACTTCCCACCACAACAATATCCACATCATTCTTGAATGGACGCTTCATAATGTAGTCGCGTACATACCCTCCGATGACATAACACTCCGTATTTGTCTGCTCGGCGAGCTCTTTGATGATAGAAAATATTGGATGTTGTAAATTATCGCACATAGTTAGAACAGCAGGTAAAAAACCAAACAGTTTGCAAAAGTAATACTTTTTTTAGTATTAAGTATTGAGATTTTGATTATAGAAGCTGTAGGCTGATACGATTTCTGTTTTACTTATCCCTCGAGAATCATTATGATCCTTAATGACGGCTATGGTTCTCGTCACCTGCTTAACCTGACTTATATAACCTTATAGATCAAAAAAATCATCAATTATTATCAACCTAATCCCGATCTTTGGACAATTTGCGGAATGCCAATGGATTTTTCAGTAATTCAGCCTGTTCCCTGCGGCGTTTTACAATATGGACTGCAGTGAAAATTGCTTCTACAAATGAGCTTGGTGAAGCCAGATTTTTTCCAGCGATATCGTAGCCTGTACCATGATCTGGCGAAGTACGTACAATAGGTAATCCTGCTGTATAATTTACACCAGCACCTTTTGCGATATGCTTAAACGGAATTAATCCTTGATCGTGGTACATCGCCAATACGGCATCAAACTTTTCATATGCTCCTTTTGCAAAGAAACCATCTGCTGGATAGGGTCCAAAACAAAAAATCCCTTGCTCATTTGCTTTTTCTACTGTTGGTCGAATAATCTGGTCGTCCTCCGTACCGATAATTCCATGATCCCCAGCATGTGGATTAAGTCCTAAAACGGCAATTTTGGGTTTCTCTACCCAGAAATCCTTTTTCAAAGACTCATTCATGAGGATCAGCTTTTTCAGTATCGCCTCTTCAGTAATATTCGCAGCCACATCATGTAGCGGAATATGTCCTGTCACCACACCAATGCGTAGTTCGTCACATACCATAAACATCAATACATCATCAGCTTCAACTTTGGCCTGCAAATATTCGGTATGACCAGGAAATTGGAATCCCTCCTGTTGAATATTATGCTTATTGATGGGTGCAGTCACTAAAGCATCTATTTTACCAGCTTTCAAATCCTCAATCGCTCTTTCCAAAGACAAAAAAGCATATTTTCCACCAATTTCGTTCTCCTCTCCCAAAGAGATCTTGACATCTTCCTGCCAGCAATTGATCATATTTGCCCTTTTAGGATGGGCTTGTTCAGCATCATTTACTACATTAAAACTAAAATCGTTTATTCCCACCGCTTTCCGATGAAAAGAGGCAACTTTTGTATTTCCATAAACAATTGGTGTGAAAAAATCGCACATACGTTGATCTACCAATGACTTGATAATTACTTCAAGTCCAATACCATTAATATCCCCTACGGTAATTCCGATTTTTAGTTTATCACTCATCCTTTTTAAATGCTTTGAATCAAAAATAGGGATTTTTTTTTAGTATTGAGTAGTTAGATATGCGTATTGAGATTTTGGTCAGAGAAGCCTATGGTTTGCAAACTGTCTCTGCTTTTTAATTTTGACTTTTTACTTTATAAAGCTTTTTAATTTCTAATTTTGCATCATGAGTACAGTTAGAGCAAAAAAACATCTAGGACAGCATTTCTTAAACGATAAGAATGCCGCACAACGTATTGTAGAGGCATTGGATCCTAAATTGGGTTTCAGCCAAGTACTCGAAGTTGGTCCGGGAATGGGTGTCCTTTCGGATTTTCTATTACAGAAAGAAGAATATGAGACCTATCTGATCGATGTTGATGATGAATCGATTGCCTATTTGGACGATAAATACCCACAGTTGGGAAAAAGATTGATCCATGGCGATTTTCTAAACCTTGATTTTTCGCAATATTTTGGCGAAAAGATGGCTGTCATTGGCAACTTTCCCTATAATATTTCCTCTCAGATCCTCTTCAAAATTTTGGACGAACGTCAACGTGTTGTTCAGATGACAGGTATGTTTCAAAAAGAAGTCGCTGAGCGCTGTACAGCGAAAGCAGGCAGTAAAGAGTATGGAATTCTGAGTGTGTTTTTACAAGCTTACTATAAAGTAGAATATCTCTTTACTGTAAAGGCTGGCGCTTTTAATCCGCCGCCTAAGGTACTGTCGGGTGTCATCCGTATGACCCGCAATGACCGTGAGCAACTGGCCTGTGATGAGAAGCTATTTTGGCGTGTCGTCAAAGCAGGATTCAATCAACGCCGCAAAACTTTACGCAATTCCCTTTCAGGGGTTGTTCCGAAAGATAAGATGTCAGATAATCCGCTTTATGAGCTGCGGGCCGAACGGTTAACTGTAGACGATTTTGTTAGCCTGACTAACGAGATCGCAAATTGCCTTTGATATGAATTTTGCAGATAACACTTTTATTATTGTTGGCGGTGGGATCGCTGGATTATGTGCCGCGATAGGCCTTCAAAAATTGGGTCTTAAAACCCATGTCTATGAAAGTGTAGCTGAACTTAAAGGTATAGGTGCAGGTTTTGGACTCGCTGCCAATGCCATGCAGGCCCTAGATCACCTAGGATTAAAAGATGAAATCAGTCAAATTGGACATTATCTGGGTTCCTATAATGTTTTGGATCAAAAAGGAAATATTTTGGTCGAACCGAATACCAAATCCATCAGCAAAAAATACAATCAGGACAATTTTGCGATACACCGAGCGGACCTACACCAATTTCTTTTATCAAAAATCCCCGATAACCAGGTTCATCTTGGCAAACGTGCGACTTCCTTCGAACGGTTAGGGGAACAAGTTTGTGTTCATTTTACCGACGGAAGCCAAGCTGTAGGAGCTGCATTACTTATTGCCGATGGCGTGCATTCACTATTACGTCAACAACTGATACCGGCCTCAAGCCCCCGTTATTCAGGTTATACCTGCTGGCGGGCAACAATAGATAACAGCAGTATCCAACTCAAAAAAAGCACTGAAACCTGGGGTGCAAAAGGTAGATTTGGAATGACACCCCTTGTTAGTAATCGCGTGTATTGGTACGCCTGCATCAACAGTGTACAGCAAAATCCGACACTAAAAAACTGGACTACTGCAGAATTATTGAACAACTTCAAGGAATACCACGATCCTATTCCAACGATTCTATCGGAGACCAAGGATGCCGAACTGATCTGGAATGACATTATAGATATCGCCCCATTACAACAGCTTGCTTTTGACAATATCCTTTTGCTTGGAGATGCGGGTCACGCCACTACCCCCAATTTAGGACAGGGAGCCTGTCAAGCAATAGAAGATGTTGCTGTGCTGCTGGACGAACTCAAAACAGCCTCATCTATTCGACAAGCTTTCTCTCGATTTGAAATACGTCGAATGGAGCGCGTCAACTATATTACGAATACTTCTTGGCAGACCGGGAAGATCGCTCAATGGGAGACCCCATTTCTGATCGGTATGCGCAATTTCATCATGAAAATCATGCCGAATAGACTCAAGCAACAACAGTTAAACAAGTTATTGTCAGTAGACTTTATGCAAATCAACCGTAATCATGAAAGCTAATATTTTGATTGTAGACGACATCCACGAAATTATGTTGGAGAAATTTGAACAAGCGGGGATTCCCTATGACTACCAACCTGACATTGACCGCCAAGAAACGGAAAAAATCATTGCTAACTACTCAGGCATGGTCATTCGGTCCAAATTTCAGGTAGATAAACCGTTCTTTGACCTGGCTCCTAGCTTGCGTTTCATCGCCCGGGCAGGAGCCGGAATGGATAATATCGATGATGAAATTGCCGCACAGCGACAGATTACATTAATTCCCGCAAACGAAGGTAACCGGGATGCGGTGGGCGAACATATGATCGGAATGTTATTGAGTCTGATGAATAATCTCAACCGCAGTGATCAACAAGTGAGAACTGGCCTATGGTTACGCGAAGCCAACCGAGGCTATGAACTTAAAGGCCGTACTGTTGGCTTGATCGGTTATGGCCACAATGGTATGGCGATGGCCAAAAAGCTTTCTGGTTTTGACGTGAAGGTACTCGCTTACGACAAATACCGGAGGGATTATACCGACCAATATGCTGTGGAGGCCAGTATGGAAAATATCTATGAGCAAGCCGATGTTATTAGTTTCCATATTCCATTGACTGCCGAAACAAAGGGAATGATTGATGATGCCTATTTATCGAAGTTTAACAAACCTATCTTTTTCCTATTGGGTGCCAGAGGTGGGATTGTACAAGTTCCGGCTGTATTAAATAGTCTTAATAAGGGTGATATTCTCGGAGCGGCCTTTGATGTGCTGCCTGTCGAAAAATTCCCCAAACTTGCTGAACAAACCTGGTATCCCGACCTTATCAGTAGGGATAATGTCATTTTATCTCCCCATGTAGCGGGCTGGACGTTTGAAAGCTATTACAAATTATCAGAAGTTGCTGCAGATAAGATTATCGCATTTTTAGGACAACAGGATGGGGTTTAAATATTAATCAACACTACGATCAAAAATTGGAGTACCAGACTTCCATCTAGTAAGTAAGCATAGTGATAATGCTCCTTGGTCTTGAAGACCGCTAGTTTCAAAAGAGCAAATATCACAAGATTGGTCAGGATCAACCCAATCTTGATTTCCATCAGATATGGAGCAATAAGGATTAAGAGACTATGTAACACCAATAAAGTATAGGTAAGTCTTTTTGCCTTCTGCTCCCCTAACATATTGGGCAATGTCCGCAAATGATAATAGGAATCCTGTTGGATATCCCGAATATCAAAAGGCAAAGTGCAAATAATCAAAAATATAAATTTCAGCACACAAAGTGCAACAAGTACCCAAGAGTCTATCCTGTCACCCACATTGAGCAATTCAACATAAGGAAGTACCACACTACTGCATACCCAAACCAAGGCGATATGGAAGATCTTCGCCCCAGGAATTTGCCGAAGCCCAACTTTGCGATCGTGAAAAGTGAACAGCGGCATCCCGTACAATAAGCTCAATATTCCAATAAAACCTAAAAATAAGAACGAATAAAGATGGATGTCTAGCAAACAGTAACCAAGAACAACCAATGCGATGACATTATTCAGCCACATCACCCACTCGTGGTTAAATATCCAGCGAGTACGGGCAAATTTTGATTCTTTTGGATTTTGGGGTTTAGACCACCATAAGCTAAAATTATAAAGCAATAATGTTGCTGTCCCCTCAACTAAGACAATAGACCAATTGATCGGCCGTTCAAATATGATATAGGTCAGTGCACATTGGGCCATGGCGGCCAATGCAATCAAAATATTCGTATAAATGCTGATATAGAATATCTTTCTTAGAAACAACATCTGTGTTTAATCTTGCTGCAATATAACAATCTTGATAGATAAAAGTAGTTTAACATTATATTAAACATCAAATTGTTGATAAAATGGGCAAAAACCGCTAAATTGTACACCGAAATTGAGCTATTAAAAACAATTTCGCAACGATAACTTTATAAATTAAAATAATTCATAATAATCCTATAACAATGAGCCTACAAATAAAATCATTTGAAGAATATCAAAGTGAATATAAGCGAAGTGTAGAACAACCTGAGGAGTTTTGGGCGAGCATAGCGGATCATTTTTTCTGGAAGAGAAAATGGAACAAAGTGCTAAACTGGAATTTTGAGGAACCTAATATCAAATGGTTTGAAGGTGCAAAATTAAATATTACAGAAAACTGCCTGGACCGTCATATTTATGCGAATGGGGATAAACCTGCGATTATTTGGGAACCAAATGACCCAAATGAAGCACACCGCATCCTTTCCTATAAACAATTGTTACAGAAGGTCGAGCAATTTGCCAATGTATTAAAGAACAACAACATCAAAAAGGGCGACCGGGTCTGTATTTACTTACCGATGGTACCTGAACTAGTGATTGCGGTATTGGCCTGTGCGCGTATAGGTGCTATCCATTCAGTTGTTTTTGGCGGATTCTCCGCGCGTTCGATCGCAGATCGTATTGAGGATGCGGAATGCAAATTGATCGTTACTTCCGATGGTAGCTACCGTGGTAATAAAACCATTGGACTTAAAAATATTGTTGATGATGCATTGATGCAATGTGATACTGTAGAGAAAGTCATTGTATTAACACGTACACGTACACCGGTATCCATGATCAAAGGCCGTGATGTATGGTGGGAAGATGAGATCAAGAAGGTAGAGACTCAAGGCAATCCGGCTTGCCCGGCTGAAGAAATGGATGCAGAGGATACGCTATTTATCCTTTACACTTCTGGATCTACAGGTAAGCCAAAAGGAGTTGTACACACCTGTGGTGGTTATATGGTCTATACGGGATATACCTTTATGAATACCTTCCAGTATCAACCAAATGATGTATTTTTCTGTACAGCTGACATTGGTTGGATTACTGGCCATAGCTATATTGTTTACGGACCATTATCCCAAGGTGCAACGTCATTGATGTTTGAAGGTATCCCAACATTCCCAGATGCGAGCCGTTATTGGGATATTGTTGACAAGTATAAAGTCAATATCATTTACACGTCCCCTACAGCATTACGTTCTTTAATGGCTTTTGGAGATCAGTTTGTAGATAAAAACGACCTTTCGTCACTGCGTGTACTGGGCTCAGTGGGCGAACCTATCAACGAAGAAGCCTGGAACTGGTTTAATGAAAAGGTCGGTAAAAAGAACTGTCCTGTCGTTGATACTTATTGGCAAACGGAGAATGGTGGTCACCTGATCACCTCTTTAGCCGGTGTTACGCCAGAAAAAGCAAGTTATGCGATGTTCCCAATGCCTGGTGTACAACCAGCGTTGATGGACGAGAATGGAAAAGAAATTGAGGGCAATGATGTCACCGGAAATCTATGTATCAAATTCCCTTGGCCAGGTATGCTACGTACGACCTGGGGAG